>JANYHZ010000028.1 GCA_025362135.1 Betaproteobacteria bacterium | reverse complement strand
ACTTTGCATCAGCGCCTCACGACCCAGCTCTTCCAGACGCTCCATGCGGTTTTGTCGAAGGCGCCAGCCCTGGCCACCTGCCAGCAGCACAAACAGCGTGACACCAACGACGGCGCGGATGGCAAACCTGCGCCGCGCACGTTCGCGGTCACGTTGGCGAAGCTCATCGAACGGCACACCGAGTAAACCGGCGATGAGACGCAGCATCGCAATCGATCTGGTCTCCCGCCCACGGCGAATATCGGCCGCGATTGGTTCCACACGCTGACTGGTGAGATTGCCGGATGCGTCCACGCGATATTTCAGTGCTTCGGGAAAACACTCCAGCAGGCCGCTGTTGGGTTTGTCGGCGGCGTTGGGTTCGCCATCGATAATGAGCGCCAGAATCCGGCCCTCGCCGCCCATCATTTTGAACTGACGTATTTCTTCATTCACCCAGCGAGAACGCGCGGCAGATGGCGAGCAGACCACGATCAGATAACGCGACTGCGCCAGTGCCTCGGTCAGGTTCTTGCCGAGTTCGGAAGAACCCGGCAATTCGTCTCGATCACGAAAAACCGGAAACAGTCGCGCCGGAATGTTTCCTTCGCGCGACTCGCGACCGACCAATCGGCGCGGCACACGAAAGCTTTCCAATGACTGGTGCAGCCACTCGCACACCTTGGTGTCCTGGTGGCTGTAACTGAGAAACGCCCAGTATTTCTTCAGTGCATCCATTGCTTGCCTCAGATTTGACGCGACAGCCTGAAGATTAGCGTGTGCAATCACGTTGGAATACGGAGTATTCGACAATTCCATCGCATGCGATGGTTTGGTTTATTTACAAAACACGAGCACTGGCGCGGTTCGTATGAACTTTTTCCTCGCAAAGGTTCGCCAAATGGCGTTCTGCGTTATTAGATGCGCCCCATAAGCCGCTTACGTCGTTTCCGTTTCCGCCTGTTGCGGGCGCCACTTGAGCAATTTGTTTTCAGCAAACGTGACTGCGAAATCGAGCAACAACGCAAATACCGTCAACACCAGGATGCCGGCGAATACGGTGTTGATATCGAACGAGCCTTCAGCCTGATGGATCAGATAACCAACACCCTTGGCGCTGCCCAGATATTCCCCGACGACTGCCCCGACAAAAGCCATACCGACGGAAGTGTGCAGGCTTGAAAATACCCACGAGGTCGCCGAAGGCAAATACACGTAGCGCAATAGCTGCGACGCATTGGCACCGAGCATGCGTGCATTGTTTAACACCACCGGCGAAACTTCTTTCACACCCTGATAGACATTGAAGAACACGATGAAGAACACCAGCGTCACACCAAGTGCCACCTTGGACCAGATGCCAAGACCAAACCAGACCATAAAGATGGGTGCCAAAATCACCCGCGGCATCGCGTTCATCGCCTTCACATAGGGGTCGAGAATGGCGGACGCAGTCGGCGTCAATCCCAGCCAAAGTCCCACCGCCAGACCCAGCAGCGTGCCGATCACAAACGCGAGCACCGTTTCCTGCAGCGTTACCCACAGGTGCGGATAGATTTCTCCACTGGTAAACCACAACCAGATAGCACTAAAAATTTTTTCCGGTTCACCGAAGAAAAATGCGGCGCGGTGTTCGTTGTCAAAAAAAATCGGCGGGATCAGGCCAGGTGCCGTGGCCAGATGCCAGATGACGAAGATCGCGATCAGCAGCGCGATTTGCCAGAACCAGACGGGGATTTTTTTCATACCACGACCTTGTTCCTTGTTTGCGCATAACCCTTCAACACTTCCTCTTTCATCGCATGCCAGATCTGTGCGTGCAGTTCAAGGAACTTCGGCGTCATGCGAATCTCGGCAACATCACGCGGGCGCGGCAGATCGATTGCGAATTCGCCGATGGGGTGCGTGGCGGGGCCTGCCGCCAGTACGATGACGCGATCCGAAAGCGAGATCGCCTCTTCCAGATCGTGGGTGATAAAAAGGACTGACTTCTTGTCCTCCTCCCACAACTGCAAAAGCTCGTTTTCCATCAACTGACGCGTCTGGATGTCGAGCGCGGAGAAAGGTTCATCCATCAACATGATTTTCGGGTCGAGGATCAGCATTTGCGCGAGTGCACAGCGCTTCCTCATGCCACCGGAAAGCTCATGTGGATAACGATTGCCGAAACCACTGAGTCCGACGCGCGCAAGCCATTGCTCGCCTTTTTCGCGCGCACTCGATGCCTCCATGCCCCGAAACTGCAATCCTGCGGTCACGTTATCGAGCGCAGAGCGCCATGGCATGAGCGACTCCGACTGAAACATATATCCGGCTTTCGCATTCAAGCCGATCAACGGCTCGCCAAAAACGTTCACCTCGCCGCTCGATGCCTTTAGTAGCCCGGCACCAATGTTGAGCAGCGTGGATTTTCCGCAACCGGTCGGGCCGACCACCGAGACGAATTCGCCGTCGGCAATATTGAGGGTCGTGTCTTCTACCGCCGTGTAGCCGACACCACCCGACTTACCGGTAAAGGTAACGGTGACATTGGTGAAAGAAAGTGCGGTGGTCATGCCGTACGCATCAATGAGGGCGGGAAAACATCATTTGTATTTCGCCGCGGCCTTCAGTGCGAATTGATTGTCAAACGTTGCGGCCAGGTTGATCGAGCTGCCCGCCGCAATTACCGACGGCTCAAACTGTTTCAGCACTTTGTAGACGTTCTGCGCGGCTTTCATGCTCATCTGGCCGTCGGCGGAATAGCCGATCATGTTTTTGAGCAACGCCGATTTGTATTGTCCGCGGTTACCGCCCATATACGATTCCGGCACCACCGCCATCACTTGTTCGGGTGTGGCCTTGGCCAGCCAACGCAACGAGCGCACCATGGCATTGACGACAGCCTGTGTGGTGTTGGGATTTTTCTTCGTGAAATCGGAATTGACGTAAATACACGACGCCAGATAGTCGCCGCCATAAATGTCCTGCATTCCTTTTTCGGTACGGCTGTCGGCAACGGCGACGTATTTGCCGGTAGCTTCCAACTGGCTGATGACCGGGTCCAGATTTGACATACCGTCTATTTCACCCTTTTCCATCGCAGCCACTGCGCCAGAACCTGCCCCTGTGCCGATGATGGCAACATCGGTCGGCTTCAGGCCATCTTTGGCGAGCAAATTGTTGACGAACATATTGGTCGACGAACCGGGTGCCGTCACGCCGATTTTCAAACCCTTCAGGTCTTTGGGCGATTTGTACTTCGCGGCTTTGTCTTTGGGTAGCACCAGCACGATTGACGAGTAGCCGGCCTGCAACACCACCGCCGTAATTGGCTGCTTTTTGGCCTGCATGTTGATCGTGTGTTCGAACGCACCAGACACCATGTCGGCACTGCCGCCAACCAGCGCCTGCAATGCTTTGGCACCGCCCGCAAAATCAGGAATCTCGACCTCCAGCCCTTCGTCCTTGAAGTAGCCGTTACGTTCGGCGATGGTCAGCAGCAGGTAATAAAACAATCCTTTGCCGCCGACAGCGATAGTGATTTTTTTCTTTTCTAGCGCTTGCGCCTGCACAACATTTGCGGTGATTCCAATCGAAGCCGCCACCAGTAGTAACGCTGCGCCGATTATTTTCTTGACCATTTTCCCTCTCCTCATCCCGCATAAATATTATTGATTGAATCCTAAAATCTGAATCCGGCTTTGGCCGACACGCTGTTGTTACCGCCCATTTTTTCTGCTTCCAGCGCAATATTTGCCAACAGAAAATTCACGTTCATGCCGATGAACACGCGCGATTTGTTAAAGCTCTCTTCGCGCAGCCCCGCGACATCGGCACCGCTTTTTACGCGCACACTGCCTGCGCCGATGTAGGGTGTGACCAACGTGAGTTTCTTCGACAGCATCGCATCCACCGCGACGGTGGAAAGATTAAGTTTGGACACGCCGGATAGTTTAGTTCCTGAAAGCCTCACGCCGAGCGCCGGGGTAGTCAAGCCGTCATCGAGAATTGCGTAACGCGCCTCCAGGCCAATCAGCGAGCCTCCGATACCCGACACGCGGCTGACGAAGGCACCGATATCGAATCCGCCGGGCAGCCCTTTCGTCACGTGGATTTTCGGCACAACCAAATTGCTGACGTCGCCCGCACCAGCCTGTCGAAATATCGCCGAATTCTCAATCGAAGTCTGCGTTATTTCGGCACCAATATCGAAGCCGACGGCGCCAAGTGGCGTAGCCGGTGTGACGCCTTTGTAGGCGCTCGCCGCGCCGAGATCGGTGGAAAGTTTCAGGAATTGGTTTTGCGTCAGGGTGCCAATCTGATTCAAGTCACCCGCATAGGCATTGGCGGCAAATAAGGTTGCAACGGCAAGCACAATTTTTTTCATCTTCATCCTGTGAGTTTGTTCACTGCGTGTAGAGCTTGCCCGGCACGGCGTGGAGATGCATCGTCTTACCCGCCCGCATGACCTGCCCGGTCACGTCGTGGCCGACGATAGCAGGCATTTTCACAGCCGCTGCCAATAATCTGTCCAGGTCGACGCCGGTATCGTAGTCCATGTCCTCGAGCATATTCACCATGTCCTCCGTGCAGATATTGCCGGTGGCTCCGGGCGCAAAAGGGCAACCACCCAACCCTGCGAGCGAGCCGTCGTAATGAACAATGCCTGCTCTGATGCCTGCGATCACATTGGCCAGCCCCATGCCGCGGGTATTGTGAAAATGCAACGTGAGTTCGATATTTGAAAACTGTCTCACGGCCGCAGCGGATAATCGCTCGACCTGCGCCGGGTTAGCCATGCCGGTGGTGTCGGCCAGGCTCACGCCGTCAAAACCAAGATCGGCGAAGCGTCTCGCAAAGCCGAGTACACGATCCTCCGGTACATAGCCTTCGAACGGACAACCGAATGACGTGGAGATACTGCCGTTGATGCGAATGCCTGCTGACTTCGCCATTTTCACCATGATTGCAAAATCGGCGAAGGATTCGTCGCAGGTGCGGTTCACGTTGGCGCGGTTATGCGTTTCCGATGCCGACACGACCACATTGATTTCGTCAATCCTGCCATCGGATTGATGAGTGGCGACGGCGCGTTCCATGCCTTTACGATTCGGCACCAGCACGCTATAGGTCACGTCGGCTGCGCGCTTGATGTTCGCCAGGACCTCCACTGCGTCCGCCATATTCGGCACCAACTTGGGATGCACGAACGAGGTAGTCTCGATTTTGGCGACGCCCGTTTCCGAGAGCGCGTCGATGAGTGCGATCTTGGTTTCGGTCGAGATGATGTTTTTCTCAATCTGGAAACCATCCCGCACGGCGACGTCGTTGATGTAAATGCGTTGTTTCATGCTTTAGATAACCCCCCGCCCCCTCAAGCCCTTCTGCGCCGCATCGTCATACCCAATCGCACGCAACACCTCCGCCGTATGTTCCCCCAGTTTCGGCCCGATCCATTTCGTCCCGCCTGGCGTCTCGGAAAGCTTCGGCACAATCCCCGGCAGCCACACTTCTTTATTATCACCGAGTTTGTGTTTTTCGATCATGCCGCGCGTCTGATACTGCATATCGGCCACGATGTCGGCGATGGAATATATGCGTCCCGAGGGTACATCGGCTTTGTCCAGCACAGCCAGCACATCGGTCAAATTGTTTGCCCCGGTCCACGCGGCGATGGCGGTGTCGAGCTCTTCAGTACGTCGGGTGCGGCCCGCGTTGTCGGCGAGAGCTGCATCATTGGCCAGATCCGCGCGGTCAATGGCCAACATCATGCGCTTGAAAATAGAATCGCCGTTCGCGCCAATCACCACGTACTGACCATCGCCACACAGGTAGGTATTGGATGGCACGATGCCGGGCAGGGACGCGCCGGTCCGCTCGCGCACAAAGCCCGACATGCCGAATTCGGGAAGCATCGATTCCATCAGCGAAAACACCGCTTCGTACAGGGCGACATCCACCATTTGGCCCTTGCCGGTTTTGTGGCGGTGATGCAGCGCCATCAATGCCCCCATCGCGCCGTACATCGCGGCCAGCGAATCGCCTATCGATATGCCGACGCGCACCGGTGCGTGATCGGGGTAGCCGGTGAGGTAGCGTATGCCGCCCATCGATTCGCCGATCGCGCCAAAGCCGACGCGATCCTTATATGGCCCGGTTTGGCCAAAGCCCGAGAGCCTGACCATGATGAGCTTGGGATTGTCTCTACTAAGCGATTCAAAACCGAGGTTCCATTTTTCCAGCGTGCCAGGGCGGAAATTCTCGACGATGATATCGGCTTCGAGTGCGAGTTTGCGGACAATGTCCTGACCTTCTTTTTCGCGCAGATTTACCGTCACCGATTTCTTGTTACGCGCCTGTGCGTACCACCAGAGACTCGTACCTTCGTGGAGCTTTCGCCACTTGCGTAGCGGATCACCGTCAGCGGGTGTTTCGATCTTGATCACGTCGGCGCCGAATTCGGCGAGCAGCCGTCCGCAGAAAGGACCTGCAATCAGCGTGCCCATCTCCAGCACTTTCAGGCCGTCGAGTGGCATTGATTTGGTTGCGTCCCGCATTGCGTCACCTCGGTAAGATAATGTGTCGTGCGATCAACCTGGGGATGTCAGACTTTAAATACTCACGTCTATGGGCGTCTCGAAAACTCCGTTGAAGGCC
>JANYHZ010000263.1 GCA_025362135.1 Betaproteobacteria bacterium | reverse complement strand
CTCATCATCATCGACCGCGCCAAGGATGTGGGGCACCTGGCTGATGGAAGTCTGTTCGCGCCAAAATATATCGAGAACAAACTCAAGTTTTTTCCGTATATCAAAGAGGCGGTCGCGTTCGGTGACGGAAGGGACCAGGTGACCGCGATGATCAATATCGATGTGGCGGCACTCGGGGATTGGGCGGAACGCCGCAATCTCGGCTATTCCGGTTACGCCGATTTGGCCGCCAAGACCGAGGTCTATGCGCTGATTGCCGATTGCGTTGGTAAGGTTAATGCCGATCTCGCCGCCGACCCGAAGCTCGCGACCTCGCAAATTTCACGCTTTGTGATCCTGCACAAAGAGCTCGATGCAGACGATGGTGAGTTGACGCGTACGCGCAAGGTGCGACGCAATATCATCGCCGAGAAATACGCACTCATTGTCGATGCACTTTTTTCGACGGTCGACCATTGTGAGATCGAAGCGGCGATGAAGTTTGAGGACGGCCGAAGCGGCGTCGTGCGCGCAGATTTGAGAATTGGGGTGGCAAAAACAAGTGCATCGAATCAAGCGTCAACTGTTGCCAGGAAAGCCGCCTGATGATTGCGGACGCAATGCCTGTGAATGCGAGCGCCGCCGACACGGGTGCGACCGTTACCGTCCAACAACGCAAAATCGGCGCCGTCATCCTCGAACTCGAAAACATCTCGTTGGCGTTTGGCGGTGTGCAGGCACTCTCCGATATCAGTTTTGATGTGCGCGAACACGAGATCCGCGCGATCATCGGCCCCAATGGCGCGGGCAAGAGTTCGCTGTTGAATGTCATCAACGGCGTGTATCACCCACAGCAAGGCACCATTACGTTCAAGGGTGAAAAACGCCACCAGATGAATCCGCATAAAGTGGCTTCGCAAGGTGTGGCGCGTACGTTTCAGAATATCGCGTTGTTCAAAGGGATGAGCGTTCTAGATAATTTGATGACCGGTCGAAACCTGATGATGAAAACCGGCATTCTGCAACAGGCCGTGTACTGGGGTGCCACGCAACGCGAAGAACTCGTGCACCGCGCACGGGTCGAGGAAATCATCACTTTCCTGGAAATCGAGTCGATCCGCAAAACGCCGGTGGGAAGATTGCCCTACGGTTTGCAAAAGCGCGTTGAACTTGGGCGCGCCCTGGCGGCTGAGCCGACCATGCTGTTACTCGATGAGCCGATGGCCGGCATGAATGTCGAAGAAAAACAGGATATGTGCCGCTTCGTGCTCGATGTGAATGAGGAGTTCGGTACGACCATCGTGTTGATCGAGCACGATATGGGTGTCGTCATGGACATTTCGGATCGCGTCGTGGTGCTTGACTATGGCAAGAAAATTGGCGATGGCGCGCCGGATGACGTGCGCAACAATCAGGCCGTGATTGACGCCTATCTTGGGGTGCAGCACTGATGATTGAGATTAGCGACGTAGGTTGGGTTAGGCGTAGCCGTAACCCAACTCGGTTTCTTCAATGGCGACCGTTGTTGGGTTACGACACTGCGAGTCTAACCCGACCTACGCAACTTTCCTGTTTTGGAGTCGTCGCCAAAGAGACTTGCTCGAACCTTTCGCAAACCCCGTTTAAAGGTGCCAAGTAGCATGGGCCCGTTTATCGAAGTAGTCCTCGGTGGCCTCATGGCTGGGGTCCTTTATTCCTTGGTCGCATTAGGGTTTGTACTGATCTACAAAGCCTCCGGCGTATTTAATTTTGCGCAGGGGGCGATGGTATTGCTGGCGGCACTCGCGTTTGCACGCTTTTCAGAAGTCATGCCGATGCCGGTGGCGTTTATTTTCGCGACGTTGCTGATGGTCGGTGCCGCGTTCGCCATTGAGCGATTGGTGTTGCGCCATCTTGTGAATCAAGAAGGCATCATCCTGTTTCTTGCCACCTTTGGCATTACGTATTTCATTGAGGGCCTGGGGCCACAACTATTTGGCGACAATATTTATCGCATCGACCTGGGCATGCCCAAAGAGCCGAAAATCATTCTGGAAAGCATGTTTGAGGGCGGCATATTAATCAACCTGGAAGACTTCATCGCGGCAGGCATCGCCGCCGCTTTAGTGACTTTCCTGGCGATATTCTTTCAGAAAACCGCCACCGGCAGGGCCTTGCGTGCGGTAGCCGATGACCATCAGGCGGCGCAATCGGTAGGCATTCCACTCAATCGCATCTGGGTTATTGTGTGGAGCGTTTCTGGCTTTGTCGCGCTGGTCGCCGGCATGATTTGGGGCTCCAAACTTGGCGTGCAGTTTACGCTGGTGCTGATTGCACTGAAGGCAATCCCGGTCGTCATTCTTGGCGGATTCACTTCGGTGCCGGGAGCTATTGTCGGTGGCCTGATCATCGGCGTCGGCGAAAAAATTGCCGAAGTGTATCTGGGTCCGATTATCGGTGGTGGCATCGAAAACTGGTTCGCGTACATGTTGGCACTTGCGTTCTTGTTGTTCAGGCCGGAAGGCCTGTTCGGCGAACGTCACATCGACCGGGTTTAGGCAAATATGTTCTATAGAGAAAACGGTCAATTCAAAACCAGCTACGAAGCCGATCAGGCGTTGTTTCCGATTGCACAGGATCGTATCTTCATCGTCCTGCTGTTACTGGTCGCCTTCGTTGGCATTCCGCTGTTGGCTGACGAATACATCTTCCGTGCCATCCTCATTCCATTCCTGATCCTCTCGCTCGCCGCCGTCGGGCTTAATATTCTCGTCGGCTATTGCGGGCAGATTTCGCTGGGTACCGGCGGCTTCATGATGGTTGGGGCTTATGCCGCTTACAACCTTGCGGTGCGTGTGCCAGACCTGAATATCCTTGTCGTATTCGTTCTTGCAGGGTTGATCACAACCGTGGTTGGGATGATTTTCGGGATTCCGAGTCTGCGCATCAAAGGCCTGTATCTGGCGG
>JANYHZ010000219.1 GCA_025362135.1 Betaproteobacteria bacterium | reverse complement strand
CTTGTTTGCTTGGTCGCTAACAAAGGAAAAAGATCAGGCCATTGCAGACCTCGTTTTGACGTGAAGACTACGCCCCACCTGTTTGATTTACAATAATTATTTGTGGGGAAACCTCAGGGCTCGACCCCATTGATAAACGCGTGGTTCAACGGATCGTGAATGAATCGCAGATGGTCCACCCGTGGCAACAGCGCGGTGCTGAATACTTTGCGATTGGCGGGAATACCGCCGACACTCATACCACCCAATCCGGCACCGTGATAGCCGCGTTCGCGACCAATGAATACACTGCGATGGCCTTCTCCGCGAGTGCGGTGATAGGCCAGCGCGACTTTCATTGACGTATCAGCCGCCTCACTGCCGGAGTTGCAAAACAACACCTTGTTCAGGTCACCCGGTGCCAAAGCTGCGATCATTTCAGCCGCCTTGAACGCCTTGTCGTTGCCCACCTGAAACGCGGTGGCGTAATCGAGCGTATCGAGTTGCGCTTTGATGGCTTCGTTGATCGGCCGGCGATTGTGTCCCGCGCCGACGCACCAGAGACTCGACACACCGTCGAGGACTTTGCGCCCATCGTCCGTCGTAAACGTCATCCCGTCTGCGGCGACGAAGACGCGGGGATGTTGACGAAAATGGCGATTTGGCGTGAACGGCAACCAGTGGTTTTCCATATTGAAATTTTCTTTGGCCACGGCGATTTCTCCTTGTGCGAATGCGAATTTGTCGGCGTAGCAAAGCCGCTTTGCGATTGCTGCAACAAGCGATGCCAGAATCCCCGTCCAGCGGGAACTATTTCCGCGTATTGCTGCTCCCAGTGTCGGGTTGTCGCGTGTAAAAAGCGGGCTTCCGTCCCGCATAATTACGCCAATGCACCAGACCTTGATTTTCACGACAGATATCGGCACCGCGATGGCTATGCAAAGGCCATCGTCAAGCCACCTGCGCGAGCCGGAAGCGCGAACGCTCCGCTATATCGCGATTGGGCTATTGGTCTCGCTGTGTCTGCACGTATTGTTTTTTGTCGTCATGCCTGCTCGTGACATCACCGATGGAGCGGTTATTTCCGGCACCCAAGGTCCACTGGTGGTCAGTTTGAGCCTACCTGCGGCTCCACCGCCGAGCGCGGCATCGGTCGCACCGCCCCAACCCGCACCGCGTAATCGACCGCCTGCGCCGCGAGCGCCGCAGATGATGACGGTGCCCAGTCGCACACCGCAAAGCACGCCGCTCGTTCCTGAACCACCCGCGCCAATCCGTCCGCCCGAGGCTGCCCCCACCGATTTCATGAGTATGGTGAACGCCAGGCGAGAACAGCGTGCGGCGGCAGAAGCGACCGCACGTGCCGACGGGCACGCGAGCGGACGTGACCCCTCAGCCGACGATATTGCAATGGCCAATATCAATCGAAATTTGCGGTCGCTGTCCCAAAGAGAAGGCACCAGCGGCGTGTTCCAAATACTGAACAAAGGCCACCGCGCCGCGCAGTTT
Source organism: Betaproteobacteria bacterium (assembly GCA_025362135.1). Classification (GTDB taxonomy): domain Bacteria; phylum Pseudomonadota; class Gammaproteobacteria; order Burkholderiales; family Usitatibacteraceae; genus UKL13-2. The sequence continues at coordinate 5,248 of JANYHZ010000219.1, read as the reverse complement.
TCGTTTAACGGCTGGACGGGGGACCGCAGTAACAGCCGTCGAGACATCATCGATGTCGATGCCGGGCTAAACGGCAATATCGAAATCGCGATTATTCGCCGCATGATCGAATTGATCCGAACGCATTATCAGGGAGATTTCAATTGGGAATCCCAGCGGCTCGGCCGGGTCGTAGTGCTATCCGCACGGGTCGAAGACTCGGCAGGACTTGAAGAGTTCATGACACGAGAGTTCTTCCGCTAATGGCGGGCCCGGGGTTCGTGTCGGGACCGCAACTACGCTTGACGCGATTGCAAAGCCGGCCTGGTCGAAACGCACACCTGTCGCGCGTCAACACCCGTAAAATCCTCTGATGTTACAATTGTTGTTACAGAGTGTAACGGGGTCATCTTTGACCTGATGGCACCGAACAGTTGGCGTACGTATCTGAATGAACATTACTAGCAGTCGTCCAGATGACCAAGCATCCATTCCACAGGCGATCGTGGTGATATGTGTCGTCCTCGCGTATTGTCTCCCGGGTCTGATCGGCCACCAACCATGGAAGCCCGACGAGGGCTATATTTTCGCTGGTATTTTCCACATGCTGCAGTCTGGCGATTGGGTCGTGCCACACCTGGCGGGCGAGCTATTTATGGAGAAACCGCCTCTTTATCACTGGGTAGGAATGGCGACTGCGACCCTTGCCAGCCCATTGCTGCCACTACACGACGGCGCTCGTCTGGCGAGCGGTGTCTTCGTCGGGATCGCCTTGTGGGCGACCGCAGCCGCCAGCCGCATCGCATGGGGAGAGGGCCGGGGACGAATGGCCGTGCTCATCGTTCTGGGCACCTTCGGTTTGCTCAATACCGTTCCGCTTATGCTGCCGGATTTGCCCCTGATGGCCGGCTTCGCCGTGGCAATGCTGGGTCTGGTCGCGCATGCTTTTGAGCGCAAATGGGCTTTCGTGGCGTTGGGCACTGGCGTTGGGATGGGCTTTCTCGCCAAAGGTTTGCTGGCGCCCGGTGCCATCGCTTTGGCCACGGTTTTATTGCCAATCTGCTTTGCCCAATGGCGCGACCGCCGCTACTTCCGCTTTCTGCTGCGCGCGTTGCTGGTTGCCCTCCCGTGGCTGATCATCTGGCCAGCCTTCTTGTACGCGCGTGACTCGGCCGCTTTCGTCACCTGGTTTTGGGACAACAATGTCGGTCGATTTTTTGGCTTTTCCGTCGCCACACTCGGTGCCGCCAGCGAAAACGGTTTCTGGACCAGGACGTTTCCGTGGTTCATTTTTCCGTGGTGGATTTTCATCGCCATCTGCCTGTGGAAGACACGCGCGCGCAGTCTGGGCGACACCGGCATGCAAGTCGGACTGGCCGTTTCTCTTTCACTTGCGCTAGTGCTAGTGATAGCGGGTTCGGCGCGCGTCATTTACGCTTTACCGATGTTGCCCGCGCTGGCACTCGCCGCAACGGGCACGCTGAAACACGTGCCGGGCCGATTGTGGAATGTACTTTGCGCGCTGGGTGTCACGATCGCGGTACTGGTTGCGCTGCTGAGCTGGTTCCTGTGGGGCTCGCTGACGTACACCGGGCATGTACCGGACTGGCAGTGGATTGCGCGCCAGGTACCGCTGCAATTCGTGCTGCCGATTTCGCCTTTTGCCGTGATAATCGCGGCACTGCTCTCTGCAGGATGGCTGGCGATCATACGCTACCGTGGACGCATGGCCCAGGGGCCATTGCTGGTCTGGACCGCATCGCTCGCGATTTCCTGGGCGCTGCCGATGGTACTGCTGATGCCGTGGATCGATGCGGCAAAAGGCTACAGCGGCGTGTACGAGTCCATGGCGGGTGCGCTGCCAACGCGTTATTCGTGCATACAAAGTCACCAACTTGGCGAGTCAGAGCGCGGCATCCTTGAATACACCCAGGGCATCGTGACCGTTCGCACTGAAGTTTCGCCGGGCGCGAATTGTCCTTTCCTGGTACGGCAGATCAAGAATTCCGGCGTGCCGAAACCCACCGGCGAGTGGGAACTGCTATGGGCAGGCAACAGGCCAAGCTGCGCAAACGAGCGGTTTGAACTCTACGCATCGCGCGCACTGGAAGAAGGTCGGCTGCACGCCGAAATATTGCGACGGAGCGCAGTTGCGGTAAATGAGTTCTACTCGTACCCCGGCATCAGCTATCCCTAGCTGGAGGATGTGTTGGACACCGACTAGCGGACATTCGCCCGTCTGAGCCGGGCCCGCGGCACAATGCCGGTACGTTTTCCCGCTTCCCTTTTCTTGAATCGCCCTGCGCCTGAAATCCTGCATTCGAACGCGCGGGAAGTTGACACGCCGGTTTGATCGCATGCATAATATAGTACTAATACGAACTATATTGCGTCGCCGCAATCAAACCGTTTATGCAAACCAAACGTTATATGTCTCTCGTCCGCGCACTCGTCGAATGTGCGCAAAGTTTTGAGCGTTGCTCGGGCGCGCACGTGCGCGAACTGGGTCTCACCGCGGCACAATTCGACATCATCGCTACCCTTGGCAACACTGATGGCATGAGTTGCAAAGAGCTGGGCGAAAAGACGCTCATCACCAAAGGGACAATGACGGGCGTGCTGAATCGCCTCGAACAAAAAGGGCTGCTGAGCCGCCACGATGCGCCCGAGGATGGCCGGAGCTGGATTACCCGGCTGACAGGCAAGGGGCAGGCGTTGTTTGAGGATATCTTCCCCAGGCATCTGGCTCACCTCGATCCCTTGTTTGCCAATTTCAGCAATGTCGAGCTGGACAACATGCGCCAACAGCTTGCCCGTCTGCGTGCGGCATTTGAGGCTGGCCAGAAAACCGGTTACGGGATTCCGCAATGAGCACACCAAGATATACCCGCGTTGCCATAGGACTGCACTGGCTGATCGGCCTCATGATCTTCGTCTCTCTGGGCGTCGGACTGTACATGGTCGATCTGTCTCTTTCGCCGGCCAAATTGCGGTTCTATTCGTGGCACAAATGGGCGGGCGTGACCATATTTACCCTCGTGCTTGTTCGCTGCCTTTGGCGGCTAACGCATGCCGCACCGCCATTGCCGGATCCGATGCCGCGCTGGCAGCGAATGGTTGCGGAAGCCACGCATTATTTGCTCTATGCGCTGATGATCGCCATTCCCCTGGCCGGATGGCTGATGAGTTCCGCCAAAGGGTTTCAGACGGTCTATTTCGGTGTACTTCCGATCCCCGACCTGCTGGCGAAAAACAAGGACTTGGGCGAAACGCTGACGCTGATTCACCGCTATTTGAACTACACGATGATCGCCATCATCTGCGCGCACATAGGTGCTGCATTGAAACACCACTTCATTGACAAGGACGACATCCTTCGACGCATGTTGCCCGAGCGCAAAGCCAGCCACCCAACTGCCATGGAGCAAATCGGAACATCATGAATTATCTGACACGCACTTTTGTTTTGATTGGCGTCGCCCTCGCTGCCAACACTGCGCAAGCTATCGAGTACAGCGCCGTGCAGGCGGACAAGTCCACCATCGCTTTTACATCGCGCCAGATGGGTGTACCGGTGCAGGGCCGCTTCCCGAAATTCACCACCCGCATCGCCTTCGACCCAGCCAAACCGGAGATGGCGAAAGTCGACATCAGCATTGATCTCGCCAGCATCGACGCCGGCTCCCAGGATGCCAATGACGAAGTGGTTGGCAAGCAGTGGTTCAACGTAAAAATGTTTCCGTCGGCAAGCTTTACTTCCACCGTCGTCAAAGCAACTGGCGCGGGGCGTTACGAAGTAACCGGCCCGCTGACGATCAAAGGCAAGGCTGTGCCTGTCACCGCGACTTTTGGCTTCAAAGTCGAAGGCAACAATGGCATTTTTGATGGCGGCTTTACATTAAGGCGCATCGATTTCGCCATCGGCGAAGGGCCTTGGGCCGATCTCTCCACAGTGGCCAATGAAGTACAAATCAATTTCCACGTCGTGGCTGCCGCAGCGGCTCCGGCACCCACGAAAACCAAGTAGATCCCTCAATCAACCAACGGAGCATCACCATGAAACGCATCGCACTTCTTGCACTCACCGCCGCTCTCGGCATTCCTGCATTTGCCGCACCGGAAACCTATGTCATCGATGGTGCCCACTCGTTCCCGAGTTTTTCCTACACCCATCTGGGTTTCTCAACGCAGCAAAGCAAATTTGACAAGACCGCCGGTAAAGTCACCCTCGACCGCGCCGCCAAAACCGGCTCGCTCGATGTCAGCATCGACGCGAAGTCTGTCAATACCGGTTCCGAACTCTTCAACGGCCACATCAAGGGCGAAGACTATTTCAATGTCGAGAAATTTCCGGTCATCACGTTCAAGTCAAGCAATTTCCAATTTGATGGAGATAAAGTCGCAGCCATCACGGGCGACCTGACCATCAAGGGCGTCACCAAGCCCGTTACGCTCGCGGTGACTTCGCTCAATTGTGCGCCGCATCCGTTCACCAAAAAAGAAATGTGCGGTGCCAACGCCAGCACGAAGATCAAACGTTCCGAATTCAACGCGGGCAAGAATGCGCCCGCGGTGAGCGACGAAGTCACGCTGAACATCGTGGTTGAAGCGGTAAAGGAATAGTAAACACCAGCATTGGCGAGGTTTTTAAGGCATTTTTAGCCTGTAAACCGCGCCCATGCTCATTCTGCGTTTGCAAATCGCACTTGTCGGAAAAAACTGACGCCGATCCGCTCGACAGCTAAGCGTTGGTTTGCACCCGCGCGAGTTGCTCACGAAGGCCGTTCACCACATCGCCCTCCCCACGAACCCGAAGAAACGCGCCTTCATCGTCAGCACGCTCTTCCAGCACCTCGCAGCTGGCGAAAATTTTGCCGCGCAGCTGTTGTGCCGACCAGGGAAGAAATAGTTCAGCCTCGACGAGGTCTTTCTGAAAAAACGCGCGGATCGCGGCGTGCAACTTTGCGATATCTTCCTCGCGGCGCGCGCTCATCACAATGCACTTTGGGTACTTCTCTCGCAACTGCGCCTCGCGTTCAGTTTGTGTCGCTGCCGCACTTTCCGTTTCCCCGGCGACGACGTCGATCTTGTTGAAAATACGAATCCGTGGCACATCCTGCGCACCGATCTCGTTCAGTACTTCATCCGTCACGGCGAGCTGGCGTTCAAACCCGGGATCGCTGGCGTCGATAACGTGTAGCAGCAACGAGGACTCGGCAGCTTCCTCCAGCGTGGACTTGAACGATGCGACGAGATCGTGCGGCAGGTT
>JANYHZ010000004.1 GCA_025362135.1 Betaproteobacteria bacterium | reverse complement strand
GTCAGTGGGCGTCGCTGGCTGGTCTATCCGTCTCTCTCTTACCCGATCACCCGCCCCTACGGATTCATCACCCCAAAGCTCGGATTCCATGCGACCCGCTACGATCTCACCGGCAACACCGCCGGCTACGAGGGAGGTACGCGTACGCTGCCGATTTTGAGTGTGGATAGTGGATTGGCTTTCGAGCGCCCTGCCACGTTCTTTGGTCAGTCGATCACACAGACGCTGGAGCCGCGGTTGTTTTTTCTGTCTGTGCCCTTCCGCGACCAAAGCAAACTGCCGCTGTTTTCCACCGCAGAAACAGATTTCAGTTTCGCGCAGATATTCAATGAGAATTTGTTCGTCGGCGGTGATCGCATTTCAGACGCGAGGCAGGTCACTGCCGCAGTCACGACGCGCTTCATCGAGAACCTGACCGGCATTGAGCGGCTACGTGCCGCGATCGGTCAGCGCTATTATTTCAGTCCGCAGCGCGTAACGCTTTCATCGAATGAATTGCTGGGGATATCTGGTACACCGACGGGCAGCATTAGCCGCTCCGATTTTCTGGCAGCACTTTCTGGCCAGGTGTCGGATCGCTGGACGCTTGATTCCGGGTTCCAGTACTCGGCGTCGGCCAGACAATTTCAGAAGACCAATATCTCGGCGCGCTACAACGCCGAAGGTGGCCGCCTGCTGAACTTCAGCTATCGTTTTACCCGGGATTCGTTAAAGCAAATCGACATTTCCACGCAGTGGCCGTTCGGCCGTGTAGCGCCTGCCTGGACGCTGCTGGCCAGGGCAAACTATTCGTTGCGTGACGCACGCCTGATCGAGGGGCTGCTTGGGGTCGAGTATAATCAGGGCTGCTGGGAATTTCGTCTTGTGGCGCATCGTTTTGCCACCGCCGCCGAGAAGTATTCAAATTCGATCCAGTTCCAGCTTGAGTTGAAGGGCCTATCCAAACTGGGTATCAACCCGCTGGAAACGTTGCGTCAGAACATTTCCGGCTACCGACGGTCTGACGACCGTGCCGGTGACCAGTACGGTCGATAATCTTTGTAGAGAAATAATCATGAAACATCGTTTGTTCTGCATCTGTGTTTTTGTGTTTGCTTTTGCCGCCACTATTGCAGGCGCGCAGGCACCGCTGGCGACACCTGCCACGACGAACCCACTGTTTACGCCGCCCGCGCCGAAGCTCGATACGACGCTTACCGCAACCCAAAAACCAAGCGGCGTGATCGAGCTTGACCGCATCGTCGCGGTCGTGAACAACGAAGTCATCACCATGAATGACTTGAATGAGCGGATGACGACCGTCGCGGCGCAACTGAAAAAACAGGGCACGCAACTGCCGCCGGTGGATGTGCTGAAGAAGCAGTTGCTGGATCGAATGGTGCTTGATCTTGTGGAGGTCCAGGAAGCGAAGGAAAGCGGCATCAAGGTGGACGACGATACGCTGGACAAAACCCTGCAGCGCATCGCCGACGAAAACAGCTTGTCGATGACAGAGTTTCGCCGCCTGACCGAAGAAGATGGCATTCGCTGGGCAAAATTTCGCGAGGAGATTCGCACCGAGGTCATGAAGACCCGCCTGCGTGAACGCGAGGTCGGCGGCAACATCAATGTGACCGACGCGGAAATCGATACGCAATTGCTGCTTGAGACTCGCGAAGCGAGTACCGATCAGGAATTCCGGCTGGCGCACATTCTGGTACTTGTACCGGAGCAGGCCACCTCGGTGCAAATCGAGGCGCGGCGCAAACGCGCACTGCAGGCGCTGTCGGAGTTGCGCAAGGGCTCTGAATTTGCACAAATCTCCGCGCAATTCTCTGATGCGCCCGACGCGCTGCAGGGCGGCAATCTGGGATGGCGGCCCTCGGGACGCCTGCCGGCGATTTTTCTGGAAGCGCTTTCCGCTTTGAAGCTCGGCGAGACTACCGACATTCTGCGCAGCGCCAATGGCTTCCATATTGTTAAGCTGCTCGACAAACGCGGCCGTAGCAACCAGCCGACAGTACAGCAAACGCGTGCACGCCACATTCTGATCAAACCCAAAGAAGGCGTGACCGACGACGATGCCCGTGATCGTCTCTCGAGACTGCGCGAACGCATCATCGGCGGTGCCGACTTTGCCGAATTGGCCAAGGTTCATTCGGACGACCCTTCCGCGACAAAAGGCGGCGAACTTGGCTGGCTATCGCCCGGCGACACCGTGCCCGAATTTGACCGCGTCATGAACCAACTGCGCGACAACGAAATTTCAGCACCGGTGCAAAGCCAGTTCGGCTGGCACCTGATACAAGTGGAAGAGCGCCGTACCGAAGGCATCTCTGAAGAGCGCCGCCGCGCCGCAGCACGCAACGTCATTCGCCTGCGGAAGACCGATGAGGCGGTTGAGGACTGGATAAGACAGGCGAAAGACCGCGCCTTTGTCGAACTTAAGCTCGAAGAGAAGTAAGGACCACCCCCTCTTCCAAACATATCTTCCCGCTCCCCTCGCTGGACAAGGGTACACTTGAAGCGAAGCAGAGGGAGCGAGGGAGAGGGGTAGCGGGGCAATCACCACTTTCAATCGCCGGATCAGCACCCCATGACCGCATCCAGGCCCACCACTATCGCCATCACATCGGGTGAACCTGCCGGCATCGGCCCCGATCTGTGCGTGCTTATCGCAGGCACTCTCGCCGCTGACACCAATACCCACTACGCACTGCTCGCGGACGCAGAATTGCTCGCGGCGCGCGCCGACGCGCTAGGCATGAAATGGCCAGTCGCCGCTGGCAATGCGCGCATTGAGCATGTACCCCTCGCGACGCATGCCAAGCCGGGTGACCTCAATAGTGCAAATAGTAAGTACGTCCTGCAATTGATTGATCGCGCCATCGACGGTTGCCTGTCCGGCGAGTTCGCGGCAATGGTCACCGCGCCGGTGCACAAAGGCATCATCAATGACGCTGGCATCGTCTTTACCGGGCACACCGAATATCTCGCGGAAAAAACCAATACGCCGCAGGTCGTGATGATGCTGGTGGGTCGTCAAACGCCGGTACTTCGCGTCGCATTGGCGACTACGCATCTGGCGCTCAAGGATGTGCCTGCTGCGATCACGCATGAGGTACTTTTGCGCACGTTGCAGATTTTGCACACCGACCTCGTCGGAAAATTCGGTATCGAGCGACCGCGAATAGTGGTAGCTGGCCTGAACCCGCATGCGGGCGAAGGCGGCTATCTGGGCCGCGAGGAAATCGAGGTCATTGTGCCGGTGGTGGAGAAGTTGCGCGCAGAGGGCATGCTGCTCGAAGGCCCTCTCCCTGCTGATACTTTATTTACGCCGCGTCATTTGCAAAACGCTGACGCGGTACTCGCGATGTATCACGATCAGGGATTGCCGGTGCTCAAGTATGCAAGTTTCGGCGAGGGCGTGAATGTGACGCTGGGCCTGCCGATCATTCGCACCTCGGTCGATCACGGTACGGCGCTCGATTTGGCGGGCACCGGAAGAATAGAAACCGGCAGTATGCGGGCCGCAATTGCACTGGCAGCGCAGTTGGCGCAGCGCCGGTAGACATGCTGCCACGCGCGAAGAAACGGTTTGGCCAGCACTTCCTGACGGATCGTCATTACATTGCGCGCATTGTCAGCGCCGTTGCACCGCAGCGCGATGATGTCCTTGTCGAAATCGGGCCCGGCCCCGGAGCGATCACCGAACCTCTCGTCGCCCGGCTTGATCATCTGCACGCGGTGGAAGTTGACCGCGACCTCGCGAGCGCGTTGCGAGCGCGTTTTCCAACCGATAAATTCACCCTGCATGAAGCCGATGTGTTGTCCTTCGATTTTTCCGTGCTGGGCCCACGCTTTCGTGCGGTTGGCAATCTCCCTTACAACATCTCCACGCCATTCCTGTTTCATTTGGGCACATTCGCCGATCAGCTCATCGACGGCACGTTCATGCTGCAGAAGGAAGTAGTAGACCGCATGGTTGCCGCACCCGATACTGCGGCATACGGCAGGCTCTCGGTCATGCTGCAATATCGATTCGCAATGAAGCGCATGTTTGATGTGCCGCCCGGCGCGTTCACGCCACCACCCAAAGTGGATTCGGCGATCGTGCGGATAGTGCCGCTGCCGCCGCAACGACTGCGCGCCATCGATGACACGCGTTTCGCGGCCATCGTTACTGCAGGTTTCGGCCAGCGCCGGAAAACGCTTGCCAACACGCTCAAGCCATTTCTTGCTGCCGCTGCGATCATCTCGCTTGGTATTGATCCGAAACGCCGGGCGGAGACATTGTCCGTGGCGGAATTCGTGATGCTCGCGGACCATTCAATTCACTGCCCGCCAACGCCCTGAAACAGAGTGGTCGCCAATTGTTGCAACATCATGCGAATATGCTTAAATTACGACGGCGGCGGTTTCGGCAATAATGTCCACTTGCCCCCGCAGTCAATCGTGCGACGGATTTCTCATGCGAATCTTTTTGAACCTAAGATGGCTGGTGCTGTGCCTGCTTGCAGGCTCAGCGGTGCAGGCGTTGGCGCAAAATACGCTGGCTCCAAAGCCCTATTATCCGCCGAAAAATATCCTGTTCGTCGGCAACAGTCTGACGTTCTACAACGCCGGTTTGCCAAATTATTTGTTCGGACTGATTCGCTCTGCGGATCGCGTGGGTGCGCAGTTCCATGATGTGAAATCGATCACCATTCCCGACGCGCGTTTGCGCCAGCACGAAGACACACTTTTAAAAACCGTGTGGGCGCGAATGTGGGATGTCGTGGTGCTACAAGGCTACAGTACCGAGCCGATCGAGTCCGCGCAAGCGGCGGAAAACTTCAGAAGCGTGGTGTTTCGCTACGATAAAGTCATCCGCGATTCCGGCGCGAAAACGGCACTGTTCATGACCTGGGCCTACGCCGACAAATCCGGAATGACGCTCCCTCTTGCCGATGCTTATGCGACACTTGGAAAAACGATTGGTGCACAGGTGGTGCCGGTCGGTCTAGCATTCGCCCGCGCGCGCAAGGAGCGACCGCCGCTTGCGCTGCATGATCCAGACAAGAAACATCCGACAGTCGCAGGTAGCTACCTGAGTGCGTGTACTTTTTTCGCGGCGTTCTATCGCCGGACGCCGGAAGGCCTCGCATATCCCGCGGAACTTGATGCAGACACGGCGAAGTTTTTGCAGGCAACGGCATGGGCCACGGTCCGCGAATTCGAGGATCAGGCGCTGCCTATGCTTTCCACGGCCCCCCGTTGAGTTCGACGCGAAGTACCAGATGATCCAATTCTCGAATCGTAGTCATGTTTTTCGCAGTCAATCAACGGGATCGATAGACGACACATTCCCTGTTGATCGCAGACGCTGAACCATCCCGCGTGGCAGAGTTTCGCGCAGGATGGTTCAGCGTGTACGGTTTGCGCTAGTCGGCTTGCTTCCTTAAAAACGCGGGGATATCGTACATTTCAACGCCCGATTGCTGCATTGCGTTCACGGTCGCATCACGACGCCGGCGCGTAACCGCTGGCGTATCGAGATCGTGGTAGTTGATCGCGCCTGCGGACGTGGGCATCGGTGCACCAATCGCGTCGTCGGTGCCTGTCCTCGCATAGACCGGCGTCATCGGCTGTGCCGAGTACACCATCTGCGGCTGGCGCTTCGAGGCTGACCCACCGAGACCCGTGGCAACAATCGTGACGCGCAACTGGTCGCCAATCGCCTCATCCAGCACGCTGCCAAAAATCACCGTTGCATCTTCTGCGGTGAAGCTGCGGATGGTGTTCATGACTTCGTGCACCTCTTTCAGCTTCAGCGATTTGCTGGCCGTGATGTTGACAAGCACACCGCGTGCGCCAGTCAGATTCACATCTTCGAGCAATGGCGATGCTGCCGCGCGTTCCGCGGCAACCTGCGCGCGGTCGGTACCCGATGCCATGGCCGAGCCCATCATCGCCACACCGTTCTCGCTCATCACGGTACGTACGTCGGCGAAGTCGACGTTCACCAGTCCCGGACAATTGATCACTTCGGCGATACCCGCGACGGCGCCGTTGAGCACATCGTTGGATGCCCTGAACGCATCTTCGTAGGTGACATCGTCCCCCAGTACCTCCATCAAGCGATCATTGGGGATGATGATGAGCGAATCCACGTGTTGCTTCAGCAACTCGATGCCGGCTTCGGCGATCTTCTTGCGTTTGCCCTCAAACGCAAACGGCTTCGTCACCACTGCCACGGTGAGCACACCCATCTCGCGCGCAATTTCCGCGATGATCGGTGCCGCACCGGTACCCGTTCCGCCACCCATGCCGGCAGTTATAAAGAGCATGTCGGCACCCTGAATCAACTCAGCGATGCGTTCGCGATCTTCAATCGCCGCCTGACGGCCCACGTCCGGATTGGCGCCTGCTCCCAACCCTTTGGTGACCGTGCCGCCCAACTGCATGGTGACCTTTGCCTGATTGCGCTTTAGTGCTTGCGCGTCGGTGTTGGCGCAGATGAATTCCACCCCTGCCACACCGTTGCCGATCATGTGGTCGACCGCATTGCCGCCGCAGCCCCCCACACCGATCACCTTGATGATCGCTTCCGGTTGCTCTGTATCGATAACCTCAATCATGTCTACTCTCCTCTGCTGTGAAACAACTAAAAAATAACCATAAAAACTTTGCCTGCTTCCCCCTCTCCCTCGGTCCCTCCCCCGCGAGGGGGGAGGGATGCAGTTCAAGCCCCTCTCCCCTCGCGGGAGAGGGGAGAGGGGGTGAATTCCCTAGAAATTTCCCTTGAACCAACTCGCCATCTTTTCGAATACGCCTTTGAAATTCCCCGCATGCAGGCGCACGTGCTCGTCGCGCTTGCGCTGCTCCAATCCGGATACCAGCAGGCCCACGCCGGTCGAGAAACGCGGATTGCGAACCACCTCGGCTAACCCGCCGGAATAACTCGGCACGCCGAGGCGCACCGGCATATGGAAGACTTCTTCACCCAGCTCAACCATGCCTTGCATCGCGGCACTGCCTCCCGTTAACACGATGCCGGAGGACAGCAATTCCTCGAATCCACTCGCACGCAGTTCACGCTGGATCAGCGAGTACAGTTCCTCCACGCGTGGCTCGATCACTTCGGCGAGCGTTTGCCTTGACATCTGCCGCGGTTCGCGGTCGCCCACCCCGGGGACTTCGATTACATCGTTCACGCTCGCCAGCTGCCTGAGCGCGCAGCCGTGTGCCATCTTGATGTCCTCGGCATCCTTGGTCGGTGTACGCAGGGCCATGGCGATGTCATTGGTGATCTGGTCACCTGCGATCGGAATGACAGCCGTATGGCGAATCGCGCCGCCGGTAAAGACGGCGATGTCCGTGGTGCCGCCGCCGATATCGACGAGGCACACGCCCAGATCTTTTTCGTCCTGTGAGAGTACAGCGATGGCGGAGGCCAGCGGCTGCAACACGAGATCGCGTACCTCCAATCCGCAACGCCTGACGCATTTCATAATATTCTGCGCCGCCGATACCGCGCCGGTGACGATGTGCACTTTGACCTCCAGCCGCACGCCGCTCATGCCCACCGGTTCGCGCACGTCCTCCTGGCCGTCGATGATGAATTCCTGCGTGAGGATATGCAGAATCTGCTGGTCCATCGGGATGTTCACCGCACGTGCCGTTTCGATCACGCGATCCACATCGAATTGCGAGACTTCCTTGTCCTTGATCGCGACCATGCCGTGCGAGTTGAAGCTCTTGATATGGGAGCCCGCGATACCGGTGAGCACATCGCGAATCTTCACGTCGGCCATCAACTCGGCCTCTTCCAATGCCCGCTGAATGCCGGTGACGGTCGCCTCGATGTTGACGACTACCCCCTTCTTCAAACCTTTGGAAGGATGCTGCCCCAGGCCCAGAATTTCGAGCGCGCCGTCGGGCGTCACTTCAGCGACGATAGCGACGATTTTGGACGTGCCAATGTCGAGGGCGACCAGCAGATTCTTGATTTCGCGAGGTTTATTCATACACTCGTCTCTTCGTGCGTTTTTCTCATAATCTGGCAGTCGCTTTTTTAGTGGACTTCGGCGCGGCACGTGCCGCGGGCCTGGTGGGATTGGCATCGGCGATCCTTACCGCCATTCCAGATTGGTAACGCATGTCGATACGCAAATCAGGCATTTTCAATGCCGACACGACGGGGTACGCACTCACATAACGATGGAGCCGCTCGCCCGCCTCGGCACGACCAAGCTCCAGCAGCGCGCCGTTGTCGAGTCTGAGCTGCCAGGCGCGTCGGGCCGATAGCACGAGGGACAGCGGTGCCAGTCCGATCACCGCAAGCTGCGACTTGAACACGGCGTAATTGGCCAGCACGTCTTTGGACGTGCCTTGCGGCCCGCTGAAAATCGGCAATGCCGCATCAAGATCGGCCTCGAATACCTCGCCAAACGTATTCACCAGGAAACCTTGCTCTGCATCGCCGTCTTTCCATTTTGCGTATGGGCGATGCTCTTCCAGGCTGATTTCCAGGGTCGTTGGGAAACGGCGTCGCACGTCGGCATTGCGCACCCAGTGCACTTGTTTTATCGCCGCTTTTACATCATTCAAATTCGTCTGCAACATGCTGCCCCTGATACCGCCTGCGACACGATTGAGTTCCGCCATGTCAACGCGCTGCATGTCACCAACAAACGTCACCTCGCTGATCGGGAATACAGGCGTGCTATCCAGGTTTTTTTGCAGCGTCGCCATCGCCAGCCAGACAAGCACCGCAGCGACCAGCATCGCCGCAACAGAAGCACCAATCACCACCACCCGGTTACGGGTGAAGTGCGCGGTGGACTCGGGTGCGTGTCTTGGTTTAGTTTTGGGTTGACGTGACATGGGTTTAACTCTTCAGCGATGCACCTTGCAAAATGCGTACGCAGAGATCCGGATAACTCATCCCCACCGCACGCGCCGCAATCGGCACCAGCGAGTGGCTGGTCATGCCGGGCGACGTATTCATTTCGAGAAAACTGTAGCTGCCATCGGGCGACAGCATCATGTCGGCGCGGCCCCAGCCTTCACAGCCGAGCACACGAAATGCCTTCAATGTCGCCTTGCGGATTTGTTCTTCGACGTCCGCACGAATACCGGACGGGCAGTGGTACTTGACGACATCAGTGAAATATTTGTTCTGGTAGTCGTAGGCACCTTCAGGGGCTTCGATGCGAATCAGCGGCAACGCTTCCGCTCCCACCACCGAGGCGGTCAGCTCCTGTCCGGCGATGAATTCCTCGGCAATGACCAGCGGATCGAATTTGCAAGCGAGTTGAAACGCGGCCACCAAATCGTTCGCCGTATTCACCCTGGTTACGCCAATGCTGGAGCCTTCGCGCGCGGGTTTTACGACTAGTGGTAATTTCAATTCATCTGCGACAGCGCGCCAGTCGCTATCGGTTGCAAGCATTTTATATTTCGGCGTCGGGATGCCCGCTGCCTGCCAGATGAGCTTGGTGCGCCATTTGTCCATCGCCAGTGCCGAGCCCAGCACGCCAGAACCGGTGTAGGGCATCTTCAATGTCTCAAGTACGCCCTGTACGGTCCCATCTTCACCAAACCGGCCGTGCAAGGCGATAAACACCCGCTCGAATTTTTCGCGTGGCAAATCGAACAGCGAACTCACCACCGGATCGAAAGCGTGTGCGTCCACGCCTTTCTCGCGCAGCGCAGCGAGCACGCCGTTGCCCGAGAGAAGCGAGATTTCGCGTTCAGCGCTGAGGCCACCCATCAATACGGCAACTCTGCCGAGTTTCTTTACGTCGATACTCAAAGTGAAACTCCAATACTGGTGCGGTTCGCAGGCAGAAAATGCCTGTGAACGCGCACCAATGCTTGATCTAAGCTGTACAACGCTGCATTCCGTTGTGTAGGTTGGGTCAGACGCGCAGCGTCGTCATCCAACAACGGTCGCAACTGCCGAGACCAAGTTGGGTTACGGCTACGCCTAACCCAACCTACGTGGCTTGGCACCCTAAAATTCATCGCGCGTCTCCCACGATCTTCACTTCCCGAACCAACTCCACACCTGTTTTTTCCTTCACCGTTACCTGCATGTGCGCGATCATGTTTTCAATATCGGCTGCGCTCGCGGTGCCGGTATTGATGATGAAGTTCGCATGTTTGATCGAGACCTGCGCGCCGCCGATGGCGCAGCCTTTGAGCCCGCACGATTCGATCAGGCGGGCAGCGTGGTCGCCGGGCGGGTTGCGGAATGTCGAGCCCGCGTTGGGTTTGTCCAGCGGTTGCGAGGCCATGCGTTTTGCAAGCAGCTCTTTGATGCGCGCTTTCGCGAGGGATGCGTCACCCGGCTGGAAACAAAAACGTGCAGCGACGAACCATTCCTCATTGACAGATTTCGCTGCGACATGGCGATACCCAATTTCAAAATCTGCCGATGTTCTGGTGTGCAGCACACCATCTCGATCTATCGTCGTGCAATCGACCACCTGTTCCCATGTCTCGGTACCGTAACAACCGGCATTCATCGCCAGCGCACCGCCAACCGTACCCGGCACACCGGCCAGCCACTCAGCGGCGACCAGCGAATGCCTCGCGGCAAATTTTGCGACGTGCGGTGAGGCGACACCAGCCCCGGCGCACACGATGGTTGCATCCGCCGCATCGAGCACCAGTCCGTGCAACGTGGGCGTGGTCAGCACAATGGTGCCTTTGAAGCCGCCATCTCTTACCAACAGATTGCTGCCTAGCCCGACAAATAGCAGCGGCTCACCTCTCGGCAACGTCGGCAGAAACACCTGGAGTTCGGCGAGGTCGGCGGGCTTGAAGAATTGTTTCACGCATCCACCTGCACGCCACGAGACGTGCCGCGACATCGGCTCTTCAACGCGAAGCTCACCGCGAAGTTTGCCAGGACCGGCTTGCGCAAAATTGGCCGATGCGCTCATATTCATTCCCCGCCCCCGGTACCGGCGAGAGTCGGCGCGACCCCGCCCACAGAACCCGCACCCATCGTGATCACCACGTCGCCGTCACGAACACGGCTTAGCACCGCGTCGGGAATTTCATTGGCCGTTTCCACAAACAGCGGCTCGACCTTCCCGGCCACCCGCAGCGCACGCGCGAGTGCACGACCGTCTGCGGCGACGATGGGCGCTTCTCCCGCCGGATAGACATCCGCCAAAATCAATTCGTCTGCGGTGGACATCACTTTCACGAAGTCTTCAAACAGATCACGAGTGCGGGTATAGCGGTGCGGCTGAAATGCCAGCACGATACGTTTGCCCGGAAACGCACCACGCGCGGCCGCCAGTACCGCGGCCATCTCGACAGGATGGTGGCCGTAGTCGTCGATCAGCGTAAACGCGCCGCCCGAGCTGATGGCGATTTCGCCGTAGCGCTGAAAACGGCGGCCGACGCCGGTGAAGGTGGCCAATGCATGCGAAATATAGGCATCCGATATGCCGATCTCGCGGGCGATCGCGATGGCCGACAAGGCGTTGAGCACATTGTGTGCGCCAGCCAGATTCAACTCCACATCGAGTACCGTGTGATCGCTTGTGCCCACTGCGGTGAAATTCATTTTGCCATTTACCGCGCATACGTTGACGGCGCGTAACTCGGCGTCCTCGCTCATGCCGTAGGTACGAACGGGCTTACTCAATCGCGGCAGAATATCGCGCACATTTGGATCGTCGACACACAGTACCGCAAGGCCGTAAAAAGGCAGGTGTTCCAGAAATTCCACGAATGCCGATTTCAATTTCTCGAAGTCGTGCTCGTAGGTATCCATGTGGTCCTGATCGATATTGGTCACGACGGCCATGATCGGTTGCAGGTATAGAAATGACGCATCCGACTCATCCGCTTCCGCCACCAGGAATTCACCGGTGCCCAGTCGTGCATTGGACCCGATCGAATTGAGCCGTCCGCCGATCACGCAGGTCGGGTCGAGCCCGGCCTCACCGAGCACATGGGAGATCAGCGAAGTCGTCGTGGTCTTCCCGTGCGTACCCGCGATGGCGATGCCCTGCTTGAATCGCATCAGTTCGGCCAACATCATCGCGCGCGGCACCACCGGCACCCGCGCAGCCTTGGCGGCGACGACTTCCGGGTTGTCCGCTTTCACGGCACTGGAAATCACCACGACATCTGCACCGGCGATGTTTGCAGCGGTGTGGCCGATCAGCACTTTTGCGCCAAGCGAGCGCAGGCGCTTCACCACGGCTGTCTCGCTCAAGTCCGAACCGCCGACGGTGTAGCCGAGATTGATCAGCACTTCGGCGATCCCGGACATGCCGGAGCCGCCAATGCCGATGAAATGAAGATGCTTGACCTTATGCTTCACTGTCCTCGCCTCCGTACCAACGTGGAAGCATTGAAACTCGTGATGTCGGCTCGCAGCGGCATATCGCCTTGCGCGCATCCCGCTTCGCGGGTCCCTGCTTTGCGGCTCATGTCGCTACTTCCATACATACATTTGCGCAACGCAGGGTCGCGTCGGGTTTTCCCAATGAGCGTGCAACCGTCGCCATCGCCAGCAATTTTTCGCGCGTAAGACTCTTGATTTGTTGCGCCAGTGTTTGCGGCGTCGTTTCCAACTGTTTCATCAAAACCCCGGCACCCGCATCGGCGAGAAAATGTGCGTTGGCCAGTTGCTCCTCTGCAACAAAAAAAGGTAGCGGTACCAGCACGCTCGCCACGCCGGCGACGGCAATTTCGGCAACCGTGATGGCACCGGAGCGGCAGAGCATCAGGTCGCACCAGGCGTATTTCTCGCTCATGTCATGAATAAACGGCAGCACCGAGGCGTCCACCTCGGCGGCACGGTAAGCGGCAACCAATTCGTCGTAATTTTTTTCGCCGGATTGATGAACAACTTCCGGACGCTCACCGTTCGGCAACGTCGCCAGTGCAGCCACGACCAGATCGTTGAGTGTCTTTGCGCCAAGACTGCCGCCCACGATGAGCAAACGGACCGGCCCTGCACGACCAGCGAACCTGGTCGCGGGCACCGGCAAGGACGCAATGTCAGCGCGCACCGGCGTGCCCAGCCATTCGACATTTTTTGGTTTCGGCAGCAGCTTCGCCAGCGCGTTTTGTGGCGTCTGCTCGAACGTTTTCGGAAATCCGACCAGCACGCGATCAGCGATCAGGGCAAGTACGCGGCTGGTGAGGCCGGCGTGGGCACCCGGTTCGTGCACGACCAGCGGCTTGCCGCACAGCACGGCCATCATGCCGCCGGGGAAGGCGATGTAGCCACCCATGGACACGACCACGTCTGGCTTGATCCGGCAAATAACGCGAATGGATTGCCAGAACGCACGCAACAGGACAAACGGAAGCAGCAACCACGCAGTCGCACCCTTGCTGCGAACACCCGACATCTGCACGACTTCGATCGGGTATCCGGCCTTGCCTACGAGCTTGTGCTCCATGCCGGCAGGTGTAGCGAGCCAGACAATCGCCCAGCCGCGCGCGGCGAGCGCCCCCGCGATCGCAAGCCCGGGGTAGATGTGGCCGCCAGTTCCGGCCGCCATGATGAGTGCGGTACGCTTCATGCGCGTCGACCCACCCTGGCTGACGTTTTGCTTGTGCCGGAACTGGCGCGATTCTCCGCGTCGATGCGCAGCAGCACCGCCACCGCGATGCAATTGACGACGATGCCGGTACCGCCGTAGGACATGAACGGCAGCGTCAGCCCTTTGGTTGGGAGCACACCCATGTTCACGCCCATGTTGATCAGCGCTTGTACGGATAGCCAAACGCCGATGCCTTGAGCCGCAAGAGCGGCAAAGTATTTTTCACGCATCATCGCTTCGCGACCAACGGCGAATGCGCGGTAGATGAATACGACGAAGAGCGCGATTACGACGGCGATGCCGGCCAAGCCGAGTTCCTCGGCGATCACCGCCAACAGAAAATCGGTGTGCGCCTCGGGCAGATAGAATAGTTTTTCCACGCTGCCCCCGAGTCCCACACCCAGCCACTCGCCGCGACCGAAGGCAATCAGCGAATGCGACAACTGATAGCCCTTGCCATACGCGTCTGCCCACGGATCCATAAACCCGACGATCCGCTGCAGCCGGTATGGGGATGAAATAATGAGCACCACGAATGCAGCGGCGAGCAGCACAATTAATCCTGCAAAAACGCGCCAGTTGAGTCCACCCAGAAACAGCACTGCCATTGCGATCGACGTGATCACGACGAGTGCGCCAAAGTCAGGTTGGCGTAACAGCATCGCGCCGGTGAACACCATCACCGCCAGCATCGGCAGAAAGCCCTTCTTGAAATCATTCATGAACGCGGCTTTCCGCACCGTGTAATCGGCTGCGTAAAGCACGACAAAAAACTTCATCAACTCTGACGGCTGCATGCTCGTGAAACCCAGCGAAATCCAGCGACGCGAGCCGTTCACCTCGCGACCGATACCGGGAATCAGCACGAGAACCAGCAAAAACCCGCCGCCGATAAACAATGGCAGCGCCATCCTTTGCCACAGTGCCACCGGGATCTGGAAGGCGATGCCAGCCACGACGACGCCGATCACGAGGAATATGGCGTGACGCATCAGGTAATAATGCATGCGATAACCGGTGATCTTCTCAGCCTCGGCCATGGCGATGGACGAGGAATAGACCATCACCAAACCAAGCGACAGAAGCAGTGCGACACTCCAGAACAGTGTCATGTCGAGTTCAGCGCGCGCTGCAGCGGGGCTATAAAGCATCAATGCCTCCCGCATTGGCTTCAATACGTTGTTTCAGCGCGCGCACACATTCCGCGAAGACCTCTCCGCGATGGTTGTAATTGTTGAACATGTCAAAGCTCGAACAAGCCGGTGAAAGCAGCACCGCATCACCCGCAGAGGCGCATGAATAGGCCTTCTCGACCGCATCCCGCATCGAGCCCGCATGGACGCACGATACCCGTGCGGAAGTGATTGCCGATTCAATGGAACGTGCGTCCTTGCCGATCAATACAACGGCGCGCGCTCGTTTCCGCACTGGTTCGGCGAGGGTGGAGAAATCCTGCCCCTTGCCGATGCCACCGGCGATCAGCACGGTCGGCACCGTCATTCCGTTGAGTGCGGCAACTGTCGAGCCGACGTTGGTACCTTTTGAATCATCGAAGAAGCTGATGCCCTTGATCGTGCCGACATTCTCGAGACGATGTGGCAGGCCCTTGAATGCTCGCAGGCCGTCGACGATTTTGTGGGTATCCATATCGATTGCGCGACACAACGCGAATGCGGCAAGTGCATTTGCCGCGTTGTGCAAACCTGCGAGCGGCATGTCGGCCAGCGGCATCAACGGCGCATGACCATGAACGAGCATGCCGTCCTCAATGCCGAAATCCTGCCCGCTCGCTGCGAGGTCGATGCCAAAGGTGCTGCCTGGCAATTTCGCGTCGCGCATTTGAAGGCTGGCCTGATCCTCGCGGCTCAGCACTTGATGGGCGGCGTGCAGAAAAATCCTTTGCTTGGCCGTCGCGTAGTCTTTCATCGATCGATAGCGGTCAAGGTGATCCTGCGACAGGTTCAACATGGCCGCAGTATCAAGGCGCAGCGAATGCGTGGTTTCAAGTTGAAAGCTGGAAAGCTCAATAACGTAGACATCCGGCTGACCGTTGGCTTTCATGTCCTGCAAGGTGTCCAACACCGGCAAACCGATGTTGCCCGCAACGACCGTTGTCAATCCGGCCGCGCGACACATCGCCCCCGCCATTGCGGTGACAGTCGATTTTCCATTGGAGCCGGTGATGCCGATCACTTTTGGTTTCTTTCCGGTTATTTCGTTCTGTTCCCACGCAAAGAGCTCGATGTCCCCAACGAAATTTTTGCCTTCAGCGACCGCCCGCGCGACGGTCGGATCACACGCGGGCCCAGCAATGGCCACGCCCGGGCTTGCAACAATGAGTTCGGCGTCGCCAAAGAGGGCATGGGCGCTGTTGCCAAACCCGGGGCCGGTGACGATCTCGATTGCCGGATGTTTGGTGCGTAATTGGTCGGCGCCAGGCGGATTGGCCCGGCTGTCGGCGACTCGCACACGAGCACCCATTCGCGCGAAATAGTCGACGACGGATCGTCCGGTGTCTCCCGCGCCAAGAACAAGAATGCGTTTGTCATGCCAGTCCACCTTTCTGCTCCATCGCCTAATATGTCATTGCCAAAGTCAAGCACTGGTGCGGCTTCCAGGACAAAAATGGCCTGCAATGTCCGCCAAATAATGAGTTTGCGGAATAGTTCGAAGCGTTCATGCCTATCTCAACTTCAGCGTGGAGAGACCAAATAAAACCAGCATCATCGTGATGATCCAGAAACGCACGACGACCTGATTCTCTTTCCAGCCTTTCAATTCGTAGTGGTGATGCAGCGGTGCCATGCGAAAAACGCGTTTGCCGGTGAGCTTGAAACTTGCCACCTGAATCATCACCGAGAGCGTCTCGACGACGAACACGCCACCCATGATGATGAGCACGATTTCCTGGCGGCAAACCATGGCGACCATGCCGAGTGCGCCACCTAACGCCAGGGCGCCGACGTCACCCATGAAGACTTCGGCGGGGTAGGCGTTGAACCACAGAAACGCGAGCCCCGCCCCCGCAATCGCGCCACAGAAAATGGCGAGTTCGCCCGCGCCGGCAATGTGCGGCACGCCGAGGTAATTGGCGAAAACACGATTACCGGCGACGTAGGCGAAAATGGCGAGTGCGGACGCGACCATCACCGTCGGCATAATGGCCAATCCGTCAAGACCATCGGTGAGATTTACCGCGTTCGAGAAGCCGACCACAACAAACCAGCCCAGCACGATGAAGCCGAACGTGCCGAGTGGAATCGCGACAGTCTTGAAGAACGGTACGATCAGATTGGTCTGCTGCGGAAGATTGGTCCGGTAGGCGAGGTAGGACAGTGCCAGGGCGGCGATCACCGTTTGCCAAAACATTTTTGCCTTGGCCGAAAGCCCTTTCGGATTCTTGTGAACGACCTTGCGATAATCGTCGATCCAGCCGACGCCTCCAAAACCGATGGTCGTGACAAGGCAGGCCCAGACATAACGATTTTCAAGGTCACCCCAGAGCAATGTGGTGACGGTCACGGCGGCGAGGATAAGGGCACCACCCATCGTCGGCGTGCCGGCCTTGACCAGATGCGTGTGCGGACCATCGTCGCGTACCGATTGGCCGATCTTCAATTCGGTGAGCTTCTTGATCATCCACGGGCCGATAATGAATGAGATGGCCAGCGACGTGAGCGCGGCGAGTACCGTGCGCAACGTGATGTACTGAAACACGCTGAACACGCGGAAGTCCTTGGCCAGCCATTGAAAAAGTTCCAGCAACATATCAGGCATGCCCCCCGAAGTTGCGACCCCTGCTTCTTGCCGCCTCCCGCGTACGTTGACGCACAACGCGTATCTCGGTTTCAAGTGTGAAAGCGAAGCGCATTTAGTGGCCTATCCCGTGATACTCCGGCACCAGTTGTGCCACAACACGCTCCATCGCCATGAAGCGTGAGCCTTTTACCAAGACGCTTGTCCCGGCGGTAAGTCGCGGCTTGAGGGCATTGACCAAAACGTCGATTTGCTGGAAGTGTTCCGCACCTGTGCCGAACACTTTCACTGCACCGCGCATCAAGTCTCCCGTTGCACAGAAAGAATCGATGCCCGCATTACGCGCGAACGCGCCGACATCGGCGTGCATCGCAGGGCCTTCGTGCCCGAGCTCACCCATATCACCCAACACGAGGATGCGGGGGGAAGGAAATTGGGCGAGTACGGCGATAGCGGCTTTGACAGAGTCGGGATTGGCGTTGTAAGTGTCGTCGATGATGGTGGCCGAATTGTGGCCGCGGTAGGTCTGGAGTCTTCCCGCAACACCGCTAAACGCTTCGAGGCCTGCCTTTATCGTCGGCAATGGAACATCAAGCGCCAAGGCACCTGCTGCCGCAGCAAGTGCATTGCGCTGGTTGTGCTGTCCCAATACCTTTAGTTGCACGGCGATCTCGTTACCCTGCCAGCGAATGGTCAGTGCGCCGCCCGCATCGGGTGCGAACATCCCAACTACATCATCATCTGCAATCACACCGAAGCTGATCACGGGACGATTTCCCGCCAACGCTTTCCAGTAGGTGCCGAAACGGTCGTGCATGTTGATGACCGCAATGCCATCCGGTTTGAGCGCGGTATAAATTTCACCCTTGGCTTCGGCGATCGCATCGCGGCTGCCCAGTTCGCCGATATGCGCGGTGCCCGCCATGATCACGAGTGCGGCATCCGGCTCGACGAGGCGAGTGAGATACGCAATTTCGCCAAGGTGGTTCATGCCCAGTTCAAAAATCGCCAATTGATGATCGGCACTCAGGCGCAGCAGCATTTGCGGCACACCGATGTCGTTATTAAGATTGCCCTCGGTCGCGAGCACGGCATCAGCTTTACCGAGATGCGCAACGAAAATTGCGCGCAGCATCTCTTTGACCGTGGTCTTGCCGTTACTGCCGGTCAATGCCAGAACCGGTATCGTGAAGCGCCGTCGCCACACCTGCGCCAGACGGCCTAGTGCGAGACGCGTATCGCTCACGAGAATCTGCGGTATTGTTGCATCGGCGACGATGCGTGAGACAAGTGCGGCCGCCGCACCGCGTTCGGCGGCACCCGCCAAAAATGTGTGTCCGTCAAAACTATTGCCATTGAGCGCGATAAATAACTCGCCGGGACATACGGAGCGGGAATCCGTGGAGACACCCGTCATCAGAACGTCGCCAGCCGACATGCCAGGTTTAGCCGCATTGAAGGCACGCACAACTTCAGACAGACGCATCGAGAATCCGGCGTTCAACGGGACGCTCCGTGCCACGCATCCAGCGCTTCCTGCGCGATCTCAACGTCGCTGAAATGGAGTTTGGTTTCGCCGATGATTTGATAGTCTTCGTGGCCCTTGCCGGCAATCACAACGATATCTCCGGCCCTGGCCTCGTTAAGCGCTTCAAAAATTGCCTGCTGACGGTCCGGAATCGATCTGGACGTCGCACCCTTCATGCCCGCTTCGATGTCCTCAATGATGCGCTGTGGGTTTTCCGTGCGCGGATTGTCGGAGGTGACGATTGACAAGTCGGCATAGCAGGCAGATATCCCGCCCATCTGCGGACGCTTGCCGCGATCGCGATCACCGCCGCATCCAAACACCGAAATCAAGCGGCCGTTTTCGGGGACAATTGCCGCAATGGTCGAGAGTGCTTTTTCGAGTGCATCCGGCGTGTGTGCGTAATCGACGACGACGAGCGGTTTGTTCCGATCCGATGAACGCACCGTTTGCATGCGCCCGGGCACCGGGGGCAATTTACAGGCGATTGCGGCGGCCTCTTCAAGCGAGATGCCGCTGGCAATCAGTGCCGCGATGACCTGTAGCAGATTGGAGACATTGAATGCGCCAAGGATGTCGGACTCCACGCTCGCCCGGCCAAACTTGCCGCCGATTTCAAAGGCCAGCCCTGCCGCAGATACTGACAACTGCTCTGCGACGAGATCAGCACCACGGCCGCTTTGCCCGTTAATGTTCCCCTGCCCGGTTTGGCGCGTGCTGGTGCGAATGAGATGGAGATCGGAATTTCCTGCTGCTGTAATCCGTCGGATCAATTCCTGCCCGAATGCATCGTCTGCATTGATCACCGCGTGTTTCAGACCGGGCATCGCGAACAACTTTGCTTTTGCCTCACCATATGCGTCCATCGTGGCGTGGTAATCGAGATGATCGCGGGTGAGATTCGTGTACACGGCGACATCGAATTTGATATCCGCGACGCGGCCCTGATCGAGCCCGTGACTCGACACCTCCATCGCGCATGCGACTGCGCCAAGTTTCACGTAATCGTGCAAGCGACGTTGCAGGACCACTGCGTCTGGCGTGGTGGTGTCGGAGGGCTCAAGTTGTCCCCTGTCTTTGCCAACAAGGCCATTGCCGATGGTGCCGAGCACAGCAGACTTTCTGCCCGCACTCTCCAGACCCTGCGCAATCCATTGCGCCACCGAGGTTTTTCCGTTTGTCCCCGTTACGCCCGTCATCCACAGCACGTCGGCTGGGTGGCCATAAATATGCCCCGCAATCTGGCTGGCGTGTGCTTTCAGATTTGGCACGGCAAGACAGGGCACTTTCCAATCGCCGTTCCACGCGAAATTTTCGGGATCATACAGAACTGCTGATACGCCTCGCGCAATTGCGTCCGGGATGAAATCGCGGCCGTCGCGCGTCGCACCTCGATAGGCAAGAAAGCCCGATCCGCGTCTGGCTTCGCGGCTGCTCGCAGTCACATCTGCTATCTGTGCTGGAAGCGCAGCAAGTGCAGCCGCCAAGTCCGGCGATGTGAAATCAGGCACTAGCAGTTTTGCGGAATGGGTCAAGGGCGCACCGGTCATCAGCCGCGCTCCTTGGCGTTACTCGGTGATGGGACAGGCGCAGCGCTCGCTTCGCGCAGTGATTCCGCGTCCGGCAATACACCGGATATGCGCAAGGATTGCGACATGACGGTTGAAAATACGGGAGCTGACACATCTCCGCCAAAGTGTTTGCCGGCGTTGGGCTCGTCAATCGTGACGGCGATGATGTAGCGCGGGCTCGAAGCTGGCCCATATCCAACAAACGTCGATACGTACTGGTGCTCGGCGTACTGTCCGTTCACCAACTTGTGCGAAGTACCTGTTTTACCGCCGACCCGGTACCCCGACACCTGGCCTTTGGTCGCTGTACCGCCCTGTTGGGTGACGGTTTCCAGCATCTGTGCCATCGTCCTGGCGGTCTTGGACGAAATGATTTGCTTGCCGATAACATCGCCGTCCCGTTTGAGGAAAGTAACGGGAAGCAACACGCCGTCATTGGTGAAGATCGTGTAGGCACGTGCCAATTGCAACGCACTCACCGAGATGCCATAGCCAAATCCCATGGTCGCCTGTTCGATCGGCTTCCACGTCTTGAGCGGATGAAGCTTGCCGGTCGCCTCACCGGGGAAGCCTGTCTTTGGCGCAACGCCAAATCCCAATTCGTTGTACAGATTCCACAATCGTTCTGAGGGCAGTTGCAACGCAATCTTGGCCGTGCCGATATTGCTTGACGTCTGAATGATCTGTGCCACCGTCAGTTGCGTCGAGCGATGTGGCAAATCGGTGATCGTCTTGCTACCAATCGTGAGGCCTGGGCCCGTTGTGATGACAGTCTCCGGGTTGACGATGCCGGCTTCCAGCGCGGCCGACACTGCGAAGGGCTTGAAGGTGGAACCTGGCTCAAATACATCGGTGATACTGCGATTGCGCATCTGCTTTAGCTGCACATTCGCTCTGTTGTTCGGGTTAAAGTCTGGCTGGTTTACCAACGCCAGTATTTCGCCCGTTTTCGCGTCGAGCATGACCAGCGCGCCGCCCTTGGCTTTGTTCGCTTCTACCGCAGCCTTCAGTTCGCGATGTGCCAGATACTGGAAGCGCTCGTCGATAGAGAGTTTCACCGATTTGCCTTCGCGCGGCGCTTTCAGATTTTCGATGTCCTCGACGATGCGGCCCTTACGATCCTTGATCACGCGCTTCTGCCCCGTCGCGCCGGCGAGCGTGCCCTGTTGAGCGAGTTCGATGCCTTCCTGTCCCTGGTCGTCCAGTCCGGTGAAACCAATGATGTGCGCCGTCACGTCGCCCGAGGGATAGTAGCGACGGAATTCGCGCTGCTGAAAAACGCCAGGAATTTTTAGGGCCATCACTGCACCCGCCTGCTCGGGTGAGAGCTGCCTTTTGAGCCACACGAAGTTCTTCCCGCTGTCGCCAATGCGCTCGGCGAGAAACTTGCGATCGATGGCGAGTGCACCCGCAAGCCTGGTGACTTGCGCCGCATCCAATTCGAGATCTGCAGGACTTGTCCAGATTGATTCCACCGGCGTGGAGATCGCGAGCATTTTGCCGTGACGATCCATCACTGCGCCGCGTGAAGCGGGCATGTCGACGACGCGTACGAAGCGCGCCTCGCCTTTGGCCTGCAGGAAATCGTTATTGAGGCCCTGAAGATAGAATGCGCGACCGAAGAGCACGGCGAACCCGGCCAGGCAAAGCAGCAGCACGACGCGCGTACGCCAGCTTTCCAGTTTTAGCAGCAGATTCGGCTCGAGTCGTTTGGACGTGAAACGCATATCAGTTTTTCGCCCCCACACCGCCTTCGGCACCCGCCGGGGCACCGCCATCGAGCACTACGATCACTGTTTTCTTCGGGTCCGGCATTCCCATTCCGAGTTCGCTCGCCGCTTTTTGCTCGATGCGTTTGCCGGCACCTTGCGTCTGCGCTTCGATTTGCAGCTCGCGCCATTCGCTGTCGAGCTTGCGTTCGGATTCCTGCTCGGCTTGCAGCTCAATAAAGAATTTCCGTGCGCGGTGCTGGGATGTCACCACTGACAAAGCGCAACCGATTAGCACCATTAGTAGCAATGTGTTCAAACGGGTCACAGTTTTTCCGCCGTACGCATGATCGCGGAGCGGGCGCGCGGGTTGGCCATGATCTCAACGTCGCTCGGCCGCACGGGCTTGCCGATGATTCGAAGGGTCGCCTCGTTGACTTCATTTGCGCGTATTGGCAATTTTGAGGGTAGGTGGTCCGCCTTCGCCGCGTTTTGCATGAAACGCTTGACGATCCGGTCTTCCAGCGAATGAAACGCAATCACTACCAACCTGCCTCCAGTCCGCAAACTCGCAACGGCCTGCGGTAAAACTTTTTCTATCTCTTCAAGCTCTTGATTGATGAAAATCCGAAGAGCCTGAAACGTGCGGGTTGCAGGGTGCTGGCCCGGCTCGCGCGTCCTGACGGTTTTACCCACGAGCTCGGCAAGCTCGCGCGTCGTCCGAATACGTCCGATGACCCTTGCCGCAACAACCGCTCTTGCAATCTGCCTAGCAAACCGTTCTTCACCATAGCGCCAG
>JANYHZ010000197.1 GCA_025362135.1 Betaproteobacteria bacterium | reverse complement strand
GATATTTCAGAATGGGTAATTGGTTCATAGCCACGTGCAGACAGGCTCGACAATATTAGCGCTAAACAAAGGAACCCCGTTAGAAATTTCATTCTCATTGTTGTTTTCCCTCTACAAATAGCGTTTTCGGTGACGCGCATGGATTGCGCGCAGCGCTAGTAATCGATTCACTGTTGGCGACAAGGTAGTCGTACATTGATGGCGGGTCCATTCCCATCGCTCGCATTGTTTGCTCTTGTTTCCTCGTCTCAAGAATCATGCGCGGAATTTCCTGCCAACGACAATTGTTTATTTCATTCAAATGTGGCATCACCTGGCGCACAAATCCCAAGCTCGAGCTCACGAGCCGAGAATGAGCTCTATAAACATCATCTTTGTTCGTACTTGGCTTTTTCAGCGTTACTTTCTTCCCGTTCACCGCTGCCGTCCGCCGCAGCTTCTTGAGTCCAGCACCACCGTCCCGGTAGTCATTGGTGAAGCGCTGGAACTCGTAACCGGCTTTGAAGATCAACACCTGCGGATCGCTCTCGCGCAATTCCGCCCATGAGTCGTCTTCCTTGGTGAAGCCCTCGAAGAAGAACCGTCCATTCTGATCCGTGACCGTTTCCTTGACTTCAAGCTGGCCGTAGTAACGTTCCCCATCCAGACTACCTTTCACCAGTTCCCAGTTGGCTGTCACCACTGCCCCTTCGATCGGTTTGCCTGTCTCTGCATCGACAACCCAGGCTTCAATGGGATCAAACTGATAGGTGACCGTACATGACGCAAGGAAAAATGACGCGACGAGTGCCGCCATCCCGCGTACGAGCATCGCTGGAGATTTCATAGTGCTGAAATGCGCCATGCGCCGTCGCCATCTTTGACAAAATATATGAAGAAACCCATCTCGCGATTTGTTCCATCTTCCTTTTGATTCACGAAATACTCGGCCACATCTTCGTCAATACTCACGCGCTTCAGGTTGTATAGTGAAACGAAGACTGCACCCATCGTCGGCATCAGGTCAGTAAATACGCGACCGAATCGCTCGCGAGAACCTACCGCCACATACTCCAATGCGGCGGCCTTATTGCCCGCCAATAACGCGCTTTTTAATCCATCCCACACCGACATGAACGGCGCGTCAATGGGATCGTACGCAACCCATGTGAGGGTCAAGTTTTCCTGGGTCACGTTGCCAGCACCATCGATTGCTCGCAGTGCAAATACGTTTGCGCCAGATTGAAGGGTGACATCAAAGGCAAATGCCGCGCCATTGCCTGTTTGAGCCCCACTATTGCCGGTCAAGGTCACGCTCGTCGCTTCATCGAACGCGCCGCTGATGCGCACCTGTGCCATGCTGACCGTTGTGGCATTTGCCGGGTTTACGTTCAGTAGTTTAGGTGCGACCGTATCCCGAATGATGTTGATGGTGCGGGTCGTGACGTTGGATGCCCGGTCGATTGCCTTGAGCGCAAATGTATTCATGCCCTCCACCAACGAGACCGTCTTCACGAAACTGCGGTCGTTTGTCAACGGCAACAAATCTGTGCCTAGTGTGAGCGTCGCTACTTCGGATAACTTTCCGGTAATCGCGATGCTCGACAAGTTGGTTAGCGTACCCGCGACTGGCTTGAGATCGATAAATGTCGGGGCCACCGTATCGAGTGTGATTGCCAGCGTTCTGGTCGCCTGATTTCCCGCCAGATCCTGAGCGACTAGTACCACGCTATTGGCCTCTTCCGTCAGTGCCTGATGGTAGCTAAACGAACCGTTGGCCGCGACCGGCACCGCGACCAACCCAATCCTCAGCGTGGCGGGTTCACTCAACCGACCGATGATACGCATGGGGGTTTGATTCGTGATAAAGGGTGCAATTGGATCGAGTTCAAGGAACGACGGCGGAACGGTATCCACCGTAAACGTACTGCTCACAGTGTCGGAGAAATGCCCGAAGCGATCCCGCACTTGCGCAGCAAAGGTATTGACGCCCTCCGGCAGTCGTGATGCTGGCGTGAAGGCGGCCTTGCCGGTGAGTAGGTCAAACCCGAACAGGTTGCCGACCAATTGACTGTTGATCGTCGCGTTGAGGACGTAGGTGCTCAGATAGGCGTTGGTGAATCCGCACGGCTGGCCGTTGCACTGTGCGTCATATTGCAGCGCGAAGATGGGCACAGGATTATTGGTCAGCAGCGCGTTTTGCGGCTGAATCAGGCTCAGTAGCGGCAGAACAATAAAGGGCGCAACGCCGACTTCTTCAGCGCTTTTCTGCGTGACAATCCTGGCGAGAAGCTGACCGGTTGACGCCGAAAACCGCGCCACGCCTGTTTTATGTGTCACCCAAGCGCAATCGGCCACGGCATCAAAGACCAGCGTATCGACACCGGTGATCGCCTGCCCTTTGAGATCGATGTTTCGACCTATTGTCCCGGTCACGTCGACCATGACAAGGCTGTCCTGACCCAGCACCCATATCGCACCGGTCGTGGATTGCGTCACCAGCCCGAGTACGGGTTCGGCAAGTGCAATCCGCCGCAGGACGTGCTGCGCGCTGGCGAGATCGACCTGGATCAGGTCCTTCTCGCCCGCGAACCAGATGCTGCCGCCTATCTTGTCAACGACGAAGTATTTCGGCTCGGCGGTGGTGATGGCATGCAGATCAAAGTTCTCGATCATGGCTCCCGACGGGGAATAATGCGTGAGTTGTTTGTTCCCCAATATCCACAGGCTTTCATCGGGCGCGATCTGGATCTGGCGTGCATTGGCACCGGGCGCGGGGATTGAAAAGAGGGGGCGGCCATTGGCGTCGAGGAGCAACGCTGTCTTTTGATCGACCAGCCAGACACTATTGTCGTATGGGTTCACGGCGATGGTCGCAGCACCCATCAGACCGATCATGCCCAAATCGGCTTGAAACAGCGGTGACCCATCAGCGGCAAATTTGCTCACTTGTTTGGTGGTGACGATCCACGCCGCACGTTGGCTATCCACGGCCAGGCTCGCGATGCCTTTGATCGGCAGTGTCTGCACAATCGCATTCGTTGTGGTGTCCGCCCTGAACAAATGCTCATCGGTGGAAAACCAGACAACCGACGCGGTGGCAGACATTGGTAAGGCCAAAACCATCCAGGCGAAGGCGGCCAAGAGTAAGCGAGTCATGTAGGGGTCTTTCTTGCGAGCGTGACTGAAAATCAATGTGGGCAACAGCGCAACACCCTGTGACGTAACGGGTATTTCTGTCGTGTGAATTTTCCTGCGGACCTATCGCGGGAGGGTGCCCCCGGGGTTGAGGACATGGGTTGGCGGGTCAATAGGCGAAAGCCTGACCGGGCGCGGATAGCGTGCGTACATTTCTTATTCTCCCTGTGCAGCAAGTCGGCTGTTAGCTCAGTCGAAATTGATGCGGATCATCTTTTTAGTGCGGGGAAGTGTAGCCGATATTGCTTTAACCGGGGGCAATTTTTCAGGATGAGGGGGTGTTCGAACGGAATGCGCGTGACGTGCTGCCATCGCCTGAAAAATTCTAAAGCGAGGACTCGGGCGCCGAATCGGTGGCTGTACGTCTGCTTTTGAGAAAACTGAGAGGCGTTCGCGAACTTCCGCTGTTGGCCGGGTGCGGTCTGTCGATTTTAGGATAACTTACGATTCACGCCAAACTTAGATTTTTCCAAAAAAGAAAGTATCGAACGAATCCGACGCGCAAGTCAGGTC
>JANYHZ010000192.1 GCA_025362135.1 Betaproteobacteria bacterium | reverse complement strand
CAGGTGATGCTGGAGTTTCATCCCGCCGAGTACGATGATCCCATCATGGTTGACGGCGCCATCGTGCGTTCCCGTTGTGCCGAAGGGATCGGGCTTCGCTTTTCCAGTCTCCTCAGATCGGAAGAACGCCGTCTCAGCCGTCTCCTAGCCCTGCGCCTTCCCGATCCCGACATATAATGATCGGCTCCCTCTTCGTACCTACTCAGGTAGATAGACTGAAGGCTTTTAGACTGAAGGTTACGATGCGAGGTAATGTATAGCCTTCAGCCTGATCACCTGAGTAGGTACGAAGAATGACGCGCATGCTTCTTCCTCGCCACTGGCAAGGGCTGACCTGGACGCGCTGCGCGTAAATGGAGTATAACGCTCAGGTACGTATCGAGAGATGAAAGGATGTGACCATGAAAGCCTACCGGTTCTCGGCCGTTGTTGAGAAAGACCACGATGGCTACTTCGCCTTTTGTCCTGAGATTCAAGGGTGTTACACCCAAGGGGCAACCCACGAGGAAGCTCTCCAGAATTTGAAAGACGCTATCCGCCTCCAGGTTGAAGATCGGATTCAGGCGGGTGAGGAGATTCCACAGCCTGAGTCAATCAGCCTGACTTCGTTGGAAGACCCCAACTTCCGCTTTCTTAGCTCAGACGTTATGACTGAAAAACAAACCTTTCCGCCACATACCCAAGCCCGGAGATTGGAATGGGAAACGAATCCCGATATTCACAGTCGGAAGGGAGTAGACCGCACAAAGCGGAATATGTCAGAAACCATAAAAAGGTGGTTAGTATGATAACTAAAAACATGACTTCGATGATCTCTTTATTGACTATCTCGTTTTTTATTTATGGCTGCGCCAGCCAAGATAGAAAATACGTGCCATCAGTTAGCAAAGTAGAGGCGAAAAGTATATTTGTTTTCATGGACGGAACAGGGAATAACGATAAAGTGCCCACCAATGTTTTTCGATTATTCGATGCGATAGCGATAAAAAAATACAACGATGGTAAAACGGTTGCTATTTACATGCCAGGGGTGGGCAATGCGAGTGACCCTATTGTAAACCTTGCGGGTCAATTTGCTGGGTTTGGAATGGAAGAAAGAATATTAAAGGGATATAAGTTTATAATACACAACTACCAACCTGGTGATCGTATTTATATTTTCGGATTTAGCAGGGGAGCCCATACTGCACGCTCCTTGGCAGGCTTAGTTTCCTATGCTGGTATACCAAAAATATCAGACGGCCAAGATGAAAGTTGGTTAAGGGATAACTATTTTACGAGCGGATATAACTTTGGGAATAAAATATTGGAAAAAACAAAAGAACAAATCGATATCAAGCACTTCAAAGATTGGGAGAATTGGAAGCCAGGCAAAGCCCCAATAATGACCGGTATTTTAAATGAAAAAGTCGATGTTATTAGAGATAACAATATCGAAATCCAACCCAGTGAGATCGAGTTTTTAGGTGTTTGGGATACTGTTCCGGGAAGCCAAGGCATCGATTATTTTGATAAAGGAAATAATTATCTAGTTTGCAAACAAGACAAAGATTATACCGATCATAAAGAAAGGTATAAGATAGATTCCTATCCCACCATTCACCACATAGCTCATGCGGTATCAATAGACGAGAAACGCGACGAGTTCAGTCCCCTATTCTTATGTTCAAAACAAATAGACCCAGAATCGGTACATAATGCAAAGTTCACTAAATTAGACGAGGTAGCATTTGCTGGAGTGCACTCAGATGTAGGTGGGGGATATGGTCATAAAAACAATCAACTTCCTGATATAACCCTAAAATGGATGGTTGAACTGCTTGCATCTCACTATCAGTCACCCCGGCTTCAGGACTTTATCAAGAACAATAATGAGGTAAAACCCGATCCAGAAGGACTGGCCGATTTGTCCGTCTCTAAAGCAGTTGGCATATTCAGTAACTACTACCTTACTTGCCATGACCGGAACAAGTTTCTGCCTCCTAACATCGTTTTTCATGACAGTGTTAAAGAACGTAAGAATGCAGGCTTGGTGCCTTGGCTTTATTACGATAAAAAGCCAAAAGGGACTTATTCGGATTTAACTTGCAAGAGCAAGGTCAGTCCAGCCGATTGGAAGGACTCGACGGATGGATCAAAGCCCGATAATGTGTTGTGTATCGAACAGTCACAAATATCATGTGACGCTTTAGGCTATTAAATAACCAAGCGGGAAGCGTTCGTATATCAAGTTATCGAGAGCGTAACCCGCCGATTGACGGAATAGCATCTAGCTTATAAGAAATTGGGGTCAGGCATGACTATTGACTTACGGTGGTCTAAGGCGGGTGGAAGCGAGACGGTCTGTAACCGCGATGCACATCTTGCCGGCTGGTTGCTTGGTTTAGAGAATCGAAAGAAATGGGGTCATTGCGTGGCTTTGAATCGCATCATCGGTGCGTCATGGAGCACAGGAGGTAGGCGGGTGAGAACGT
>JANYHZ010000179.1 GCA_025362135.1 Betaproteobacteria bacterium | reverse complement strand
TCGGCATATGCAGCGTCTGCCGGAGAAGGATGATTCCTACTCTCAAGCCAAACGCTGACCGGGAAATCGTGCTTAGCGAACGGCTTCACCTTGGCCTCGTCCTAAGTATGACATCGCCATCCTTGTCCTCCAAGGGGCCGTCCTCGGCTTCGAAACGCGCTTTCATATTGGAGATCTCTGGCATCTCTTGCTTGCTCCACGCGATGTCACTCTTATTCCGCCCGTCGCGAATACCCTTATCGCGATAGGTCTTGTATGCCTTGCGAACGCCCAGTTCGTGCTCGTCGAGAATATCCGGATCAACGCCACGCGCCTTCAGCCGAAAGAACTCCTTGAGGCGATTGTCAAATTCGGTGATGGCGTCGCGTTGCGCAGTCAGAACGGTAGGAATCAAGATAGTTGTCGCGTGAAAGTTCAGGCTGCGATTGAAGCGTTGTTGTCAGCGGCGTGATCGACTTTCTGGTTGAGAGTGACGGACTCGGGGCGAGACCACGTTCGCGCGTGCCGAGCCCAGCGTTCCGGATGCTTGCTTCGTGCGATCTCGTACGTCTTGCGCCGTGCGGCAAGGATCGCGATGTCCTTACCAGCGTGACGAGCGGCGGGCGGGACGTAGCCGATGCCACTGTGCTGATGTTCTTCGTTGTACCAAGTGACGAAGTCGCGCACCCAAAGGGACGCATCCTCGACGGTGGCGAAGCCAGTCGATGGATATTTTGCGCGGTACTTCATCGTGCGAAACAGAGACTCTGCGTACGCGTTGTCGTCGGAGACGCTGGGGCGGCTGAAGGATGAAACTACGCCGAGCCGCTGCAGGGTCGCGAGCATGGTCGCGCCCTTCATCGGGCCGCCATTGTCGGCGTGCAACACCCACCCCTTCAGATCGCGTCCCGGTGTCTCGCGGCGAATCTTCTCGATGAGAGCCGCGGCAAGATCAGCGGACTCGATCTCGTGAACCGCCCAGCCGATAATCATCCGACTCCACACATCCTCGACGAGGTAGAGATAGAAGAACACGCCTCGCACGAGGCTTCGCAGGTACGTGATGTCCCACGCGGCGACCTGCATTGCTGCAGTGGCGACGTACTCACGCGGACGCGACACCGGAGCTCGTTCCCGACCGCGAGGATGCTGCATGTCGTGCGCGTGAAGAATCCGGTAAAGCGTCGGCTCCGAGCCGATGTACTCGCCGCGCGTCGCGAGCGCGGGAACAATCTGCTTCGGCGAGCAGTCCCGAAACTCCGGCGAGGTCATCACGTCGACGGCCTTCTGGCGCTCGACCTCGGACAGCTTGTTCGCCGGCACGTGGTTCGGACCATGACGACCGTCGTCGTCATTAGCGCCCCAACGCTCGACGGTGCGCACACTCAGCCCTAGGACTTCGCACGCCCGCCACCGACGAGCGCCAGCATCGACGGCCTCCTGAATCAGCGCGCGGATCATTTGTCGCTCTTCGGGTCGGTGTCGTCGTCCTCGTCCCCCCAGATTGCCTGGGCTTTTTTTTTAAGGACTAAGAGAGCGGCGGTCTCGGCGAGCGCCTTGTCTTTGCGCAGGAGCTCGCGCTCGAGCTGCCGGATCTTCTTGGTGTCGGCAGCGGCTGCCTCACGGTCGCCGCGGGTCGGCGGCCGCATCGAGGCCACCGCGCCGTCGGTGACCTGTTTGCGCCACTCGTCGAGCTGCGCCTCGAGCACGCCCTTCCGACGAAGAAACGCGCCTAGCTCTGCGCTCGGCACGGCGGCCGACTCGAGTACGAACGCCACTTTCTCCTCGGGAGACCAGTCATGCGCTTTGGTGTCGTCGTCTGCTGAGCTCATCTTGGGTGGGAGCGTAGCCGCCTGCTTCAGCCAGCGCGACAGCGTCCCCTGCGAGATGCCGACCTCGGCGGACAATGCAGTTGCACTTATGGCGTGAGCGCCGACCAACTTTTGGACCATTCGATTTCGGAACTGTTGCGAATACGGAATCACGGAGACCTCGTGCCCCTTGCACGATCTTCGACAGCGGCCGTTAGGCCACCAGCGTCATGCGACAACTACCCTGGCACATGGGGACGGTGAGAGTCTGTTACCCCTGAGACATCCCCTCAAATCAGGCCGAACACCGCGCGAAAAATTTCGTGCTGGCGAACGATGTGGTCGAACATTTTCATGAGTGGGGCGAGCTTCTCGTCTCCCATGTACGGGATGGCCTCGTAGAGGTGGATACCTTGGTTGAGGAGCGACATCGTGCGGGTCTTCCGGGTGTTGGTCTTCATCAGCCGATCGAGGCCACATGCTTCGCCGGCAGCGCCCAGCAGGGTCAGCAGGGCCTGGGCGATCGCTGCCAGAAGCAGCAACCGGTCGCGACGGTCAGTGCTGCCGATGTGGGTCGCCGACAGGCCGAGCCCGAAGCGAAAGTTCTTCTGGTCGCGAAAGGTCTCCTCGATCGTGAAGCGGCGCCCGTAGAGCT
>JANYHZ010000117.1 GCA_025362135.1 Betaproteobacteria bacterium | reverse complement strand
CCACGGCTCTTCGCCGCCCCAGTAGCCGTAGTTGGCTTTGAACACCACGCGCTGGTTTGGAACGTATTCGGCAAATTTGTAAGGGCCGGTGCCGATTGCCGCTTTACCTGAATTGTAATCGGCGGTTGTCGCCTTTTCGCCATTCGCCCTTGAGACGATCATCACCGAGGCCAGGTCCGATGGCAGCAAGACATGCGCAGTGGCGGTTTTGAAAATGACGGTGTGGGGATCGACCACTTTGACGTCGATGATCGGCTTTGTGAATGTTGCGAATGAGGAAGGGCTGTTCGGCACATCCGGGATGCGCTTCAACGTAAACACAACATCGTCGGCCGTAAATGGCGTACCGTCGTGAAAGCGCACGTTCTTGCGCAGCTTGAATTCCCATGTCAAATCGTCGAGCGCTTTCCACGACGTTGCCAATCCTGGGACCAGTTTCTGGTTCTCGTCGCGTTTGATGAGTGGCTCGAAGATATGCAGCGACAGCGAGTTGTTAGGCGACAGGTTGTGGAAATGCGGATCCATCGAAGTGATGGCTGCTTGAAGACCGATGGAAGCATCGCGCGATTTCGCCTGCGCAAAGGCACCGACCGAAAACGTAAAAGCAAGTGCGGCGACGATACAAGAAACTCCAACACGGGCATAGCGGAACATGACAGGCTCCTGAGGAATTCGCCCGTAGACGGGCGCATGAAAAAAATTAAATCGGTGCCAAATTGAAGGTCGTTTTTGGCTGGTTACATAGTAGCCGAAACTACTGCATCAGTAGTACGCGGTTTGGGGAGATGACGAGATGGGTATGATCGAGAGCTTTGAAAAAATGTTGGCGCAGGGTAAAGATACTCCACTGTTGCGTTTTTCACTTGGCAGTGAGTACCTGAAAGCCGGTACGCATGATCGGGCAGTGGCGCATTTGCGGGCGGCGGTGACGCAGGACGGCAATTATTCTGCCGCATGGAAACTGCTCGGAAAGGCACTCACGGAAGCGCGTGATGACGCTGGCGCGAAGGAAGCCTACAGAAGCGGTATTGCCGCTGCGAACGCGAAAGGCGACAAACAGGCGGCGAAGGAAATGAGCGTGTTTTTAAAGCGGCTTGGAGAGTAAATTGCTGGCGGGAGTGCACACGAATTCGTCAGGCCCTTGCGACGCAGAACGCCAATCCATGCTGGTTTCCGGGCATTTTTCGTTCAAACACCGCGCCAATGCTGCATTTATGCTTTTAATTTTTGTGAATCCAGAAAAGCACCAATCCGCGCGGTGCTCACCGTTGCATTAACCACAGATGTGCCGATTGTGCTCGGCAGGATCAATCGAATGTTTCCGCCTTCATTTTTCTTGTCCCGACCCATATGTTCGAGTATCGCGTCGGTGGCGATGTCGGGCATGGCGATCGGAAGCCCGACCGACCTGATGAGTGCAACCGCGCGGCCCAGCGATGCCGCATCGAGGGATCCCAGTTGATGCGATAGCTGCGCGGCCAGCACCATGCCGCAGGCAACCGCTTCGCCGTGCAGCCACACGCCGTAACCCAGCGCCGTTTCAATCGCGTGGCCGAATGTATGGCCCAGGTTTAACAGCGCGCGACCGCCATCTTTTGCTGTCTCTCGTTCATCGGCGGCCACGATCTGCGCCTTGATTTCGCAAGAGCGTTTTATCGCATAGGCCAGCGCCGCTGCGTCGCGGCAGTTGAGTGCGTCGATATTGGCTTCGAGCCAACCAAAAAATTCAGCGTCGAGACCCAGCCCGTATTTGATGACTTCAGCCAGGCCGGACCGATATTCGCGTTCCGGCAAGGTCTTCAAGCTGTCGGTGTCGGCGAGCACCAGCAGTGGCTGATAAAACGCGCCGATCATGTTTTTGCCGCGCGGGTGGTTGATCGCCGTCTTGCCACCGACGCTTGAGTCGACTTGCGCAAGCAACGTGGTTGGAATTTGAATGAGCGGGACACCGCGTTGGTAGGTCGCCGCCGCAAAGCCGGTAATGTCGCCAATTACGCCGCCGCCCAGGGCGATGAGAGTGGTTTTTCGGTCGCAAGCGTATTCAAGCAAGGCATCAAAAATTTGGTTCAGCGCGGGCCAATCTTTGAATTGCTCCCCATCTGGCAAACATATCTTAAGCACATGAATGCCGTGTTGTCGCAGCGCTGCAGCGAGCGCTTCACCGTACAGCGGGTAGAGGGTCTCGTTGGTCACCAGCATAACCCGAGGTGCCGGCAGAAAAGTAACAATGCTTTCAGGATTGGCGAGCAAATGTGCGCCGATCATGATCGGATAGCTGCGTTCGCCGAGCGATACCTGAAGCGTTGTGTTGCTAACTGCGTGATGGTTCATTGGCTGGTCGTCATGGTGGGGGCGGGCGGATCCCAAAGCTGATTTTGCACCAGACGGCTGGCAATTTCCTGTGCCAGTATTGTGATCTTCGGGTAGCCGACGGTCTCGACGACCAAATCCGCGATTTCGGTATAAAGCGGTTCACGGATTTCAAGCAATGACGCGAGGACAGCACGCGGGTTATCTGCGCGAAGTAGAGGACGTTTGCTATCGTGCCGGGTTCTCATCCATAGGTCTTCGAGCTTCGCACGGAGATAGATGACCACACCGGTTGCGTGCAGTAGTTTGCGATTGTTTGCCTGCAAAATGGAGCCGCCACCGGTGGCAATCAATATGTCTGAGCATGCGCACAACTCGGACATCAGCGCGGTCTCGCGTTGACGGAATCCCGGTTCGCCTTCCAATTCGAAGATGGTCGCAATCGCAACACCGGTCCGATCGGTCAACTCGTGGTCGGCATCGATGAACGTCAGGTGCAGGCATTTTGCAAGCGCCCGACCGATGGTGCTTTTGCCCGAGCCAGGCATGCCGATCAGATAAATGTTGCGTTTCTTTTCAGGCGTCGTGTTCATCGTGGCAACAGGCTATCGTATTGTGAGGGCTCAAACTAAACAGGGCGCCCTTGCGAGCGCCCCGAATGGCAGCGAGATGGCGGTCCGACGAACCGCGCTTGCAGAATCAACGAACGTTGAGTTGATCCTTGATGATACGGGGGGTGATGAAGACCAGAAGTTCCGTTTTATTATCGATCCGTTGGGTCTTTTTGAATAGGTTGCCAAAGAACGGGATGTCACCAAGCAGAGGCACCTTCGTAATGTTTGTAGAGGTTGACTGTTCGAAAATGCCGCCCAACACCGCCGTTTCACCATTTTCAACAAGAATCTGTGTGCGCACGTTTCGCACATCGAGAATCGGCGTTCCACCTACTGCGCGTCCGCTCTCCGAGTCCTTCTTAATCTCAATATCCATAATTACTTTGTCATCGGGGGTGATTTGCGGGGTAACGTCCAGAGATAACACAGCCTGTTTGAACTGTACTGTAGAACCTCCGCTCGCCGACTGCGTCAGATACGGAATTTCTGTACCTTGACTAATCGTCGCCTTACGTTTGTCTGCTGTGATGATTCGTGGACTCGACACCACCTTGCCTCGACCGTCAGATTCCAGCGCGGAAAGCTCAAGACTTACCAGATTACCGTTCGCGACATTGAGAATCGAGATGCCCAATTTACCCGCTGCACTGACGACAGGGAGATCAACGTTGGGGTTGACCGGCAACCCTGTACCACCTTGCGCGATCGACAGCGACGAGTTATCGGTAGGAGCAATGCCAATATTGCGGCCATCTCTGTTACTGCCCGATAAAGCAGAGAGCCGCACACCTAGTTCGCGCGAAAATTTGTCGTCGGCGATAACGATGCGTGCCTCAATCATGACCTGACGGACCGGAACATCCAGTTGGGCGATGAGCTTCCTGAGTTCGTCCAGTTTTGTCGGCGTATCGTTGACGAACAGCGTGTTGGTGCGAGCGTCAGAGGTGGCTCGTCCCCGCTTGGAAAGAATGTTTTGGTCCTTGTTGGTAATCAACGCCTGAACGTCGGTAGCTTTCGTGTACGACAATTGAAAACTTTCAGTACGGAGGGCTTCCAGTTCGGAAATCTGCTGGCTGGCCTCAAGCGCCAATTTTTCCTTGGTCGCAAGCTCATCCGAGGGCGCGATCAGCACCACGTTGCCGCTTTTTCGTTTCGACAACCCTTTTGCCTGGAGGATAATATCGAGCGCCTGGTCCCACGGAACATCTTTGAGGCGCAAAGTGAGGCTGCCGCCAACGGTGTCGCTCGTGATGATATTGAGGCCGGTGAAATCGGCGATGACCTGGAGCACGGCGCGAACCTCAACGTTCTGAAAGTTCAGCGACAGCTTTTCCCCGCTATAACCGGGCGTCGTGCCCTGAACCAGCTTATTGGGATCCTCCTTGACCGGCTTCACTTCGAGAATGAACTGGGTATCGGTCTGGTAGGCCGAGTACTCCCACAATCCGCGCGGCTCGACGATCATTCTCGTGTTGGCGCCCTGATCAAGCGTATCGACGGTTCGGACCGGCGTGGCGAAGTCCGTGACGTCCAGGCGCCGCACCAGGTTTCGCGGCACAGTAGTGTTAATAAAGTCAACAATTACGCTACGGCCCTGTTGGCGGATGTCTATCCCGGTATTGGGGCTGGAAAGATCAACAATTATCCGGCCTTCGCCGTTGTTGCCGCGGCGGAAATCGATGTCGCGCAGACTTTGTTTGACTTCGCCCGGCGCTGCTTCGGCAAATTTGGTGACTTGGGTAGCGGGTTTGGCAGTGCTTGCCGACGTTCCATCGATGGTGACGATCAGGGTTTTTCCCTCAAGCGCCGAAGTAAAATTGAGGCTGCGCGCAAGATTGAGAACCAGGCGGGTGCGATTAGCCACCTCAACGATGTTG
>JANYHZ010000010.1 GCA_025362135.1 Betaproteobacteria bacterium | reverse complement strand
ACTGAAAACTCACCATCTTCTCAACATCGCAGGCAACTTTGCGCCGCGACGCGCCTGATTTCCACGCCATCTGAGCGTTTGCCCGAGCGTAACCCGAACGCCTCCCCCGTCCCTCTCAAATCCCAGTCCGGCTTTATCCTTCACGCCGCCTCAAACAGATCCACCCTTCTCGCCGGCGCACGCGGTGGCGGTTGCGCAGCCAACCCCAGATGCG
Organism: Betaproteobacteria bacterium; assembly: GCA_025362135.1. Classification (GTDB taxonomy): domain Bacteria; phylum Pseudomonadota; class Gammaproteobacteria; order Burkholderiales; family Usitatibacteraceae; genus UKL13-2. The sequence continues at coordinate 4,940 of JANYHZ010000010.1, read as the reverse complement.
TGAGGATGCGGGCGATGGCGACCGGTTCTTCGATGGCCGCGATGAGCTTGAGTTGCCCACCACAATGCGGGCAGTGCTCGATATCGATATCGAACACCCGCTTCAACAATTGCGCCCACCGCAAGCGGCCCTGCGCGCTGCCGGCAGGCGTGTGGTCGCCATCGCCAGCGTGTGCCGGTGCGGTCGCCGGCGGCACCGGCACCACCGTCTTACGCAGCTTCGCATTCGGTGCCAGAACCCCATGAAAGGGATGATCGTATTTATTCGGGCGGGGACACATGCGGAACTGTTCAGCGGGTGAATGGTAGGTCGCAGCGGTTGGGCTAGTATTTCCAGCCCAACTTCAACCCGCGAACATGTTTGGAACCCTCTAAATAATTTCCTTCGGCCACATCATCTTGCACATCAAGTGTATGAGCGTCATACTCGTTAATACGCATCAACGTCATTGGAGAAATCATGAGGCCCAGTCTGCTTGATCGGATTACCATCGAACCCGGCAAATGCAGCGGGCGGCCATGCATTCGTGGCCTGCGTATCCGTGTCACCGATATTTTAAGCCTGCTCAGCGCGGGGGCTTCTCATCAGGAAATTCTTGAGGACTATCCTCAACTCGAAGAAAATGACGTTCTGGCAGCGCTTGAATATGCAGCAGCCCAAACCGATCATGCCATCCTGATTGCTGCATGACGCTGTTGGTCGACAACCAGTTACCGTTGGCGCTGGCCCGCTATCTTGCAGCCAATGGTTGGGAATGCACCCATGTGCAGGATGTCGGGCTAGAGTCAGCCGATGACCGAACAATCTGGCAGTACGCCAAAGAACGCGGGCTCACTATTGTCACCAAGGACGAAGATTTTCAGGCGCTTGCCACCCGGCAAGGCAGCATCCCGCCGCAAGTAGTCTGGGTACGCCTCGGCAATTGCCGGAAGGAAGTATTGCTGGAGGCATTTTCGAAAATACTGCCCGCATTGCGTGCCATGTTGTCTGCTGGCGATACTGTGGTCGAAATTAGATAGGCAGCGAGCGTCATGCGTTTGTGAAACCACTCACGCTGGCCTGTTGTTTCCCAAAAACAATTCACGCTGACCCCATAGAATTTCAAAAAGTTGACAAGATCACCACGAATGGAATCAATAAGTTACTGTTCGTCTTTAGACTGTCGAAGGATTTAATCAGAGGTTCCTTAGGGCTTGAAGCGCTGGATATTGCGCACAGTCGTCGGGCCGCCGGTGAAGGTGTAGGTTAACTTGCCCGCATCGAATGGTATCGCGCCTGTTGTTGCATTCGCGATGCTCGTGAAGTCCAGGTTCGCCGATCCGACGGTGGTATAGCTGGTGGGGTTGGGTGGCGGAATCGTTGGGCCGGGCATACGGCTGGTCTGCGTCAACGGCGCGGGGAAGGTCGCGGCGAAGGTGTCCCACGCGGGTTGGAAGGTGTACCAAATCGGTTTGCCGTCAGTGCCGTAAACGAACCATGCCGCCAGCACCCGGTCTCGCGCATCGTGCCAGATGAATAGCCCCCAGCCCGGATCGTTCGGATCCCACCAGTGGCCGGAATAATCGAGACGCACAAAGGGTGCCGTCTTCGCGAGCCGCGCGTCGGTAACGGTGAACGGGAAATTCGAAATCGTGGTTACGGGTGGAAAAGTGCCGTTTCCGGCTTGGATCATGCTGAGCGTGTAATCGCCGGCGGGCAACCTGCCAAGATCGATTTCAACCCTTGGGAGGCCGGGCGGGCAAGTTGCCGGAAAAACCACATCAGTTCTAAGTTCGCCCAGCGAAACCGTAATATTGTTTTGCGTCATACTCACGCGGTATGCATTCGCTTTGAAAGCGGCAAGACTACAGTGGAGGCCCATACTAACCGTGACACTATCTGCAGAGGTCGGATTGGTAGGAAACAGAAAGTTCGAGCCTGGAACTAGCAATTGCGCGCGCGCTTGTCCCGCACAGAGGATGGCCGCCAGAAAGAGGGCAAATAAAAGTATTCGGTGTTTCATGATCATTTCCTTTCAATTTTTGCGTTGTGCGCGCGGACGTATGCGGTGTGGAGCGCGGCAATAACAGTGATTAGTGCTTGAGTGTCATGAAGATGTGGAATACGCACCGTGGCATGACACTGAACACGCCAAACCAAGGTACTAGCGCACGCCGTACATCCAAATGGTTTTCGACTGGTAGGCATTCCCACAAGTCAGGTACCACTTGTAACCATCGAATGGCACTGTTTGCGGGGGAAAGATTAGGGGAGGCTCAAAATGCTGTTGTTCGAAGACGTAGGCGGCTGGTAATGGCCCCCAAGTTGCATTGCTGTCCCACAATATTGGGGTGCCCAACGCCCACGGAGTAAACGGGTTGCGACTGACATTATCAGGGTCGCCCAAGGAGCCGCCCCAAAAACCATAAACCAGAATGCTACAACTCGTGGCACCCGTACTGGTGTAAGACTGGTCGAACAGCCCACCGGTTCCCCACTGGACTGTGCCGGAATGCGCGACCGGTAACAAATTGACTAGGGTCGACGTGCTGGCCTGCCATTGGAGACTAACCGACGGCAGGATTGTGGCACTGGCATAAACAGTCGGCGACGTTACACCCTCCGGCGAAAAGCAAGTCACTGCCCAGGTGTATTGACCTGGTGTCAACCCGGTGAATGTGTAACTCGCCGACAAGTAAGCCCAAATATAGTAACTGCCATCGCGCGTTCCTTGTACCGCACATGTTTCTGTGGTGCGGGCACCAATGGCTTGGTACCGAAGGTTGATGGGTTCGTTATCGAACTTGATGAAGTTGATAGTGTTGTTCGGGCTGCTGCCTGAGCGCAACGTGCCTTGCGCTATTTCCACAGTGGCACGGGCGCTCACAGCAGCAGGGTCGAGCGATGCCATGGTCAGGGCCGATCCGGCGATGGTCTTGAAGCGCGCACGAACCGCCGACTCGAGCGCTGCGGAACTGGTGATGGAATAAGGATCACTTTCAAGTAGCCGGGCAGCCAAACCTGCGATGTGCGGCGCGGCCATTGATGTGCCCGAAAGAACTGCGTAAGAGTTACCCGCCCAAGTCGACTTGATGCGCTGGCTCGGTGCCCATACATCCACACAACTGCCGTGGTTGGACCCGGGCTCGGGGTCCGCATATCCGTTCAGCCCATTTAGAAGCACTACCCGTTGCCCATTGTCATCAAAGCCACCGACGACCAAAATGCCATCAGAGGATGACGCCGGACCGTAGGCGAATGGACATGCGTCCTGATTATCGTTACCTGCCGATTGAACAATCAGCGCACCCTTGTATCCTCCATTATTGGATGGTGTCGCAACAGTTAACATTTTTTGACCAATGGTTCCAGCAGCCGAAAACTCGTTGGGCGCATTTGATGAAATGTTTACGATCCCAACTGTGCCGCTTTGCGCGACCAAGTACCAAATCAGATCGAGGCCCTGCACAAATGCGGATATTGGAAACGCGCCCGTTACTGGGTCACCCTGGGAGCAACCGCCAACATTCCGATCACCTAAAGCGATGGAGACAATTTTCACGCCCGGATTGACCCCGACCACACCAACACCGTTAGCGTAGGCACCGACAATACCCGCGACATGGGTCGCATGCGCATAGCAACCAACAGGATTTATGCCGCTGAGTGCGGCGTACCTTGCTACAACATTCAAATCACTGTGCACGGCAACGCCAGTGTCGAGGACATAAACGGTCGCGGCACCGTTACTCGAACCCGCATTCGCCACACCGGTGGCGTAAAGTCCCCATGACTGGTGTTCATAGGGGTCCCCCGTGGAACTCCAAAGCGCGCTAGGCTTCAAGTAGCGGTCTTGCGTGAGCCGCAGGACGCGATTGTCTTTGGAGAACTGTTCCGCTTGTTTTTCCGTAAGGTAGGCGGTAAAGCTGGTGCCCACCAGCGCTGTCGTGCTTAGCAGCTCAATACCCTTTAGCTTGGTCACGTCGTCAATGAGCTGAGCAGATCTGGCGCGTTCAAACGTAATTTTACTGTTGACATCGGCGAACTTGGCGGGCCTGTCGGGTTTGTCATCGACCAGATCAACGATATATCGAATTCTGCCTTGCGCGTCCTTGATTGACTCGGCAACGTTGGCGACAGCGACGATGCCCGCCGCCGATAAATTGACGCTTGTGTTATCAGGGTTTACATCGCCGCCGGCGTTTGCCTGCGCACAAACGGACGCCAGCGCAAGGATGGCGACTAGCCAAAAGCTATTGCAGTTTTGCGGCGCGCGGGGGGGGGGTCATTTTTTTATGCTTCCCAATATTTTTCATGAATATACACAATTGCGAATGTTAATACAAAGATCGACAGCAATTTTGGCCACGGAACTTTCCAACTTTAAACAGACGCGTCAAATTTAGTGCAAATGAGGCCGCATCGACTGCGCGCGGAGGTTGACTTCGACGTAACGAAACCCCCGGATATAGTTCTATTGGCGATTACGGCTCAGGCGACGCGCGAAAGAGTTCTCGATAGCTAACGTAGCGCGCGATTGCAAAAATCGGCATCGCAAGGAGAAGTCCGATGAAAAATTGCAAGACGCGCAACAAGAACATCGCGGTAATTAGCCCGCCGAAGCTGAGCATCGGCGTGAGGTTGGGGGTATAGGAATTTCAAACACCATTTTTCAAGAATCCTGAATGTATCCGATGACACACCCGCGGTCAAACTTGCGGCCATTTACTCAAAACTCACCATCTTCTCAACATCGCAGGCAACTTTGCGCCGCGACGCGCCCGATTTCCACATCATCCGGGCGATGACACGTGCTCGGGCCGAACACCTCCCCCAGTCCTCTCAAAATCCAGTCCGGATTTGCCCTTCACGCCGCCTCAAACAGATCCACCCTTCTCGCCGGCGCACGCGGTGGCGGTTGCGCAGCCAACCCCAGATGGGTGAGGATGCGGGCGATGGCG
>JANYHZ010000290.1 GCA_025362135.1 Betaproteobacteria bacterium | reverse complement strand
ACTGGGTGATAAGTGGAGCATGGGTTTTCTGGTGGAAACGGAGCGTCAAGTGGAGGCGCATTTGCATGATCACCTTGGGCGCATTTCTCCTGACGACACGGTGAGCCGCGCGATTCTCGAAGCGATGCGCGACGACGAGATCCGTCATGGCCAAATGGGTGTCGCGCATGGTGCCGAGGACCTGCCAGCGCCGATAAAAGCGGCGATGCGCGGGTTTTCGAAAATCATGACGAACACGACCTATTGGGTTTGATCCGGCCAGAGGCAGCAGTCAGGTGTTCACCGGTGTTGGCACAATTTCAAAATCGTGGGTGATTTTCGCGGTTTTTGCCAGCATCGCAGACGCGGAGCAATAGACTTCTGCAGAGAGTTTAATGGCGCGCTCGACTTTGGCCGGATTCAAACCAATCCCGCTGACAATGAAATGAACGTGGATTGACGTAAAGACCTTTGGGTCAGTAGGCGCTCGCTCCGCGACCAATTCCACCACGCAATCCGTTATCGGTTCACGACCCTTTTTGAGAATGTGGACGACATCGTATGCGCTACAAGCACCTGTGCCAATTAATACCGTCTCCATGGGTCTCGGCCCCAGGTTTCGTCCGCCAGATTCCGGCGAACCGTCCATGACCAGTGAATGTCCACTTTCCGTTTCAGCCAGGAAGGCGACATTTTCAAGCCATTTGATGCGTGCTTTCAAGAGTATCTCCGGTCGTTAAGCCAAGTATATCGAACATGCCAATGCTTCAAGGCCTGCTTCACTCAAATGAGACAGAATTGACAGGGAGTGCTTGAATTTATTATAATTTCGAGTTCTGCCAAGTACCCCCGTTTGCTTGGCGATAAGACTTGTTGCCGTGGTGTCCCCAAAAGGGTGTCCAAAAAACACGGATTCCAACAAATCGTTTCCAAGCATCCGGTCCGCTTGCCTGCTAGCGGCCACACACAAGTGAGTACTGCAATGAAAACATTTTCCGCCAAGCCACAAGAAGTCGTTCACGAATGGCTCCACGTTGACGCGACCGACAAGGTGCTCGGTCGACTCGCCTCCGCAGTTGCGCTGCGTTTGCGGGGCAAGCATAAACCCGAATACACACCGCACGTTGATACCGGAGATTTTATTATAGTGACCAACGTGGAAAAGCTGCGCGTCACCGGTAACAAAGGTGAGCAAAAAACGTATTTCCGTCACACGGGCTATCCCGGCGGCATTTACGAAACCAGCTTCAACAAGCTGCAGCAAAAGCATCCAGAGCGCGTCCTCGAAAAGGCGGTCAAAGGAATGTTGCCGAAAGGCCCGCTCGGCTATGCAATGATCAAGAAGCTCAAAATATACGCGGGCAGCACGCATCCGCACACTGCCCAGCAACCCAAAGAACTCACGGTTCAAGCTTAAGGAATAGCGAACATGATCGGTAAATATCATTACGGAACGGGTCGTCGCAAGAGCGCCGTGGCACGTGTTTTCATGAAGCCCGGCAAGGGCGATATCGTGGTCAACGACAAGCCACTGGATGTGTATTTTTCTCGCGAAACCGGTCGAATGGTAGTGCGTCAGCCTCTGGAATTGGTCAGCAGCCTCGACAAATTCGACATCATGGTGACTGTACTCGGCGGGGGTGAATCTGGCCAGGCCGGTGCCGTGCGCCACGGCATTACGCGCGCATTGATAGATTATGATGCAACCCTGAAACCGCAGCTTTCCAAAGCCGGTCTCGTAACGCGCGATGCACGTGAGGTGGAACGCAAGAAGGTTGGTTTCCACAAGGCGCGCCGTCGTAAACAGTTCTCGAAACGCTAATCGAGACGTGCCTTTCGAAAGGAAAAAGCCGCCTTCGCGGCTTTTTCCTTATTCAGCGTCACGCGCTCTAATGGTTTCACGGACATCACAGGAGCAAGCCCTCCAATGTTGAGCGAAATGAAACTTCGCGGCGCGTGGCGAAAAATTCGCTCCAAGATCGGAATTCGTTCCGAAAAAGTCGCGATCAAGAGGCACAGCCCTTGGTACGTGAAATTTGGCGGATATGGATTGATGATGGGCGTGGCTGCCGCAGTTGCGTGGTATCTGGTCGACAATAGTTACAAAATCACAGGCTTTAATCGCGAGGAAGCTACGGCCCAGATCGCCAAACTAACAGGGGACAACGCGCGACTCCAGCGTGAATTTGAACTGAACAGGACACTGCTGAACGAACGCGAGGGCCAACTCAAGATTGAGCGATCCGCGCAGGTAGAACTCGCCAAGAACGTTGGACAGGTTCAAGAAGAGAACGCGGGGCTCAAGGAAGACCTGGCCTTTCTGCGCAATATCATGTCGTCTGGCAATGTGCCGGAAGGCTTGTCCATCGCGAACTTGAAAATAGAAGCAGATGCGCTACCCAATGAATTTCGTTATCGCATGCTGCTTACCCAAGGTGGCCAGCGAAAGCAGGATTTCAAGGGTAAGGTGCAAATAGTCGCCCGCATTCAGACGGGTACTCAGCAAACGGCTGTGAGCTTTCCTTCGGACGCCGAGGTGCGCGGACAGGGGGGCGAGATCGAATTTCGCTATTACCAGAAAGTGGACGGCAGGTTTAGAATTCCGCAAGGCGCGCAGTTGAAAAGCATTCAGGTTCGTGTCCTCGCGCTGCCTGGCTATGAGGTTCGTAGCCAGAAAAGCGCAAATCTCTAAAGGAGTGTGTGATGAGTTTTTTTGCCAATAAATCCAACAAAGCAAGCGCGATCGATAGCTTGATCGGAGCAGGTACGACTATCAATGGCGACGTGAATTTTACCGGTGGTCTGCGTGTCGACGGCGTTGTTAAGGGTAATATCAAAGCAGTTGGTGACAAGCCTGGAACCTTGGTACTCTCGGAAATTGCGAAAGTCGAAGGCGAGATTGACGTCGGCCATGTGGTCGTCAATGGCACTGTCGCCGGTCCGGTGCGTGCCAAAGAATATCTCGAACTCCTGCCGAAAGCGCGGGTCACAGGGGACGTAAGCTACAAAACGATTGAAATCCACGTTGGTGCCATTGTCATGGGACGCATGATCCACGAAGGTGAAACCAGGTTGCTGGCGGATAAGGTGATAGAGTTCAAGCCGGCATTGGGGAATTGATTTACTCCCGCGTGCCCTGATATATGCTCAATTGCAAGGAGATTAAAAATGAACGACATGTCGATGATGCCCTCCCCGTTGGTTTTCTCCGATAGCGCTGCAGATAAAGTTAAGGCGCTGATCGTTGAAGAAGGAAACGATGACCTGAAGCTCCGCGTATTCGTTACCGGCGGCGGGTGCTCCGGATTACAGTACGGCTTTACGTTCGATGAAATCACCAATGAAGATGACACCATCCTCGAAAAAAATGGCGTTCATCTGCTAATCGATCCGATGAGCTACCAATATCTGATCGGCGCTGAAATTGATTACACAGAAGGCCTTGAAGGGGCGCAGTTTGTGATTAAAAATCCGGGTGCAACTAGCACGTGCGGGTGCGGGTCGTCGTTTTCGGTTTAACGCCCGGGAACTTCCTGAAACGGGGGCCAGTGCCCCCGTTTTTGCATTCAGCGAACGGCTCGCCGCCATCGCGAGATTTCGTTAAAATGCATCTGGCGACGTATCGACCCGGCGTCACTTGTCCGCGTTCTTGGCCTCCACCGCAGGAACCTTTACCGCACCTCAGGAAAATTGTCATTTTCAGCCCGCATGTTGTCGGTTGGTGCACGTCAAGCCGATCTGGCGTGCGCGGCAACCCGCAAAGCCCAATTCCCACAAGGAAGGATTCACATGTCCCAATCGCACCCTTATGCCTTGAAAACGCTTTCCGCCGGTATCCTCCTGGCGCTATCCGCAGTCGCCATCGCGCAGGCACCCCTCGCAGCGCAGGCACCGGGCACCGCTCCCCCTGCGGCAGCCGCACCGGCTGCCTCCCCTTCCGCCGCCGCGACCAAACCCTTCAAAGACGTCATCAAGGATGCGAAGGAAACTCCGGGTTTTTTCACGATATTCGAAAAAGACGAAAAGGTCTGGATTGAAATAAAGCCTGAGCAATTCAATCAGCCGTTCCTGTTCTCGGCGAGTCTTTCGCACGGCATCGGCGAGCAGTTGCTCTACGGTGGAATGATGGGTTACAACGGATTTCTGGGATCCAATGCGATCGGGATGTTTCGCAAAGCGGGGAACCAAGTTCAACTGCTGTCGAAGAATGTGACCTATTCGGCCAAGGCGGGCAGCCGTGAAGCCCGCGCAGTAGAGCAAGGATTTTCGGATAGCTTGATGGCGAGTGCGGCAGTTATCAGTCTGCCGCACCCTGAACGAAAATCGGTGCTGATCGAAGCTAACGCGCTGTTGCTGACAGACATTCCGTCCGGCAATGCGTTTCTCGAGCGCGCCTTTCGCCAACCTTACGCATTTGATGCGCGCAACTCGAACGTCGTGAAAGCACGCAGTGTTCCCGAAGAGACAAATATCAATGTCCGTGCGCACTATGCGCTGGCCAGAGTGGTACTCCCGCCCGTAATTCCTGGCCCCAGCCCGTTTACGCCGCCGCCACGAACGTTGCAGGATATCCGCAGCCTGTTCCTCGGTTGGCAATACAATTTCGCCCGATTGCCGGAACAGCCGATGACTCCGCGCCGGGCGGATGCGCGCGTCGGGTATTTTATGGCCAATATGTGGGATTTTACGGGCGACTCGGCACGCACTCCCCAAGTTCAATACGTCACCCGTTGGCGGCTCGAAAAGCAGGATTCCGCTGTAGCGCTTTCCGAGCCGAAAAAGCCGATCATTTTCTGGCTGGATCGAAGCATTCCCGACAAGTATCGGCCCGCGATAACGGAAGGTATCCTCGAATGGAATAAGGCATTCGAGCGCATTGGATTTAAAGACGCCATCCAAGTCAAGATACAACCCGAGGATGCCGACTGGGAAAGCCTTGATTCCCGCCGGGCATCGGTGACATGGATGACCACGGCCCGTCCGTCGTTTG
>JANYHZ010000210.1 GCA_025362135.1 Betaproteobacteria bacterium | reverse complement strand
AGCAGAATATTGGTATCGAGTAAAAATGTGCGCTGCGCCACCAGGATTAGGCAGACGCAAACATAGCTTTTATCGCTTCACGATGAAGCTCACCAAAATTGGCTGGAAGCGAAAAAACCGCCTTACCCAATCCCAACGTGCGCACTTTGCGTTCACTCTCAAGCGGCACGAGCCGCGCTACCGGCTTTCCCGCCCGGGCAATAATCACGCTTTCACCGAGTGAGGCTTTATCAATAAACCGGGAAAGTTGGGTCTTGGCTTCGTGGATATTGACAATTTGCATGGTCTGTAGCTCCAATGAATGATTGGCTAAGTCTAGTCCACTCCATAACCATTTGTCAAATTTCCCCCACCACCTCGCACGATTGTGCCTTCGGCGGCACCGGCGCCACATAGCCGATGACCAGCAACAACACCCCCACCCCGATAAAGGACACAATGCGCGCGACCGTCCCGGTATTGCCAAGATCGTTGACGAACAGTTTCAGCAACACCACACCAAGCAGCGCTGCACCCGTCATCCACAGGGCGCGTGACGGAGGTGACTTTTTTCCGGCGGCAAACATCATCACAAGGGCCGTGGAGGTCCACAGCAACGATAGCGCAGCTTGTGCGACAACAGAATGCAAGAGCGCCGACAACGCGAAGGGAACATCTGCCCAGTGGTGAACGGTGCGGAGCAGCACGGCATTTACCCAGAAGAAAGCAGCCGCCGAAAACAGCAGCAGCGCGCGGGAAGAGCCTTTATCGGTGGCCTCATTGCCATACAAAGTGCGTACGGCCCAGCCACCCGCTGCAAACAAAGCCAGTTGCGCGGCGTCGAGCGGGTTAAGCAACGGCAGGTATGGCAATGGTGCAACAGAGCCGCTGCTATCCACGTTGGCCAGCAACGTCCACAATACCGACGCTGCCAGCAGTGGCCACACAGAAACATTGCGAAGCGTGATCGCATGTGGGCCAAACGGCCAATGGTTTCTGCTGATGCCGAAGGTCGCCACGGCCAGGCCCAATGCAATGGTGAGGCCCACGCCTGCATACTGCCAGGCATCGGAAAGTCCTGTATTGTCAGCGCGCCAGCAAATTTCCCACGCGACCAGCAACAACACCAAATTGAACAACGCGGCATGCTGCCACCCCGAAAGCCACGCCTTTTCGTCGCGCTCCTGACGCGAAAGCGCTACATCGCCGACAACGAATGCGGTCAGCCATGCAAAAAACTGTGCATCCTTGAACGGATTGACGTCACGGCTGGCCAAGTCAATGGTGGCAACAAACATTGCCAGCGTCAGCAACACCTGCGTTCGACGTAAAGCCGACCATGCAAGCATTCGACCAGCCAATTCGAACAACAAAATTGATGCGGCTACCGCGATCAAATGTACCGCCAGGTGATGCTCTGGCGACGTGCGTGTTTCGATCAAGCCATGCAGTCCGGCGAACCACCATGCTAATGCCCACACCAGCGGGATATTGGACGAGCGCAGCAAATTCGAGGTCTCCAAGGCGGTAGAGAACGCGGTGGAATATTCACGCAGCCGGAAGCGCAATCCTGCGGCAACGATCCCGGCCACGCCAATGCCAAATACCCAGCCAAACTCTTCCCGCGAATAGCGCCACGATGCTTCCCACGTCGCCAGCACCAGCATGAGAAACCACGCAGTCTGATAGCGCCAGCCGTAGGATGACTCGATGTCATCATTGCGCTGGCGATGCAAAACATAAAAGTAGGCGATGAACGTCAGCGGCCACGCGAAAACGCCATTGCCCGCCAGTGGGTTCGTCCCCCACGTCAGGAGCGCCCAAGCCAATGCCAGAAAAGTGATCAGGACCACGTGAGCGCGCGACATGAGGCGCAACATCCGCCAATTGACCACCGCTCCCAACCATTCGAACACCGCGAACATGAGTGCGGCGAAAATGAGTAGCGCAGAAACTCGCGTCTCGCCCGCCGTCCACTGTTGCCACGTGCCTAGCGCAAAGCCCGAGTACAACCAAACAGAACCCCAGCCAATCAGCAGATCTTGCAACGCACGCTCTGTTGCCGACATCGCCTCGTCAAAGCGATGCATGAACCACGCCGTCAACAGCGATGCGGCTGCAATCAGCCCGCAACCGATGACGCGGTCATTCCACCAGGGATCGGCGTAGCTTGTATCACGCGTGACCCACCAGAAATAACCCGCCGCACCCAGTTGAAGAAAGAGCGCAAACGCACGCGCCAACACGCTTTTCTGTCGGCAGCCAATCCAGAATATCGCCGCCCCTTCCAGCGTCCAGAAGGCGAATGTTGGATAGCCGCGGAATGCAAAGAACGGTGTTGCAGTGCCGAATACAACTGCCAGCGCCATATGCGCTTCGGCGAGCAGACGCATCTTTTCTCGCTGCCAAAGCATCCAAGCCAACACCGCATAAATCAACGCCGCACCCAACGCGCTCCAGGCCAGCACCGTATCGCCCATGCCGCGCGTCAATGCCGCCTGTAACATCGCCGCTGACAGCGGCATGCCGAACACCAGCGTGCCATCGACGAAACCTTTTAATTCCGGTGACTGGCGCGACGCGAACAGGATCGGGATGGCCAGATACAACAGGAAGAAGAGGATCAGGAACGGCTCGACCGTGGAGAAATTTTCAGGCTGATAGGTCGCGTAGCCCCAGATCAATGCGATGGCAAACGTGAACAGGAAGCCGATGAAATTGAGTTCACGCCAGGACTTGAACCAACTCGCAGCGAGAATCACCAAATTCAACAGCAGGTAATACGAAAACAGCAGCACGTGATTGCCGCTACCCGTGGACGCCAGAATGGGTGCCAGGAACGCGCCGATCAGACCAAGTGCGGCAAAGGCACGCGCGTCGAATTTCACCGCAAGCGCAATAGTGGCGATGCCGAGACCGGCGAACAACATGAAGCCCAGCGGCGCACCGATGAGCGCAAACGTCTTGAGGGCAAAAAATACATCGAGGTACAGCAGGCCCATCGCGCCACCGTGCAAAATCAGCGCGTAGGTACGCTTCTGTTCAAGCAGGCGAAAGCCGAGGAAGAACATCACCGCGCTCGCCACGGCCACGCCAAGCAGACGCAGTTCCGGCGGGAGCATGCCGCGTTCATAGGCAAATTTGAGCAGGAAGCCGACACCGAAAAAAAGGATCACAACACCGAGCTTGGCGACGATATTTCCTTCCAGCATGCGCTCGATAAAGCCTGGGCCATCTGGCTTCGGCATGGATTCTATTTGCCTCTCGGCGTTGAGCGACGCGCTCTCTGTCGCAGCGTTTAATTCCGACGGGAGAGGAGACCGCGCGGCTATCGTCGCCACTTGCTTCACCAAAAGTTCTGCGAGCGGTGGCTCAGCGGGCAGCGACTCCGGCACCAATACTTCGGCAACACTAACTTCCGTCAGCGGCGGCACAGATACTTCGGTTGCGGACATCACCGGAGTCGGCTGTACCGCAGCCATCGCTGCCTGTACAAGTGGCGAAGGCGGAAGCGCAGCGTCCTGCTCCAGTCGCGCAAGCCGCCAATGAATATCTGCAAGCGCCTTTTGCGTTTGTTCGTGGCGTTTTTCAAGCTCGATGGATTTGGCTGTCTCCTTGGCTGATGTTCCCTGCTTCGTTAGCAGGAGTCCGGTAAGTGTGCCAATCAAAGCGCCCCAGAACGCACCCGACCAGCCGTACATTGCCGCGCCCGCGAACAAACCCGACAATGCACCCCAGAACCACATAGTCAATCGCCCTTGTCTAAGTTGGGGCGTTGGAAAGACGAAACTCCACAACAGGCGCACCTCGCGGACACAAAATGTCTGCAAACAACCGCCGGCTCTGGAGGTTCATCATTTCGCCACTGCAATTGCGACATCAATCATTTCCAGTCTCCGCGAATTTCAGCTACTTTCATTTGCAGTCCTTCCGGCGTGACGGTTGCGGCGTCCCACGGGGTGCCAATCTTGAGTGCAATGCGCGACAGCACACCCCGCGGATAGCGCATCGCGTCGCCTCCCCACCGAGAAAAAAAACTCCCCCACAATCCACGCAACGCCATCGGAATCACCGGCACAGGCGTGCGTTCGATGATGCGCGTGATACCTTTCTTGAATGGATAAAGATCGCCGTTATCGGTGATGCGTCCTTCAGGGAAAATGCAGACGATTTCGCCTTCCTTGAGATAAGCGTCGATCCGCTCATAGGCCTTCTCCAGCATTGCAGCATCTTCCCTGGCGCTGGCAATCGGAATCGTGCCCGCCGTGCGGAAAACGAAATTCAACACCGGAATTTTGAAAATGCGGTGGT
>JANYHZ010000203.1 GCA_025362135.1 Betaproteobacteria bacterium | reverse complement strand
CTACCGGAGCAGAACAACATGTACAACTGGAAACACTGGCGCCTTGAAACTGACGCCGACAATCTCGCCTGGCTGACGTTTGATCGCGCGGAAACCAGTACCAATACGTTTTCGAGCGAAACCCTGCGTGAACTAGCCGATATTTGCAGCACACTGAGTGCACTGGCCAAAAAGCCCAGCGGCCTCGTCATTCTTTCGGCAAAGGAAAATGGTTTTGCGGCCGGAGCGGACATCGACGAATTCACCACCTTGAAAAACGCCGAAGAAGCGTTCGCCTTCACCACGCTTGGCAACGTTGTGTTCGATCAGGTTGCAGCTTTACCGTTTCCGACCGTCGCTTTGATCCACGGCTTCTGCATGGGCGGCGGCACTGAGCTTGCCCTGGCGTGCAAATACCGGATCATGGACGACGGTCCAAAAACAAAAATGGCCTTACCCGAAGTGATGATCGGCATCGTGCCCGGCTGGGGTGGTGCCAAGCGCATGCCCGCGCTGATTGGCGCGGGTCAGGCGCTGGATCTGATGTTGACGGGTCGTGCGGTCGATGGCAGGCGCGCAAAGAAAATGGGGCTGGTCGACGTCGCCGCCCCGCGCCGGCACTTTGTCAACGCCGCAACCATGCTGCTGAAGAAGCCGCCCGCACCGCATACGCCCGCCCTCAAGGACGCAATCACCAACTGGCCCATCGTGCGCGGCATCATCGCCAATATGTCGAGGAAGCAAGTAGCGAAGAAAGCGCGCAAGGATCACTATCCTGCGCCCTACGCCATCATCGATTTGTGGGAGAACTTCGGCGGCGATCCGCGCAACGTGCCTACCGAACATCCGTCATCAATGACGAGCTTGTACAAGCATCCAACCGCTGCCAATCTGGTACGGATATTCAAATTGCAGGACCGCCTGAAGGCGTTGGGCGCGGGTGGCAAGGATGGCGAGATCAAGCACGTGCACGTGGTCGGCGCAGGTGTGATGGGTGGCGATATAGCAGCATGGTGTGCATTAAAAGGCTTTACGGTAACGCTGCAGGATCTGGACCATGCGCGCATCGCCCCAGCGATCAAGCGCGCCGCCGATATGGTCAAGCGCCGCTTGAAGCAGCCGCACTTGATACTGGCAGCGATGGACCGGCTGGTCCCGGACGTAAAAGGCGACGGCGTTACCCACTGCGATCTGGTGATCGAGGCGATTGTCGAGAACGCAGACATCAAGAAAAAACTCTACGCGCAGATCGAGCCGCGACTAAAAACGTCGGCGATTCTCGCGACCAATACCTCGTCGATTCCCTTGCAGGAATTGTCGGTATCGCTGGCGAGACCGGAGCGTCTCGTCGGCATTCACTTCTTCAATCCCGTCGCACAAATGATGCTGGTGGAGATCGTCGAGGGGCCACAGACTTCTGCTGACGTAATGCGGGCGTCGCAAGCCTTCGTGAAAAAAATAGACAAGTTGCCGCTGCCGGTGAAATCCGCTCCCGGCTTCCTGGTGAACCGTATCCTCACGCCGTACATGACCGAAGCACAGGTGATGCTGGAAGAGGGCATTCCGATGGAAGTCATCGATGCTGCAGCGCGTGAATTTGGGATGCCGATGGGTCCCATCGAACTGGCCGATACGGTTGGTCTGGATGTTGGCCTCGCGGTTGGAAAGGAACTGGCCAAGCCGGGCGGGCCGGAACCGAAGAAAATACAAGAGCTGGTCGCGGCCAAAAAGCTCGGCAAGAAATCCGGCGAAGGGTTTTACAAATGGGTCAGCGGTCGCCCTCAAAAAGCGAACGGCTCCGGTACCGTCGACTTGGCACCGCTGTGGATGCGCATGACACTTCCGGCCGTGAATGAGGCAATCGCCTGCGTACATGAAGGTATCGTCGCCGACGCAGATCTCTGCGACGCTGGTGTGATTTTCGGCACCGGCTTCGCGCCGCATCGTGGCGGGCCGATCAATTACCTCAGGAGCGCTGGCAAGGACAAATTATTGGCGGAAATGAAGGCGCTGGAACAGAAACACGGCGCACGCTTTGCCGCCGATGCCGGTTGGCAATCGATCTAGGCGGCGCGGACCATGAGCAACGCGATGGCGATGTGGATCAAGCTCAAGGACAAGCCCATGGGCAGGTGGCTGTTCGCCCGCGCAGTCTGCTGGAAAGCACCGTACTTCAGTACCATCGCGCCACGCTTTGAAGAGTTGAAGCCCGGCTACGCGCGTGTCAGTCTGAAAAAGCGTCGCGCGGTGCAAAATCATATCGGCACAGTACATGCCATCGCCGCGTGCAATCTGGCTGAGCTGGGTGCGGGCACGATGATGGAAGCGAGTTTGCCTGCGTCGATGCGCTGGCTGCCCAAGAGTATGAGCGTGCAGTATCTGAAGACCTGCAAAACAGATTTGATTGCCGAGTGCACGACGAGCGACCTTGCCGAAGGCCCTGCGCGCGATGTAGTCGTCAACGTGGACATGAAAGACACGAATGGCAATCTGGTCGTGCATGCAGACATCAACATGTACGTCAGTCCGCGCAAGCGAAATGCATAAGGCCGGATACTCCTTGTTGCAGCCAGACTGATGCACATGCCATCCCTCTCGTTCCGAATGATGCCGCGTATAATCGTCGAAGATCCCAACACGAATCACAGACGCGAACCGGGCGCAGTGTTGCGCACATCGGATCATTTGCCTCAACGCGCCATAAGAGCCGCGACCACAACGAGGAGACATCCATTGGTGGACTCGAACATCCTGCAAAACCGCAGTGGTACGCGTTACCTGATGTTCGACGATTCAGCGACAATCGCTGACGTCTTCGCGCTGCGCTGCCGCAGCTCCCCAAACGCGCCCGCCTATCGCGAATTCAACAGCGCATCAAAAGATTGGCAAGACGCGACTTGGCGGGAAATGGCCGATCTGGTTGCCCGTATGCGCGAGGGCTTGCGCCGCGAGGGCTTGCAGCCAGGCGAGCGCATCGCGGTGATGCTCAAGAACAGCATCAACTGGGTACTGGCTGATCAAGGTGCATTTGCGCAGGGCCTTGTCACGGTTCCGCTATTCGTCGATGACCGGCCGGAAAACGTTGCATTCATCCTCAACGATGCCGACGTCAAAATCATCGTCATCGACGGCGATGAGCACTGGAAGCGTTTGCAAACGGTGCGGGAACAGTTGGGTACACTGAAATGCATCCTGACCGTCAAACCCGTGACTGATCCGGACGAGCCCCGATTAAAACTGCTCGCCGATTGGCTGCCCGGGAATCCCGGCAGCTTTGCGCGCCCGCCGGCTAAAGGCAGTGATCTGGCCACCATTGTGTACACCAGCGGTACCACCGGCAAGCCAAAAGGCGTCATGCTTTCACATCGCAATATTCTCTCCAACGTGCAGTCCGGGCTCGCCGTGTACGACATTTTTCCGGAGGACATTTTTCTGTCTTTTCTGCCGTTGTCGCACATGTTTGAACGCACCGCCGATTACTACCTGAACGTAGTTTCGGGTGCGTCAATCGTCTTCTCGCGTTCGATTCCACAGCTTGCTGAGGATTTTCGCATTGTCCAGCCCAGCATTATCTTTTCCGTTCCGCGTATTTACGAGCGCTTCCTCGCCGCGATCAACGAGCAATTAAAAAAGGCATCGCCAACCAGGCGGAAGCTCTTCGATTTTGCCGTCGATGTCGGCTGGAGTCGATTCGAATACCGGAACGGACGCGGGCCATGGAAGGCATCGTTTTTGTTGTGGCCGGTACTGAACAAATTGGTCGCCGAGAAATTGCTGTCGCGACTCGGTGGCAAGCTACGCTTTGCGGTGGCGGGCGGGGCAGCGCTGTCGCCTGCGGTGTCGAAAGTCTTCGTCGGACTCGGCCTGCCGATATGCCAGGGATATGGACTGACCGAAGCTTCGCCTTTGCTCGCGGTAAATTTACTCGAAAAAAACGACCCCAGCTCGGTCGGTCCTGCGGTGCCCGGAGTCGAAACGCGTATCGGCGAGAACGGCGTCCTGCTGGCGCGGGGCCCAAACATCATGATGGGCTATTGGAACAATCCGGAGGCGACCCGGCAGGTGCTCTCGGAAGACGGCTGGCTCAATACAGGGGATCAGGTGAGGATCGACGAGCACGGCTTTATTCACATCACCGGTCGGGTCAAGGAGATCATCGTACTTGGCAACGGCGAGAAAGTTCCACCGGTGGACATGGAAATGGCGATCCAGATGGATCCACTGTTCGAGCAAGTGCTTATTTACGGTGAAGCCAAGCCATATTTGTCGGCGATCGTGGTGCTCAACGACGAAGAATGGGAACGCGTCGCGAGCGAAGCCAGGCTTGATCCGAAAATTGACGGCGACGGAAAAGTCAAGTCCGAGAAATTCCTTGTGCAACGAATCGGCAAGCTCATCAAAGGGTTTCCCGGCTATGCGCTGATTAGAAAGGTTGCGGTGGCCCGCGAGAAATGGACGATCGACAACGGCATGATCACGCCGACATTGAAACTCAAACGCAACGTTATTTTTCAGAAGTACGCAAGCGCGATAAACGATATGTACAAAGGACACGTGCTGTGACGGAAGAATCGAATGAGCCATTTTGCGAAGTGACGCATCTGCCAAAAGATCGTCAACCGGTGATTCGCATCATCCCGATGCCGGCTGATACCAATGCGCACGGCACGATCTTTGGCGGCTGGGTGATGGCGCAGGTTGACTTGGCCGGAAGCGTTCCCGCGACGGTGCGTGCGCGCGGTAAGGTCGTGACGGTGTCGGTGAATTCATTTCAGTTCAAGCAGCCGGTGCTGGTGGGGGATCTGGTGAGTTTTTACGCCGACGTGGTGAGAGTCGGGCGCACGTCATTGACTGTGGACGTCGAGGTTTATGCGCAGCGGCAACGGTTTGGTGCAGAGGTGGTGAAGGTGACGGAGGCGCAGTTGACTTACGTGGCTGTTGATGACCAGCGCAAGCCAAGGCCGGTACCACCGGAGTAGAGAATTTATTTGGAAAAAGAAGAGAAACACCAGCATTGACGAGCATCTTGTGGCATTTTTGGTCTGCGAGCCGCGCCGGTGCTAGAGATTGAAAATTGCATTTATCGAAAACCAGGAGTTTCAAGTGAGTAATTTCCATATCCGAAAAGTCGCCGTCCTTGGCGCAGGTGTAATGGGCGCGCAAATCGCGGCGCACCTAACCAATGCCAATGTAAAAGCCATTCTGTTTGACCTGCCCGCAAAGGAAGGACCGAAGAACGGCATCGTGCTTAAAGCCATCGATGGCATGGCCAAGTTGCAGCCGGCACCGTTCGCCAGCAAGGCGCGCGCGACGCAGATCACACCAGCCAACTACGACGACAACCTCGAATGGCTGAAGGATTGTGACTTGATTATCGAAGCGATCTCCGAGCGGATGGACTGGAAGAAATCGTTGTATGAAAAGGTCGCACCATTCATGCGCGCCGATGCTATTTTTGCGTCGAACACATCCGGGTTGTCGATCACCGAGTTGTCGAAAGTGTTCCCGGAAGCGCTGCGCCACCGCTTCTGCGGCGTGCACTTTTTCAATCCGCCGCGCTACATGAAACTGGTTGAGTTGATTCCCACACCCGGCACAGAGCCTGCGATTCTCGATCAGCTCGAAACCTTCCTCGTCACCACCGTTGGCAAGGGCGTAATTCGCGCCAACGACACGCCCAATTTTGTCGCCAACCGCATCGGCGTGTTTTCCATCGCCGCCACCATGCATCACACGATGCAGTTCAAGCTGGGATTCGATGAAGTCGATGCACTGACGGGTCCCGCGATTGGTCGCGCCAAGAGTGCAACGTACCGCACGGCCGACGTGGTCGGCCTGGACACGCTTGCTCACACATTCAAAACGATGGACGACAATCTGCCGAATGACCCATGGCACAAGTACTACGCCGTCCCTGCATTCCTGAAAGCGCTGATCGAGAAGGGCGCGCTTGGGCAAAAAACCAAGGCAGGCTTCTTCACCAAGAAGGGCAAGGACATCCTGGTGGTGGACCTTGCCAAACAGGATTACCGTGCGTCGGACGGCAAGGTCGCCGATGAAGTCGCTGCGATTCTGAAGATCAGAAACCCTACAGAACAATTTGCCGCGCTGCGTGCCAGCGCACATCCGCAGGCGCAATTTCTCTGGGCCATTTTCCGCGATGTGTTCCACTACATCGCCGTGCACCTTGGTGATGTCGCCAGCTCCGCTCGCGATATCGATTTCGCTATCCGTTGGGGATTCGGCTGGAAGATGGGGCCGTTTGAAACGTGGCAGGCTGCGGGCTGGGAGCAGGTCGCCAAGTGGATTGCCGAGGACATCGTCGCTGGCAAAACGATGTCGAACGCACCGCTACCTGCGTGGGTAACAGACGGCAGAAAAGGCGTGCATTCCAATGAGGGTTCGCTCTCTGGCAAGACTGGAAAAATGGTTGCACGCTCGACCTTGCCGGTATACCAGCGGCAACTTTATCCAGAACTGCTGCTCGGTGAGAAGGCTGATAAGGGCACGACGATTTTCGAAACCGATGCAGTGCGCATGTGGACCACCAAGGGACATGACGATATCGCCATCGTATCGTTTAAAACAAAAATGCACTCCATCGGCAGTGATGTGCTCGAAGGCTTGAACAAGGCGATCGACGAGGCCGAAGCAAACTACAAGGCGCTGGTTATCTGGCAAACCGAGCCGCCTTATGCGGCCGGCGCCAATCTGGTGAAAGCGCTCGAAGCATTGAAGCTCGGGCAGTTTGATGAATTCGAAGCGATGGTAGGACGATTCCAGGCAACATCGCAGCGCATCAAGTACAGCATGATCCCGGTGGTCTCTGCCGTGGATGGCATGGCACTCGGCGGTGGCTGCGAATTCCAGATGCATTCGGATCGCGTTGTCGCCACGCTGGAAAGCTACATCGGCCTGGTCGAAGTTGGCGTGGGGCTTTTGCCGGCGGGCGGCGGCTTGAAGGAGATGGCGCTACGCGCGGCGTTGGCGGCCAATGGCGGCGACTTGTTGCCAGCAATCCAGAAGAGCTTCAAGCTCGCCGCGATGGGTGAAGTATCAAAGAGCGCGCAGGAGGCCAAGGAAATGGGCCATATGCGCTGGCGCGACCCCATTATTTTCAATCGCGATGAGTTGCTTTACGTGGCGCTGGAAACCGCGCGTGCAATGGCTAATTCGAGCTATCGTCCACCGCTCGCACCGACCGCATTTCCAGTTGCCGGCTACACCGGTATTGCGACCCTGAAGATGATGCTCATCAACATGAAAGAGGGCGGGTTCATTTCGGATCACGATTACGAAATCAGCTCACGCATCGCCGCGTGTTTGTGCGGCGGCGAAGTCGAGCCGGGCTCGATGGTCAACGAGGACTGGATGCTGGCACTGGAACGCAAACACTTCTGCGAACTGGCAAAGACGGAAAAAACCCAGGCGCGAATCGAATTCATGTTGAAAAACGGTAAACCACTGCGCAATTAAGCGCAGGGATTGGAGAATCAAAATGAGCAAGCAAATTCAGGAAGCCTATATCGTCGCTGCGGTCCGCACGCCAGTCGGCAAAGCGCCACGCGGCATGTTCAAGAATGTCCGTCCCGACGACATGCTCGCGCATGTGTTGCGCGGCGTGATTGCACACGTGCCCGGACTCGATCCGAACGATATCGGTGACGTCGTCGTCGGCTGCGCGATGCCAGAAGGTGAGCAGGGCATGAACGTGGCGCGTATCGGCGTGTTGTTGGCGAACTTGCCCGATGGTGTGCCAGCAGTGACCATCAACCGCTTTTGTGCGTCCGGCTTGCAAGCCATCAGCATGGCTGCAGATCGTATTCGCACGGGTGATGATGATGTGGTGATCGCTGCGGGAACGGAAAGCATGTCGATGGTGCCTATGATGGGCAACAAGGTCGCGCTGAACCAATCCGTATTCACCAGCAATGAGCACGTCGCCATTGCCTATGGTATGGGCATTACCGCCGAGAACGTCGCCAAACAGTGGAAGGTAACGCGTGAGGAGCAAGATGCCTTTGCCGTGGCGTCGCACCAGAAGGCGGCGCGCGCCATTACAGCAGGCGGATTCAAGGATGAAATTCTGCCCTACGAGATTGATACCGCGATACCGGATCTAGCCAGCGGCGCGATCAAACACAAAAAGAAAATGGCGGATACCGATGAAGGTCCGCGCGCTGACTCAAGCATCGAATCACTGGCGAAATTGCGTACCGTGTTTGCCGCGCGTGGCAGTGTGACGGCGGGCAATTCGTCACAGATGTCCGATGGCGCAGGTGCAGTGCTGCTGATGAGTGAGAAAGCGTTGAAAAAATACAACGTGCAGCCGATAGCGCGCTTCGTCTCCTTCGCCGTCGCCGGTGTACCACCGGAAATCATGGGGATCGGGCCGATCAAGGCAATTCCAAAAGTGTTGAGTCAGGCGGGTATCCAGGCAGACGATCTCGACTGGATCGAACTCAACGAAGCGTTTGCCGCGCAAGCGCTTGCGGTCATCAAGGATCTCGGTCTGAACGCGGACAAAATCAATCCGCAGGGCGGTGCGATTGCGCTCGGTCATCCCCTCGGCGCGACCGGTGCGATCCGCGCTGCCACGCTATTGCATGGAATGCGTCGCAACAAACAGAAGTGGGGAATGGTCAGCATGTGTATTGGCACCGGCATGGGAGCGGCCGGCCTGTTTGAGGCGCTATGAACGCGGACGTTGCATAAATACAACGTCCGATGCGCGCCCGAATATACGCATGACCGGAAGCAAAAACGCATTTTCCGCTAGGGCTTGCTGGCACAACTGAAGGGATTCCCCTGTTACGGACTTCGCCGTCATTTTTTACGCTGCACTGCACAATCCGTAATTTGCTTCTGTAGAAACAATTTCCTGTAAAGTATTTCGAAAGACGGGATCCTTGCTCAAACAGCAGTAATACACGCCAAGAGATCGCCGAAGTCAGGTTCAAATATTACCCTTGAGGAGAGCATCAGATGAGTAATTTATCCAAGCGCGCTTGCGCACTTTCACCCGTCCTGAAAGGTTCAGCCGTCGCTGTCGCGCTGGCGCTCAGTGGCAACGCAAACGCGATCCAGTTTAACTACGACAATGGCTTCAGCGGCAGCTTTGATTCGACGTTTTCTTACGGCATTTCGGTGCGGGCAGAAAACGCCAGTCCTACATTGATCGGTCTTGCCAACGGCGGCGTATCGCGTTCAGTCAACGACGACGACGGTGATCAAGCGTATAAAAAAGGCAAGGCCTTTTCGCAGTTGCTTAAGGGGACACACGAACTCTCCGCAAAATATGACGGCTGGAGCGCTTTTGTACGTGGCTTGTATTTTGTGGATACAGAAGCGCGAAGCGCGGGCAACCTCGGTCCGGCTGGCAGGGATCGTCTGGGCAGGGGCGCGCAGATTCTCGACGCGTTCGTGGCGCGCACATTTGATGTCGGTGGAAAAAACCTGAATGTTCGTGCCGGCAAACAGGTCATCTCCTGGGGCGAATCGACATTCATTCCGAACAGCATAAACGTAATAAATTCGATAGATATTTCCAAGCTGCGCACACCGGGCTCGGAAATCAAAGAGGCGCTCATTCCGACCGGTACGTTATATGCCTCGCTGGAGTTGACCAAGCAGGCCAGCGTAGAAGCTTTCGTGCTTTTCAATCACGATAAATTCAAGCTTGATCCGCGTGGCTCGTATTTCA
>JANYHZ010000200.1 GCA_025362135.1 Betaproteobacteria bacterium | reverse complement strand
CGACCAGATGCGCGACGAGGTCACCGCGGACCGCTTTCGGATCGACGAAGTGGGTCATCCCGAACGACCTGCCGAGCGCCTCGCGCGCCGGGTTGATGTCGACGCCGATGATCTTGTCGGCGCCGACCATGCGCGCCGCCTGGATCACATTGAGGCCGATGCCGCCGAGACCGAACACCACCACATTGGCGCCCGCCTCCACCTTGGCGGTAAACAGCACCGCGCCGACGCCGGTGGTGACGCCGCAGCCGATATAGCAAACCTTGTCGAACGGCGCATCTTCACGGATCTTGGCCAGGGCGATTTCCGGCACCACGATGTAGTTGGAAAAGGTTGAGGTGCCCATGTAGTGATAGATCGGCTTGCCGTCTATGGAAAAACGGCTGGTGGCGTCCGGCATCAAGCCACGCCCCTGGGTCGAGCGGATCGACTGGCACAGATTGGTTTTCTGCGACAGGCAGAATTTGCACTGGCGGCATTCCGGTGTGTAAAGCGGAATGACGTGGTCGCCCTTTTTCAGGCTACCCACTCCTGCACCGAGGTCCACCACTACGCCCGCCCCCTCGTGACCGAGGATCGACGGAAAGATGCCTTCAGGATCAGCACCGGACAACGTGTAGTAATCGGTGTGGCAGATTCCTGTGGCCTTGATTTCGACCAGCACTTCTCCCGCCTGCGGGCCTTGCAGATCGACTTCTTCGATCGTCAGTGGTGACCCGGCTTTCCATGCAATGGCAGCTTTGGTTTTCATGGTCGTTCCATATGAGAAAAAATCCCGTTCCTGTACGGTCTCGATAGCCTTACTTGCCGACCGTTTCTTCGCCGATGACGTCCGCCCCTTTCGGCGGCACAAAGACAAAATCCTTGCTGTCGATTTTCGGATTGCGTTCAAATTTCGAGAAATTCAAACGCGTGCGATTGCCGAACGCATCATTTAATTCCATCGCAGCCAATTGCCCTTTGGAAAAGCCAAGCCGGAATTTTTCAATGCCGGCGTCTTTCTGCCGGGGTTCCGCGTCAAGCCAGCTTAATCCTTCGGCTTCACCTGAGGCCACCAGCGTGAATGCTTTTTCAATGTCGCTCTTACCCGCGAGCAGCGCTGCGGGTGTGCTCGAAAAGGCCTGTTCAAATTTCTTGACGGTGACCTGATTCAAATCCTGATCAAAAAAAGAAACCTTTTTTCCGTCGCCAACGATGACCTGCGCGGGCTTCTCATACTGGAAGCGAAATTTTCCCGGGCGAACGAAGGAGAGCGCGCCATTGTTACGCTGTATCTGCTTCCCTTTGGCATCGAACACCGACTGCTCGAAACGGGCCCGGCCCGATTGTGTGGATGACGTGAAGGACTGGAAATCGGCGATGGCGTTTGCGACGACGGGGCGAGCGCCAAAAAGGCAGGTCGCTACCGTCAGGGTCAAAAGGACAGTAGCCTGGATGAAGCGAAGCGAAATCCGGGTTCGTCGATCTTCGCTGTGTCCATGCAAAGAGTGTTCCTCGATTGCGCTACGCTTCATCGAGGCTACTCGTACCGGAAACTTGCGGCATCATTCGTGTCGCGATGTTTGATTGGGCGGTGGCATAACAAAAGGGACTCGGCATCTAATTCTCAATATTTTTATTCGGCGCGATGATTTCGCGATTGCCGTTGGATTGCATGGACGACACCAACCCCGCTTTTTCCATGTCTTCAAGTAGCCGCGCCGCCCGGTTGTAACCAATCCGCAAATGACGTTGCACCAGTGAAATAGAGGCACGCTTGTTTTGCAGCACCACCTGTACCGCCTGGTCATAAAGGGCATCCTGCTCGCCGCCGCCACCGTTCCCACCTTCGCCCATGCTTTCGAGCATGGTTTCTTCAGGTGCATCGAGTATGCCTTCGATATATTGCGGGTCGCCCTGCTTTTTAAGGTATTCGACCACGCGATGCACTTCGGCATCACCCACGAACGCACCATGCACCCGCTGCGGCATACCGGAGCCCGGCGGCAGGTATAGCATATCGCCCTGTCCCAGCAACGCCTCTGCACCCTGCTGGTCAAGAATGGTACGGGAATCGATTTTGGAAGACACCTGAAAGGCCACCCGCGTCGGGACGTTTGCCTTAATGAGGCCGGTAATCACGTCAACGCTCGGGCGCTGCGTGGCGAGGACAAGATGGATGCCCGAAGCCCGCGCCTTTTGTGCAAGCCTCGCAATCAGTTCCTCGACTTTCTTGCCGACCACCATCATCATGTCAGCCAATTCATCGATCACCACCACGATCAGCGGCAAGGCCTCCAAGGGCTCCGGCGCGTCGGGCGTGAGCGAGAACGGATGCGGCAGCGGCTGGCCCTTCTCTTTGGCCTCGCGCACCTTGCTGTTGTATCCCGCCAGATTGCGAACGCCCACCGTACTCATGAGTTTATAGCGCCTGTCCATCTCTGCCACACACCAGTTAAGCGCATAGGCGGCGTGCTTCATGTCGGTTACGACAGGGGCCAGCAAGTGCGGGATGCTTTCATAGACTGAAAGTTCGAGCATTTTTGGATCGATCAAAATCAGCCGGACTTCGTTCGCCGTGGCTTTGTAAAGCAGCGACAAAATCATCGCGTTGATCGCGACCGATTTTCCTGAACCGGTGGTACCTGCGACCAGCACGTGCGGCATCTTCGCAAGGTCTGTGACAACCGGACGACCAGCGATATCTTTTCCCATCGCGATGGCAAGCCTCGAATGCATGTCGGCATAGACGGTCGAGCCAAGAATTTCCGAGAGGCGCACCATTTCCCGCTTCGGGTTTGGTATCTCCAAGCCCATATGCGACGTGCCCGGAATCGTCTCGACCACACGAATCGAAATCACGGAAAGCGCCCGCGCCAGATCTCGCGAAAGATTCACAATTTGCGAACCCTTCACCCCAACCGCAGGCTCGATTTCATATCTGGTGATGACAGGGCCCGGGTGTGCAGCCACTACTTTGGCGAGCACATTGAAATCCATGAGTTTACGTTCGATGAGGCGCGACGTGAACTCCAGCGTTTCGTTGGTTGGGCGCTCGATGCTCGCGTCGGGCGGATCGAGCAGCGCAATCGGCGGCAGCGGAGAATCGGGCAGATCTGAAAACAGCGGGACCTGCTTTTCTTTTTTCATGCGGTCAGACTGCGGGATCTCGGTGACGGTCGGCTCGATGCGAATTGGCGGATGGTCCTCGATCAATCGCTTCATCTCCACCACTTTTTCGTCGCGCTCAACAACGGCCTGATCGCCTGCCTCGCGGTCGCGACGGGCTTCAATTTTTTCTTTGACGAGCAAGAACAGCCACTCCACACCCGCGCCGATTTTTTCCGCGAGCTTGATCCATGAAAGACCGCTAAAGACGCTCAATGCGCCTGCGCAAATGGCAAGCAGCAGCACAGTGCCGCCGAGGAAGCCCAAGCCGGTTTCGACCACACCCGACAGGACGCTTCCGATCACGCCGCCTGGCCCATTCGGCAACGAAGTCGTCACCGAATGAAGTCGCAGTGCCTCCAGTGTGGAGGACGCCACCAGCAGCAGCACGAAGCCAGTCAGGGCAATGGCGAGGTTGCGTTGATCGAACATGCTCCAGATTTCGACGCGGCGGAACAGGCGAATCACCACCCACGCCGCGAGCAACACCAACCACCAGGCCGACAGACCAAACACGCCAAAGGCAAATTGTGAAATCGTGGCACCCATGGTGCCGCCCTTGTTCAGTACCGGTCCGTCTTTACCCGTATAAAACCAGCCGGGATCACTCGCGTGGAAGCTCGCGAAAATCAACACCAGATACACAGCAAGTGCCAGAAACACGAGCCAGCCTGCTTCACGCATGAGGCGCGAAAGGCGCGTGGATTGCGGCGTATCCGCCCGCGTCGGCGGTGCGGTGGGATCAAAAATTTCGTTCAAGTTGCTCGCGCTCATTGAACGGAATTATAGCCGCTGGCAACGGGTACGGCGCTCCTTACCGGCCCAACGGGGCACAAATGAATTGCGTCGCAGATGCTTGCGGTTTCGTTTGTAAACCGGGACGGCGCGTACGACACGACCAGATCCGGTTCACTGTGTCCCTCGCCCGGTTACAGGAGCGGGCATTCAGTTTCATGAAAAACGGAAACATCAAAAGCTGCCTTGGCACCTCATTAGCTCACCTATTTGATTTGTAACCACAAGCACTGGTGCGGCGTTCAGGGCATTTATGGTCTGAACTGCCCGCAGAATGGCGTTCTTCACTTTTTGTGCCGAGAAAACTGGGCATCCTTGATTGATTCCTGGATAAACTAGTCCGCGCACTGGAAAACAATTGCGACAGCAAGTAAAGTCTTACAAATCATGATTCCGACAGGAGGCTGCATTGAACCGCGCCGACGCATTAGCAATTCTGACAAAAAGCAAACCCGCATTGGTCCAACAGTTTGGCGTGACGCGTCTCGCCTTGTTTGGTTCCACCGCCCGCGATGTGGCAAAGATTGAAAGTGACATCGATATCCTTGTTTCCTTCGATGGCCCAGCGACTTCAGCGCGCTATTTTGGCGTGCAGTTTTGTCTGGAAGACCTGTTCGGCTGCCCAGTCGATCTGGTGACCGAAAAGGCGTTGCGCGCGGAATTACGTCCATTCATTGAAAAAGATGCTGTGCATGTCTGATTCGACAAACCGCGAATGGCGTTTTTACATTGACGACATGATCGGCTTTGCCGAGAAAGTAATGAACTACACCGAGGGCATGGAGCAGGAACGCTTCGTGTCGAGCGGACTCAATTACGACGCGACTGTGCGCAATCTGGAACTGCTTGGCGAAGCAGCGACACATATTCCTGAATCGATTCGTTTGGCCAATCCACAAATTCCCTGGCGACTTATCATCGCTACCCGCAACCGATTAATCCACGGCTATCTAGGCATCGATAACGATACGTTGTGGAGCATTATCCGTAGCGACGTGCCCGTACTACTGCCGAAGTTGACCGTCATGCAAGGGAATCTTTCATGAGCGCAACAGACTCCTGCGAGAACTTGTAGGAGAGGAAAGCCGTGCACTCGAGGTTTGTCGAGCGCGCGCAAAGAATGCGATCCGGGCCACAATGGCACTACCTTAGGCTGGCGGCCTGCCATGTGTGATTCCGTGCGAAATTATTTTCGTGTCATTTCGAACCCGGTTTTATCGGGTGAGAAATCTGCTGCTGTTGTGGTGTAGTGCAAAAGCAGATTTCTCTCTTCGTTCGAAATGACAGCGTTACTTTTTCTTGAAGTAGTGCCATGGGATTCTGGCCACTTTAATTCTTCTTTTATTTTTTGGCCCCTTTTATTTTTTATTGTTTTACTGCTTAATTCTAGCGCCAAGGGAGTTCCAGTTTCAGTTTGTTCTGAGTTGTACTGTTCATACCGGGATTCAAGGGTCGTGCCCGTGCAATACCTCTGTCGGACCTATAGTGATGGCAACACCATTGCATATTTAATAACACAGTAGAACTAAGTGGCGGTTATTAGTGGCAATAAAGGATAGATCAAACGCATTCACAATAATGTCAACACGCGGAGCGACGCAAAAAAACGGACAAGTCCAATTCGGTCAAAACGAAGGCGGCAACTTCTGGTCGTGGATCGTGATTGTCTTGGACTCTACGGAAATGTATCCACGCTCGGAGAGGTCCTTGAGGATGCGATTTACCATTTCGCGCGATGCGCCGACCATGTTGGCAATATCCTGCTGCGAAAGTTTCTCGCCGACGATCAGCTTGCCGTTATTGACGATGGCTAGTTCAAGCAGGGTATTGGCCACCCGACCATAAACATCCATTAACGCCAGTGTGGAAATCTTGCGATCAGCATCACGCAGACGCTTGGCCAGCGCCTGCATGACAATTGCCGCGATACGCGGCGCTTTCTCGATGCAAAGCTCGAAAGCCTGATGGGAAAGGACTCGAAATGTCGAGGACTCGAGGGTGGATACCGATGCCGAGCGCGGTTGCTTGTCGATCAATGCCATTTCCCCGAAAAAATCGCCAGGGCCAAGAATTTTCAAAATAATCTCGCGGCCATCCTCGTCACCGATGAACACTTTTACACGGCCGCTGGCAATCAGGTAAAGCGAATCGCCGTCCTGCCCCTCGGTAAATATGACGGTGCCTTTGGATACCGGTTTTTCGATGGCAAGGTCACCGAGCAAGGCCAGGTCGGAGTCGCTCAAGTCTTTAAATAGCGGTATCAAACGTAACATCGTGCCTCCTGCCATCAATTTTGTCCGCCATTCAAGCGCCCTGATCGCAGCTCCTGGCGTGCGGCTCTAGTTTCTCACAGATGCCGACCCAGGGTGCACTACAGACTGTGCCAATTTCCGACCGCCCGGTCAGATTGATTTTTGTCGCCGCTCCCTCACATATGAAGTGTCACCCAGTCGCTCGGTTAAAATATCGCATCAATCGAGTTCAAATCCAGAGAGAAAAGCATGTCCACTCAGCATCATCGTTTCATTATCCTCGGCTCCGGTCCCGCCGGTTACACAGCGGCCATCTATGCGGCACGTGCCAATTTGAAGCCCGTACTCATCACCGGCATTGCCCAGGGCGGGCAGTTAATGACGACGACCGAAGTTGAAAACTGGCCCGCCGACATTGAAGGACTGCAAGGCCCCGATCTGATGGAACGCTTCCTGAAGCACGCGGAACGTTTCGACACCAAAATTATTTTTGACCACATCAACGCTGTCGATTTCAAGCAACGGCCGCTTGTGCTGAAGGGAGACTCCATCACCTACACCTGCGACGCGCTGGTGATCGCGACGGGCGCATCAGCTCAATATCTGGGTCTGCCGTCTGAAGAAGCGTTTATGGGTAAAGGCGTTTCCGGTTGCGCCACGTGCGACGGCTTTTTCTACAAAGGCCAGGATGTCTGCGTCATCGGGGGCGGTAACACTGCAGTCGAAGAGGCGTTGTATCTTTCCAATATCGCCAGGCATGTAACGGTGGTGCACCGTCGCGATAAATTCCGCTCGGAGAAAATCCTGCAGGACCGCTTGTTTGCGAAAGAGAAGGAAGGCAAGGTCACCATTCTCTGGAACCACACACTCGACGAAGTGCTGGGCGACAAGACCGGCGTTACCGGCGTTCGTCTAAAGTCCACGGCAGGTGGTGCAACCCGCGATCTCGCGCTGACCGGCTGCTTTATCGCCATCGGCCATAAGCCCAATACCGAGATTTTCGAAGGCCAGCTTGAGATGGTGAACGGCTATATCGTGACCCAGACGGGCCTCAAAGGCAACGCGACCGCGACCTCCGTGCCGGGCGTATTTGCCGCAGGTGACGTGCAGGATCATGTCTATCGTCAGGCGGTGACAAGCGCAGGCACGGGCTGCATGGCAGCGCTGGATGCGGATAAGTATCTCGAAAGTATTTCGTAGGCTGGGCGCCGAATCGCACCAGTGAACTCTAGTATTGGCGCGACTCGCAGAGCAGAAATGGCCTGAAAGGCCGGTCAATGCTGGTGTTCATACAGTGTACAGACGATGGGCAAAATCCCGAACGACGATGAAGACCTGTTCCGCGCTGAAATGGCCGGCGACGGTGTCGTGCCATTGATCGTACCCGCACGCGCGACGATGAAAAAAGCGCGCCCCAAGCCCATCCCGTTCAAGCGCATCGAAGACGATCTGGCCATTCCCGGTGAGATGATGAGTGATACATCCGGTTGGGATGCCGATATCGAGAATGGCGATCTCATTACCTTCAAGCGCACCGGTTTGCCGACCGACGTGCTGCGCAAACTGAAACGCGGCCAATGGATTGTTCAAGCATCGCTAGACTTGCACGGCCTCACCACGGATGGGGCGCGAACCGAACTGGGCCGTTTTCTCGTGCGTGCACGTCACGGCGGCATACGTTGCGTGCGCATCGTCCACGGAAAAGGTACCCGATCCCCGAACAACGTGGCAGTAATTCGCAACAAAGTGCGGCTTTCACTTTCGCGACGCGATGAGGTACTGGCGTTCTGCGACGCCGCGCCCGCTGATGGCGGCGCAGGAGCCGTTATCGTTCTGCTGAAGTCGAGTTAAAATCACGGCTCTTTTCGGCTGTACTTCGCGCGGCACCGTTGCCACGCTGACACGCGCCCGAGCTTGCGTTTTCCATCTGCCACATCATCTCAGCCCATGTTCTCCCAACTACCCCGACCATACCTGATATTACTTGCGTTACTGGCAATTTTCATTTCCCTTAGTGACTTGGGGTACCGGCGGCTTGCCAATCCGGACGAGGGTCGATACTCCGAAATATCGCGCGAAATGGTCGTGACCGGCGATTTCGTGACGCCGAGACTGAACGGCCTGAAGTATTTTGAAAAGCCTCCCTTGCAGTACTGGGCAACGGCCATTGCCTTCACGCTATTCGGTGAGAGTGAGTTCACCGCCCGCCTCTATACCGCCCTTTGCGGGCTGGGCTGCGTCCTGTTGATCGCCTACACGGGCAAGCGTGTGTTCGATGAAGAGACCGGCATTCTGGCCGGCGTGGTGATGCTGAGTACGCCGTTCTTCATGGCGATGACCGGGATCGTGACGCTCGATATGGGACTCACTTTCTGGATGACGCTGGCAGTGTCGTCATTCCTGATTTCACAGCACGACCCGGCCCAATTGTCTCGTAGTCGCTGGCTCTGGCTTGCCTGGGCGGCGATGGCGGCGGCGGTGCTGTCAAAAGGGCTTATTGGCATTGTCTTTCCAGCAGCGGCGTTGTTTCTTTACTGTGTTTTCCAACGCGATTTCCGATTATTGTTCAAGCTGGGATGGGGTCGAGGGTCGCTGATTTTTCTCGCCATTTCGGTACCCTGGTTCGTGAGCGTCTCACTCAGAAACCCCGAGTTTCCGCAATTTTTTTTCATCCACGAACACTTCGAGCGCTTCTTAAGCACCGTGCATCGCCGTGAACAGCCCTGGTGGTTTTTCTTTCCCATCCTGTTTGCGGGCTTGCTGCCGTTGGCAGTTACGCTGATTCCCGCATGCGTCGCCGGCTGGCGCAGAACCGCCTCGACGAACGGCGAATCGGGCATATTTTCTCCGATCAAGTTCGTATTGATTTACAGCGCATTCATTCTGCTGTTCTTTAGTAAATCCGGCTCCAAATTGCCTCATTACATCCTGCCGATGTTTCCGGTGCTGGCACTCGTCATGGGCACCTACCTGCGCGCGGCCG
>JANYHZ010000284.1 GCA_025362135.1 Betaproteobacteria bacterium | reverse complement strand
TTCGGTCTACGACATGCGTGGGACAACGCCAAAACTGCTCACGTCCACGTGGGGCGGGGCGAACTCCAAACAGGCTTATGGGCCGCGCGGCGGGGCGGATCGCGTGAAAGCCATCGGCGAGCCCGGTATCGAGCTGTGGCTACACAAGGCGGTGTGTGTGAAGGCTGAGGACATCGCGAAGCTCAAGTGAGTGCGCGCGGTGCGCAACTATGTTCGCGAACCAAATCGATACACATCCATCGCGAGCGCATTGCCCTCGAAGCCGTCAAATACACGCTCGGAATCGGCATCTTCCCCGGCGGCACCCAGGGCAACAAACAAGGGCAGGAAATGTTCCTCGGTCGGGTGCGCGCGAAACGCGTCCGGCGCTTCCTGCCGATAACGGGTAAGTGCATCGACATCGTGCGCGGCGAGGTGTTCGAATACCCAGCTCTGGAACTTCTGCGCATACGGTGCGTGCCCGGTCTGCCCTCGCGACATCATCCAGTCGCGCAGGTTGTGCGTGAGATGTCCGGAACCAACGACCAGCACACCCTCTTTGGTCAGTGGCGCAAGTGCCCGCCCGACATCGTAGTGGTGGCGCGGGTTCATCGCGGTCTGCACGGATAGCTGCACAACGGGTACGTCCGCGTCTGGACATAGTTTCAGCAACGGCACCCAGGTGCCGTGATCAAAACCACGACAGCCGTCGATGCCCGCTGTCAGCCCTGCGCTCTTCAACAGAGCCTGCGCCTTGGCTGCGATGTCCGGCGCGCCCGGAGCAGGATAGTTGATTTTGTAGAGCGCCTCCGGAAAGCCGCCGAAGTCATAAATCATCGAAGGCTTTACGTTGCCGGAGAGCATCGGGAGATTGGTTTCCCAATGCGCAGTAACCATCAGGACAGCTTTGGGTTTTGGCAATGGTTTGGCAAGCGCTGCCCACACGTCGCCCGCCGCGCCCGCGTTGATCGCGTGCATGGGTGAGCCGTGAGAAATGAAGAAGGTGGGCAGTTTTTGCATGATGGTTTTCCGAGGTGACAACTATTTGCTTCGATTGCCAATATTGAGAAAAATTTCAATCGCCGTCGTCCCCGCGAAGGCGAGATTATTTAATCAATCCCTCAGCTTTTAACGCTTCCTGCACCTTCGGTCGCGCAGCAACACGCGCCTGAAACGCCGCCAGCACGGGCCACTTGGCGATATCGAGTCCAACCCACTGGCCCCAGTTGAGCACGGTGAACAAATAACCATCAGCGACGGTGAAGGTTTCACCCATCAGATAGCTCTTGCCTTCGAGCTGCGTGGTGAGCCAGTCAAAACGCTTGGCCAGTTTATCCTTGAAGATTTGCTTCACTTCCGCCGATAACGTTGGATCGAACAGCGGGCTAAAGCCTTTGTGAATTTCGGACGTGATGAAATTGAGCATTTCCTGCAGGCGATAGCGCGCCATCGTGCCTGCCGCCGGGGCCAGGCCGGATGCCGGATTTTGATCCGCGATGTATTGGATGATCGCGGGGCCTTCAGACAGGTATTCGCCATTGTCCAGTTGCAGCAGCGGCACGTAACCTTTGCTATTGATCGCCCAGAAATCTCCGCCGCCGTCGAGTTGCTTGGTTTTGGTATCGACCTTCCGCGTGGTGAAAGGCAGACCCGCTTCCAGCAGGGCGATACGTGGGGAGAGTGAACAGGCACCGGGTGAGAAAAATAGCTTCATGTGATTTCCTTTGTTTGTAAACGGCAACCCAATGGCCGTTGAAGAAATCAACTATGCGCGTTGCTTTAATCGGGATAAAGAGCTTTAATTGCAATTAATTATCCCCATTATCTAAACAATAAACATGGCGCTTGATCGGCTCCTGGCAATGACGGTGTTTGTGAAGGTGGTGGAACAGGGCAGCTTCGTCCGAGCCGCCGAGCGGATGAATATGTCAACCTCGGCCGTATCGCGGCATGTCGCCGAGCTTGAGACACACCTGACCACCCGGCTCCTGAACCGCACGACGCGACGCATCTCCCTGACGGAAAGCGGGCAAGCTTACTTCGAACGGGCGCTACACCTGTTGGCCGACCTTGAGGAAGCCGAAGCCGTGGTGTCAAGCAGCACCGTCGCACCGCGCGGCACGATCCGGCTGACCTGTTCGACCAGCTTTGGTGTGCCGCATCTGGCGCCGGCCATCGGTGCGTTTCAGGCGCTCCACCCGGAAGTGCGTTTCGATATTTCGGCTTCCAACCGTTTTGTCGATCTCGTTGAAGAAGGGCTCGATCTGGCCATACGCATCGGTGATCTTGGCAATCCGAATCTGATCGCTCGCAAGATCGGCAGCATGCGCCTTCTCGCGTGCGCGTCGCCCAGCTATCTCAAACGCAACGGAACACCGAAACGTCCGGACGATCTCACCGCACACAATTGCTTCACCTACGAATATGCGCCGGTAAAAAACCTGTGGCATTTTCTGGATCAAAAGCAAAAAGAGATCGGCGTAAAAATCGATGGCAGCGTGCACGCCAACAACGGCGAAATGCTGGCTGCGATTGCCGTGGCGGGTGCCGGTATCGCGCTGGAACCCGACTTCATCGTCAAGCCATTGCTGAAATCGGGCGAACTGGTCGAGATACTGAAAAATTTCCGACCCGCGCCGTACAACATCTACGCCGTCTACCCGAGCCGCCGACATCTCTCCGCCAAGGTGCGAACGTTTGTTGATTTTCTGATCGCGCGCTTTTCGACGACGTCCGGCCTGATCTAAATCCCGTCGCGATCAACCAGCGCCTCATGCGGCGCGCCGACAATGTACAGCGCATCCTCGAGCGAGGAACGCAGGTTGTCTTCGCCGAGGCGCTTGACGAAGCCGCT
>JANYHZ010000177.1 GCA_025362135.1 Betaproteobacteria bacterium | reverse complement strand
GCACGTGCCCCCAGTGTTCGCGCAACACGTAGAAAGCGACAATCGCGCCGACCATGATGGCTGCACCGATCCAAGCGGTACCCGTACGTGAGTGTTCGCGAGTGCGATGGCCGGTGGGATTGTTGTCGTTGTTTTCCATGCTGGTTCCTTTAGAGAAAGAATAAGAGGCGATAGGATATGTACGTTGCGCGTCGGTGTCCGGAGCCGTATCGAATCCGTATTTTTGACACTCGCCGTGGAATGGATTGACGTCCCTCCGGAACGACGAACTTTTGCGTTACATTGAAGTTTTGATATGTGCCTCGCCATTCGGCGGGTGTTTTCAGCCGTTTTCGGCCCACTTGCCGCGTCAATGCTGGTGTTTACCTGCCTTTCGACAGGATACGCGCCAAATCGATCACGTCACACTCGTCATTCTGCAATCCATCGCAATTGCCTGTCATTGCGGCTGCCCATTCCTAGAATGGTCGTACTCATTCTTGGAGATCACGATGAAAGCAATCAACCATACGCCAGCCAACCGACTCATCAGCGCCGCTGCGGCCGCCACGCTTTGTGTCGCTATCGCCGGTACGGCGCGCGCCGACGAAGGTGACACACCGAAATCGAACCACTTTTCGTGGAATTTCAATTTTGATTTTGGCAATAACGTCAGGTATGGCAGCAACCGAACCAAGGGCTCGGGAGTGATGAGGGAGGAAGCACGTACTGTGGCCAATTTCTCGAGGCTGGTGTTGGCGCTACCGGCAACAGTAACGCTCGCCCAGGGACCCACAGAATCGCTGACCATCACGACCGACGACAACTTGCTTGCACTGATGGCGTCGCGCGTTGAGGGAGGCGAACTCACCATCGACGCCGACAAATCCCGCGGGTTTTCCAGCAAGCGTGAAATCAAAATTCGCCTGACCGTCAAATCGCTCAACGGCATCACCATCAAAGGCTCAGGCGACGTGATCGGCGATGAACTGAAAAGCGACAAACTCGACATCGTCATCGCCGGATCGGGCGACGTGAAATTCAAATCCATTCGCGCCGAGCAGTTCAAGGTGGGCATTCACGGTTCGGGCGATGTGGTCGTCGACGCATTGGAGGGCAAATCCGTGGAGGCCAGTATCCGGGGGTCCGGCGACATCAAGTTTCCCTCGCTGCAAGCGGCGCTGGTAAATATATCCATACACGGCTCTGGCGACGTCTACGCGGCCGGGGCCGCCGACAAGGTTGATGTCGAGATCATGGGCAGCGGCGATGTGCGCGCACGCAAGCTCGTTGCGCGGGAGGCCGCCGTGAAGATTGCGGCATCGGGTGATGCCGAAGTGCACGCCAGGGAAAAACTGACGGCCAGCGTGTCCGGTTCTGGGGAAGTGCGCTACGCAGGTTCGCCCGCGAATGTGAGCAAGACGGTGCGGGGATCGGGTTCTGTCGAGCCGTTGTAGTGCCCGGTGAGGTTGGCTACGCCGGATTCCGGCGGAATGCCGCCCACTAGCGGCGTTATTGATGCTACAAAAATACGCTGCGCGGGGAGGGTAGCCTGAAAGACTACGCCGCGACCGCGTGGTTTGCGTGCGAAGCGGCCACGACTTGCTTTTCCGGATGAAGCGCGATCTCGTAAATCGCTTCGAGCGTATAGAGCAAATCAACAGCCCATTCATCATCGTCCGCGTGCGGATCGTCCAGCAGCGCGCTTAATGCCTGGAGTTTGCCTTCCATCGCGTCTTTGTGGCTAATCATGGTTGCTGCCGTCCTGTAAGCCTGATTCTGCGGATCGCATTGCTACTCTTTATTTCGCTATCGAAAATTCGTACAGAAATTATCGATCAGGCAGCGGTGCAACCGCAAGGCAATCGGCAACAGTTTGCGAAAGTTAACAATTGGCTGACCGTTCGAAACAGGGACGGCGAAGCCGGCCAATGTGGCGGTCAAGCGCGCCATCCGTAGGCGTATTGTCGAAAAAACTCGGACTATTAGGCAACAATCACATGACACTTTCGCAAACTGAAAAGCCTTCCGTGACTATTGCCGCCGCGCAACGGGAGATGCGCTTCGCGTACTACGGTGGCGCGCCCGGCATGCTCATATCTGCCGCTGTGTGGCTGATCGCGGGGATCGTATCTGTGGTCATGTCTCCTGAACGCGCTGTATGGGCCCTATTTATTGGTGGCATGTTCATTCACCCCATATCATTGCTATTCGCAAGGGCCATCGGACGATCCGGCAAACACAACCCAGGCAATCCACTCGGTACCCTCGCGTTGGCTACAACGTTCTGGATGATTTTGGCGTTGCCGCTCGCGTACGGCGTGTCACGCCTGCGCATGGAGTGGTTCTTCCCGGCCATGCTTTTCATCATTGGCGGTCGCTATCTGACTTTTTCCACCATCTTTGGGGCGCGGACTTATTGGTTCTGTGGTGCTGCACTTGCCCTGGCCGGCTATGCACTGGGACAAGCAAACGCTTCGCCGGAGTTCGGTGCGTTTTCCGGCGCCGCAATCGAGGCCGTGTTTGCCGCCACAATCTTCGTCACCATGCGGCGAGAGATTGCGCCCTAATGCATTGAGGTAAAGCCCCGGCTTCGCCGGGGGACATTTAGAGGAGGCGATTGCGATTTGTCATGCGCCCTTCTTTGGATGCAACAACAGCGTCGCCATCGCCATCCCGGCCAGCACCACACTGCCGAGCAGGAACGGCGATTTCACACCGACCAATTCCGTCACGGTGCCACCCGCTGCCATGCCGATTCCAATGCCGCTGACGATGAAAGTCGCCGACCAGGTGAACGCTTCGGTTGCATATTTATTCGGTGCGATTCGGGTAATCAATAGCGTTTGTGCCGTCAACGCAGGCGCGATGAGCGTACCCGCAAAGAAAGCGATGACGCCAAACACAACGATCTGGTCTACCCACCAATGCAACAGAAACGGAACCGCCATAATGCCGATGGCAAACGCGAACTGGCGCTCCAGCGGTGCCTTCGGATGCAGCACACCGTAAATTGCGCCGCCGACGGCGCTGCCAAGAGAGTTCACGCCAAGCAGCACGCCAGCCAATACCGGCAGGGCAAGGTGGGTTGCGAATGCAGGATAGCCCACCTCCAGGATGCCGAACGAGAACGTCAGGCCGAAAGTGACCACGAAGAGGCCGACCAGTCTTGGTTCCGTCAGTGGGCCGAGCAAGTGCCGCTCAATTCGAGGCTCCTGTTTCCAGTATCTCAGCGCTGGTGTGAATAAAAAAACAATGAACGCAGCGAACGTGACCACAAGAGCCAGCGCAAACGCCACCTTCGCGCCGAACGCAGCGATCACCAGCGCG
Organism: Betaproteobacteria bacterium; assembly: GCA_025362135.1. Taxonomy (GTDB): domain Bacteria; phylum Pseudomonadota; class Gammaproteobacteria; order Burkholderiales; family Usitatibacteraceae; genus UKL13-2. The sequence continues at coordinate 477 of JANYHZ010000177.1, read as the reverse complement.
ATCAGTGCGGGACCCACGGTGAAGTTAAGTTCGATCATGATCGAATCGACTGAAAACGCCATGCGGCGATTGACCTCGTCCGGGAATCGATGCCGCCACAGTGTCCGTGTCAGCACCGCAATCGGCGGTGAAAATGCACCGGCGCAAACGGCAGCGATCACGATGAAGTTTTGCGGCATTTTTTGCGTCACGACCGTAAATAACAACACGAGAAACAAGCTGTTGAATACGCCGGAGATGCGTAATGGCCAATGCGGGCCAACGCGATCAATGATGCGGCCACACACCGGCGCGAACACCGCCATCGACACGAAATACACGCCAACGACGCTACCGGCGACCTTGAAGTCCCCCAGCGATTCGCGCATGAACATGAGCATCGCCAACCCCATCATGCCGACCGGCATGCGCGAGAGCCAGGCGATCATCACCATCGACGTGACATCGGGTTGCGCGAAAAACACACGATAGGGGGCG
>JANYHZ010000148.1 GCA_025362135.1 Betaproteobacteria bacterium | reverse complement strand
CCTGGACATTTCCCATGGCATGTCTTCCGGATGCACAACCTTGGCACGCTTGGCGTTGCGTGTCGGTGCGCTGGCCGCGTCTTCGAGCAGCCCTTGATACAGCGGACGGTTTTCCGTCCCCTTCTTCCATGCTTTCGATTCGCCCCAGGACATGATTTTTCTCCTTAGTTCGTTGTTAAATTGGGTTGATTTGGCAAGGTGATCAGTCAGCCGAATGGTTGTAATCCTGCTCACCTTCACGTGCTTCAAATCCGATACCACCTGGCATTGGCTCGGTCGACCGCGGCTCAACCTGATGCTGGAAAAGCATATTCATGAACATGTACATCGGCTTGGATTTAATCACCAGCGCTCTTGCTGGCTTGACCGGATCCGCATTGAAATGCTGGTGCACGCAGTTGTTGTGCACGATCGCGACATCTCCTGCTTTCCAGTCGTAACGAACGCCATCGTGAATTTCATAGCCAGCACCGTCAAGAATGTAGAACGCCGCCTCATTGACATGGCCGTGCTTTTGCGATTTTCCGCCGGGACCGTATTCTTCCAGATGAAGGTGAAACGTCTGGGTGATGCCGTCCTTTGGCTCGACATAATGGCGGCTATATGCCTGCGGGCCGTCGTTAAACTTGATATCTTTGCCCTTGCGGACACGTGGCATTGAACGTAAGCGCTTCAATTCGTCGGTCAGGTTATAAGGACCGGCAATCGCGCGTACAAACACGCGATCTTTCTTGCTGTGATAGTGCGATTCATTTTCCATATGGTTACCTCTGGTTGTTTACTTGGTTTGTTTGACGATGATGTCGTCATAGAGTTTGGTCCACCTCTCAGACTCATCGAGCACCAGCTTCGCGTCAATGATGACCAGTGGACCGCGGTTGAGCGGCGTTTCGATCTTGCGACTGGTCGGCACAAAATCGCGCTTGAATAGAATTTTCTGGCCTTCATCTCCGATCATGAAATCGTAGTACAGCAGGGCGGCATGCGGATGCGGACTGCGCTTGGCCAGTGCGACGCCATTGGCGCGTGCAATGGCTGGTGACAGCACGAACCAGTCGAGCGGCGCGCCTTTTTGTTTTACCTGTTCAGCGGTAAAGTTGTAAACGGTCAACGCAAAGGGTACTTCCCCGGACGCAACCAGATTGGTCAGCAGCGTATGGCCGCGTCGCACCGATAAGCCGTTTTGCGCGACGATGTTGCGAAATAACTTGAGGCCGTTGTCCTCACCAAGTCCCCGCACAACACTGGCGAACCAGTCGTCGTCAGTTGCTTCGATGCTGAGCCGCCCCTTCCAGCGCGGATGCAGCAACTCCGCATACGTTTTCGGCAATTCTTCTTTCTTTACCATTTTCGTGTTGTAGGCCTGCACGAACACATTGAGGCGCGTACCTACCCATTCGCGGTGCGCCGGCACAGCAGCAGCAATCAACTCGGATTGCCAGGGTGAACGCACGGCCTGCAAGACGCCCTCTCTATGCATCGCCTCCAGCGGCGGCGCGTTGCATTCAATAATATCGACCTCGGTTCGGCCCGCTTTGTGTTCGGCCAGCACCCTCTGCAACACCTTGTCGCAGGATGCACGCCACATCCGCACCTTTATACCGGTGGCTTTTTCGAATGCCGCATTCAGCACGGCCATGTCTTCGACTGTCAGGGACGTGTAGAGGTTGAGCGTGCCTTCTTTCTTCGCCCCAACAATCAGGCGCTGCGTCCGGTCTGTACCTTCATAGTTCGCCAGGGCTTCAACTGAGAGTGCTGCGGCCGTCACGACTTGCGTTGCCACAAGAGTCAACACGGATGCGATTACCGGCAAATACAGATGGCGACCAGCCAACAAGAGGAATGAGCGAACCCGCAAGTCAGACTCCATATTCGTCAAGTTTGTAGCGACGCGGCTTGAGGGTGCGGCAAATCTCGCGCACAACGCCCGCCTGCGGCAGCGAGACGCCACATTCGTCGGCCATCGCGCCGACAATCGCCATGTCGTCTTGCGCCCACGCCATCGACTGCGTTCCCCAGTCTTTCAGCGCGCAGTTATTCGCGCTGCTGATCAACAGCGCCTGTCGCAGTACCTCGATGTCCATGCCAAACCGTTTTGCCAGGGCAAGCGCTTCGTGATCGGCGACCAGGCAAGCCCACAGGATTAAATTGTTGGCCGCCTTGGCGACTTGCGCGGTGCCGACCGGGCCGGTATGCACAATGTCGGTCGAATACGCCGCCAGTACGGGCTTCAACCGTGCGACGACCTCAACTGCGCCGGCAACGAACGAAAGCAACGTGCCGGTGTCGGCCGCCTTGCCACCACGGCAGACCGTCGAGTCGAGAATATATACGTCCTGCTGACGACCTATTTCAGCCAGCTCGGTCATGGTCGCTGGTAGTACTGTAGATAGCACAGCAATGATCGTATGCGGGCGCGTATGCGGCAAGATCCCTACGTCGGAGATAAGTTGACGCAATTCGCGGTCGTAGCCGACACAGATCAAAATGGCATCACTGTTTTTGGCAAGTTCCGCGGCAGTCTCCGACCAGCTCGCACCGCGGGCTTCAATCAGCGCTTTCTTTGACGCGTCAAGATCATGAACCAGTACCATAAAGCCTATGTTGGCCAGATGTCCAATAATCGGCTGGCCCATACGGCCTGCGCCAATCACGCCGACGGTTTTGATTGCTGCGCTCATGCAGTAGCCTCCGCTAACTTCAAAGACGCCTCGTGCGCCGCCAGCGCTTCGGTAAAGCTCTGGCTGCGCGGCGCAACCATCGATACTGCGCGGACCCGCTGGGTGGCGATGTTCAGACCAGGTGGCGTTTTGCCACCGGCCACGTCTTTAGACGCCTGTAAAAGGCGATTTCGCGTCATGATGATTCCGTTGTCGGTGGAGACCAGATTCTCCTTTGCGCGGTCTGTAATTGCCCCCATACTTTCCTGCACTGCAGCGTCCTGGATACCGATGGTCATGACGCCCGAGAATGTCTTTCTCTCCTGCTGCGCGCGGCGATCCATAAAGTACATATTGTGGATATTGGCCTGCGGGACAAAACTATTTTCGATCACTTTGACGTGTATACCTTTACCGTCATGACAAGCCTCGAGTTCAGTCGCGTCAAGCGGCCTGTGCGGGTGATAGTCAATACTGAAGGTCCAACAGTGTTCATCGTCAATCGGCACCCACGCATGCCCACCGCAGGGGTTATCACCGTAGGGTGGGAAAAGATTGAAGCAAGGCATGAGCCACTGGGTAACGCGCCAGTAATGTCGGTCATCGCCAACATTACGGCGCGTAGAAATGTGCAGCCCGCCCGGCGATTGCGTAGGAATGAATTTCGGGTGCGGATCACCCTTCAGCATTGCGGCACTTTCAGCGTCGCGCTTCAACAGCGGGTCCTCCCCTACAGAGTAGCGATGCAGGAAAGTGGAATGTATCGAATCGAGTCCGCCCTCCATGGCCTGCAGATAATTGCATTCCTGTATGCGCTTCGAAACATAACAATGACTGTCGGGCACGGTGCACCACTCGTAGTCTGGTACCGGTGGCTGCAACTCAGCCGGTCCAAGATAGGCCCAAACTACGCCCCCGCGTTCCACACAGGGATAGCCCGTCAACTTTATCTTGTTACAGAATCCGCTTTCTATCGGCTCTGAGGGAACTTCCACACATTGGCCGGTGTGATCGTATTTCCAGCCGTGATACGGGCATCGAATGCCGCCTTCCTCATTGCGGCCGAACCAAAGCGATACACCGCGATGGGCGCAGAATTCATCGATCAAACCAATGCGTCCCGCCGTATCGCGAAAAGCGATCAGCCGTTCACCAAGCAACTTGACGCGGACCGGTGGGCAATCCGGCCCGGGAAGCTCGCGCGCCAGCAGCGCAGGCAGCCAATAACGGCGGAACACCGCGCCCATTGGCGTTCCCGGGCCTGTCTGCGTGAGTTGCGTGTTTTGTTCGGCGGTGGTCATTCAACGTCCAGAAGCTGGTGCAGCGACCGCGGTGGATGAACGACGGTTGATGGTCTCGTCGAAAATCTGGCTCCAACGCGCATAACCATCGAGCACTGCGCCGACGTCGATGAATTTCAATTGAAATTTGTCGAGGCTGGTCGCGTGGCGCCGGTTGGTAATCACGTGATCCATTTCCGCCATCAACGTCTGCCCATCACTGAGCATGAACTCGTAAAATAAAACGGCAGCATGCGGATGGGCTGCCTTTTTAGTCACACCAATACCGTCTGTATATACAATGATCGGCGACAGCGCAATCCAATCGATCGGCGCGCCGGCTTTTTTCGATTTCTCTGGCAGATAGCTGTAGAGCGTGATGGCCATCGGCACCTCACCGGCAACCACCATATTGTTGAGCAAGGCATTGCCCATTCGAATCGAGAGACCATTGGTAGCAACCAGATCACGGAAAAACGCGAGGCCCTTTTCTTCGCCCATTTCCTGCACCAGCGTGTAAAACCATTCCTGCTCCTTGCCCTCGATAGCCAGACGTCCTTTCCAACGGGGATTGAGCAAATCTGACCAGGCCTTCGGCAATTCTTCCCGCCTGACCTTATTGGTGTTGAAGGCCTGAACGAAGATATATATCCGGGGTCCGGCCCACATGCGATGCGCGGGCAAGGCACCGGGGATCAGTTCTGCCTGAACCGGCGAACGAACTTCCAGCAATAGCTTTTCCCGGACCAGTGCCTCCATTTCTGGCGCCGGGTTATGTACTACATCCACTTCGTGGCGACCAGCCTGCGCCTCCGCCAAAACACGTTGCAAGACTTTGTTCTTTCCTGACCTCCAGACATTTACTTTAACAGCGTATTTTTTTTCAAATTCAGCTGCCAGGCGACGCAAATCCTTGTCGACCATCGATGAATAGACGTTGACTATGCCTTCGCGACGTGCGCCGTCGATAAGCCGTTGGATTCGATCAGGCCCTTCATACCGGGCCGGCTGCGCCGCAGCGGGAACGGAGGCGATCATTGCCAGGGAAACCAAGGCGCACACCAGCATCACGCAGCGGCGGGCATAAAGAATGAATTTAAAACCTGGATTCATCGCTTTTGCGTAATGGTGTCGAGGAGAGCCGGCTGGCCGGTCTTGACCTTGGCAATCGCACGTTTTAGCGCGGCGGCAATATCGCCCGGCTTGTCGATCGGTCCTTCTGCGTACCAGCCCATTGCCCGGGCCAGCCCGGCAAAATCGGGCGCAGGGTCATCCAGATCCATACCGATATGTGCGCGGTCCACAGGGGTCTTGCGCTGCTTTGCCATGCGAATCTGGTGTTCCCAGTCGTTATAGTAGGCGCGGTTGTTGTACATCACGCACAGCATCGGAATGCGGTGTTTGGCAGCAACCCAAAGCGATCCTGCGTCAAACATAAGGTCGCCATCGGGTTGCATGTCGACCACCAGTCGACCCGCCTCGCGATGTGCCAACGCGACACCCATGGAAATTCCAATTTGCGTCGAGGTACCCAGCGACTTGCCAGGGTGACGGTAGGGGCGCTCAAAATCCCACAATTTGCGCGTCCAATCCTCGAGCGTCCCTGCGGTCAGCACCCAGTCCTCATGCTTGATCGCTTGCCAAACCTCCGAGGCGAGGCGAGGTAGCGTGATGGGTGATGTATCCCAATCGACATGTGCCTGCGTCGCCCACTTGCTGCGCAGGGCGGCATGCTGCTTGCTGATTGCGGCAATGCGCCGCTTGATGCGTGGTGCCAATTTTTCAGACGCGGCAATCTTGCGCTTGCATAGCTTGGTTAGCAGCGGAATTGCCACTGCCGTATCAGCCATGACCCGTATGTCGGCATGCAGTAGGCGCTGATAATCCATCGCCCAGCTCGATAATTCGAGATCGCCGAAGCCGATGTCGATCCAGCGGCAATCAACTGGAACCAGACTGGTTAGCGTTCGCGTGGTACTCACCAGTTCGGTGGTTGGTTTTTCCCAGTCGCGCGTGTCCAGACAGAGCACTAAGTCAGCATCGCGAAACACCTCTTTGTCCATGCTCATGTTGAGCGGATGGCAGCTGGGGAAATTGAGGCGACTGTTAATGTCGTAGACCGCTGCACCCACCGTCTCCGCCAGTACGACCAAGTCGTTGAATCCCGTTTCATTACGCCCCACATATTCGGCGAGGATGACCGGACGTTGTGCCTTCAGCAGCATTTCGGCAACGCTTTCGAGCGCTGCGGGGTCCGGTGCCAACGGCGAAGGCACCGTCATGGTGCTAATGGGTGGCAGTGGTACCTCGTGCTTGAGTGGCGCTTCCTGCAGCCAAGCGTCGTAGCACATGTAAATGGGGCCTTGCGGCTCAGTCATCATTACGCCATAGGCGCGAGCGAATGACTCCGGCACACCATCAATTACGGTCGGCTGGTAGTCCCATTTGGTGTAATCACGTACCGCCTGGCCCTGCACATTTGCTGTATGTGTCCAATCGATACGCGGGCGACGTTTGGTCTCGTCCATCGGACCGGTGGCGCCAATGATGAAGATCGGCGCGCGGTCGATATAGGCGTAATACACCGCCATATTCGAATGCAGCAAGCCAACCAGATTGTGCACGATGGCAACCATCGGCTTGCCACTCGCCTTGGCATAGCCATGCGCGATCTGCACGGCCGTTTCCTCATGCTGGCAAAGCATCATGGTCGGATAATTCTGTCCGTAATTCACGATGGAATCGTGCAATCCCC
>JANYHZ010000139.1 GCA_025362135.1 Betaproteobacteria bacterium | reverse complement strand
GATCACAAGCGGGGAGGAAGCACTGCCACGCGCCGCGAGCAGCGACGAAACTGAAATTGAACTGGGGATTGCGGTGTCCATGAGGTTCCTTTGATTGAAAGGTTGCCAGACTTGGACGGGACACCGTCTTGGCGCGCTGCGCAAGTACCGCACCGGGCAACGGGAGCCTGCATTCCCGAGCCATGATGGTACCAGAGTATTTAAACGCTTGCCGTGCTTGCTGCCACTTGAACTCGACCGTCGAGACCGCATCTACTCGAATGGTAAAATCAATAAAATTGCTGCGGTCGCTAATTACCGCTATCACCGGATCAAAAGATGAACGTAACTTTTAACAAAGATCTCGATGTAAAGGGGCTCAATTGCCCGCTGCCGATCCTGCGTGCCAAGAAGGCACTCACGGACATGGATTCCGGCCAGGTATTGCGGGTCGTGGCGACCGACCCTGGGTCGGTGAAGGATTTTGTCGCGTTCTGCAAGCAGACCGGGAATCCTCTACTTTCGTCCGAAGAAACAGCGACTGCGTTCACGTTCCTGATTTCCAAACGCTAGAAATCGCCCGGCAACTGCGACCGGTGCTATTTCCCCTCGAATCGGGGCTTGCGTTTTTCGACAAATGCCGTCACGCCTTCCTTGAAATCATTAGTCATTGCGCATTCGGCAAAATACGCGATTTCATCATCGAGTTGCTTGTCGATCGGTGTGACGAACGATTGGTTGATGAGTTTTTTCGCGCGCGCAAAGGCCTGCGTCGCACCGTTTGACAGTCGCTCGGCCAGCGCGGCTACTTCCTGTTCCAATTGATCCGCCGGGACCGCGCGATTGATGATTCCCATCGCGGCTGCTGCCTTGGCGTCGAACAGTTCGGCCAGCATGGTCAACTCGATGGCGCGTTTCATGCCGACATAACGTGGCAGGAAAAACGTACTGCCACCGTCCGGCGACAAACCGATTTTCGTGTACGCGGTGTTGAACTGTGCGCCATCTGCGGCAATGGCAAAGTCAGCGGCCATGGCGACGCTCAGCCCGGCACCGGCGCAGGCACCGTGAATCTGCGCGATCACGGGAAAGGGCATATTGCGAATATTCTTGATGCCCGCATGTAGCGCGTCGCCCAGCGGCTTCACGTTGCCCATGGATTCACGCTGCTTGTAGAACAAACCCACATCCCCGCCGGCGAGAAAGGCCTTGCCCGCACCTTTGAGAATGACGGCGCGGAGCGTTTTGGAGGCGACAATTTCTGCCGTCACATCGCGCATGGCATGGATCAATTCGATGTTCATCGCGTTGTAGACATCGGGGCGATTGAAGGTCAACGTGCCGATGCTGCCGGATTGCGAAAAAAGGATGGTGTCGTTCATTGAGTCGCTCACTGATCAGTCGCTCCGGGTGTGGTGGGGATGATACCGCGCTTCAAATAGATCGGTCGCAGCTGCGCCCGGAGTCGCGGCAGATAAAATGCGTAACTCGTGACCGCAATTGCACATACGACACCGCAAACGGTAAAAGTGCGTGGCGCACCGATGCGCTCAGCAAGCCAGCCCGCAGCCAGATGCCCCAGCGGCGCGGCACCGACGAAGAAGGTCGTGTAGATGCTGACAACGCGACCGCGCATGTCATCCTCGATAATGGATTGCAATATCGTATTGACCGTCGCCGACGTACCCATTATCCCCATGCCCGTCAGCGCCATAAACAAAAACGACAGCCATTCGCTGCGCGATAGTGAAAAACCGATAATGCCAATCGCCGCGAGACTTCCCGTCATCCACAGCCAGCCGGTCAGACCCCGCACGCTTGGTCGCCGCGCCAACAAAATTGCGCCCGTCAGCGCACCAAGGCCGACGCAACTGATGAAAAGGCCATTGAGCTCGGCACCTTTGCCGAAAGTTTGCACCACAATTGCGGGCATCAGCACCGTATAGGGGCTCACTGCAAACGAGATTGCCCCCAACGTGACCACCAGTGGACATATCACCGGGTGCGTCAGTCCAAACCGCCAGCCCTCGACCAAGTCGGTGAACAGTCCAGTAGTGATCGCCTTGGGTACGCCTTCGTTGGGTGAGATGCGGCGCAACTGGATGAGGACGGCAAGAAATGAAATTGAGTTCACGGCAAAACAGGCGGCTTCACCCAGCGCTGCAATCAGTAGCCCGCCAATTGCAGGCCCCATCAACCGCGTGGAATTGATGTTGATCGAGTTAAGCGCGATTGCATTCGGCAGATCTTCCTTGTTCTCGATCAATTGCACAAAGAACGCGTGCCGCGTGGGCACCTCTATGCTATTCAGGATGCCTTGCAGGAGGGCGAGCACACCAAGTACCTCGATAGTGATGTGCTGAGTGTAGGTGAGGCCTGCGAGCGCCGTCGCGTTGATTGCGGAGAGGCTCAACACGGTCAGCAACACTTTTTGGCGGCTTACGCGGTCCGAGAGCGCGCCCGCCAACGGCGTGATGAAAATGTAAGGCACCATTGCGAGAAAACCGATCATTCCAGTCGCGGCGGTCGACCCCGTCAACCGATACGCCAACCACATGACGGCAGTGGATTGCATCCACGATCCCAATAGCGAAACGGTCTGGCCGACGTAGTAGCGGCGGAAATTCTGGTGTCGCAGGGAGCGCAGGGAGTTGGGTAGCGTCATTGCTCAGGTTAGTTTATAACCCGCATTTGGAGGAGAAGAACGCCTATTGACGGCCATCCTGGCGCACTTATGGCCGAAGAGACCCGCCAATGCTAGTCTTTTAACTTTACAATTTGTATCTTCAATTGCGCAACCGTCAACTCAAATTCCGCCAATCTTTTCTTTTCCTGGTCGACTACGGCGACGGGGGCCCGTTCTACAAAGCTGGCATTACCAAGCTTGGTGCGCGTCTTCGTAATCTCGTTTTCGAGGCGCGCCAGTTCCTTTGCCAACCGTGCTGATTCAACCGCGACGTCAATCTTGATATCGAGCATCCATTTTGCGGATGCCGTTACTGCCACCGGCGCATGCGCATCCGGAAGCGATCCGACTACCTGCGCATTTGAAATTTTCGCCAGCGCGGTCAGGTACGGAAGTTGAGGAGCAATTTCGGCTGCGTCACCCGTAATGAACAGCGGCACGCGCAGCGCCGGCGAAATGTTCATTTCGCCGCGCAGATTGCGCACGGCATCGATGGATTCTTTCAGCGTGGCGACAAACGCCTCTGCGCTCAAATCAATCTTCTCTGGCTGGGAAATTGGATACGATGCCAACATGATTGTCTCGCCGGTTTTGCCTGCAAGTGGAGCGACTTTCTGCCACAGCTCTTCGGTGATGAACGGAATGATCGGGTGCGCCAGTCGCAATATCGTTTCAAGCACGCGCAGCAGGGTTCGGCGGGTTGCGCGTTGTTGCGCGTCGGTGCCGGTCTGCAGTTGTACCTTGGCAAGCTCCACGTACCAGTCGCAGTATTCATCCCAAACCAGTTTGTAAATCGCTGTGGACGCATTGTCGAAACGGTAATCGTCAAATGCCTGTGCGACTTCGGCTTCGGTGCGTTGCAGCAAGCTGACGATCCAGCGGTCGGCCCTGGAGAAATCGGTGTAGCCTGCGCTGGATGATTCTTCGACGCCGCATTCAAACGCATTCCTGCCTTCCACATTCATCAACACATAGCGCGTCGCATTCCACAGTTTGTTGCAGAAGTTGCGATAGCCTTCGCAACGGCTCAGGTCGAAATTGAGCGTCATCGAAAGCGGCGCGAGCGAGGTAAACGTGAAGCGCAGTGCGTCAGTGCCGTAAGCCGGAATACCGTTCGGGAAATTCTTCTTCACGTACTTCGCCGCTTTTTCCTGATGCGCAGCCAGCATCAGCCCCCTGGTCGATTTTTCCAGCAGCGCGTCGAAACTGATGCCATCGATCAGGTCCAGCGGGTCGAGCGTATTGCCCTTGGATTTGGACATCTTCTGTCCCTCCGCATCGCGCACCATCGCGTTGATGTAGACGTGCCTGAAAGGGACCTTGTCCGTAAAGTGCAGCGTCATCATGATCATCCGCGCTACCCAGAAGAAAATGATGTCGTTGCCGGTCACCAGCACGGAGGAGGGCAGGAATGCTTTCATGTCTGGCGTTTTTTCCGGCCAGCCTAAAGTGGTGAAAGGAATTAGCGCGGAGGAGAACCAGGTGTCGAGCACGTCAGGATCACGTTTTAGCGACTTGCCGCCAGCCTTCGCCTTCGCTTCGGCTTCATCGCGGGCGACATAGATGTTTCCTTCATCGTCGTACCACGCGGGAATCTGGTGGCCCCACCAAAGCTGGCGCGAAATGCACCAGTCCTGGATGTTTTTCAACCAGTGGTTGTACGTAGCCGACCAGTGATCTGGATAGAACTTTACGTCGCCTTTTTCGACAGCATTGAGTCCACGCGCCGCGAGTCCATCCATCTTCACGAACCACTGGTCCGTCAGCATCGGTTCGACGATAGCACCTGTACGGTCGGAGCGCGGCACATTGAGCTTGTGTTTTTTCTCCGAGACAAGCAGGCCCTGCGCGTCCAGGTCTCTCAGCACCTGCTTGCGCGCATCGAAACGGTCCAGACCGCGATACGCCTCGGGCGCAGCATTGTTTATTTTCGCGTCCAAGGTAAGGACACAGATTTGCGGGAGACTGTGGCGCTGGCCAATGGCATAGTCGTTTACATCATGGGCCGGCGTAATCTTGACGCATCCTGTGCCGAATTCCTTGTCAACATAGCCGTCAGAAATGATCGGGATAGTACGTTCCGTGAGCGGCAATTTGAGACGCTTGCCGACCAGATCGCGGTAACGCTCATCGTCGGGATGCACGGCAACCGCCACGTCGCCCAGCAGTGTTTCCGGTCTCGTCGTGGCTACCACCAAGCCACCTTCGCCGGATTCAAACGGATAACGAATCTCCCAAATCTTCCCGTCCTCTTCCTGGCTGACCACTTCCAAATCAGAAACCGCCGTCCCCAAAACAGGGTCCCAGTTCACCAACCGCTTGCCGCGATAAATCAATCCCTGTTCGTGCATGCGCACGAACACTTCGACCACCGCTTTGGACATCTTCGCGTCCATCGTGAAATAACCGCTCTTGTCACCCTCCGTGTCGGCGTATTCCCAATTGGCCGAATCGCCCAGCCTGCGCATTTGCCGCGTGATGGTGGAACCGGATTCGCGTTTCCAGTCCCATACGCGTTCGACAAATTTTTCGCGTGCTTCGGCGGGGGTCTTCCCCAGATCGTGTCGTGATTTACCTTCGGCCTGCAATTGACGCTCGACCACGATCTGGGTTGCGATACCGGCGTGATCGGTGCCAACGATCCAGTTGGTGTTTTCGCCGCGCATGCGGTGGTAACGAACGAGTGTGTCCATCAATGTCTGCTGGAACGCATGCCCCATGTGCAATGTCCCGGTCACATTCGGCGGCGGAAGCTGTATGCAATAACCAGGTTTGCCCAAATCAGAAGTGGCCTTGAAATAGCCCGCCTGTTCCCACTTCGGGTACCAGTGCGATTCGATGGCGACGGGATCAAATGCTTTAGCGAGCGCGTTGTCCAGGGGATTCGCGACGGCTTCTGGATGGGGGGTCGGCAGCTCTGGGTTCATGGATCGTCGGGGTTTTCGGAGATGTTTTTCTACGGGTGTTACTTTGGGAGACGCCCGCGTTCAAGCGTGACGCAGTTCGGAGGACGGATTGATTATTGCCGGAGTTTGTCAGCCAATGCAGCATTGACTGCATCACCGATCTCGTTGGCAATATCCTGGCGCATATCGGAAATAACGTGGGTAATGGCGCTATTGATCTGCGTGGATAACTGCGCCGCGATGCGGTCTTCGAGCTTGGCGGCGAGGCCATGATCGATCCTTTCGAGCACGCGCGTGAAAATGTCATTCGAGAGTGCGTCAATTTCCTGCTCGGACAAATTCTTCAATCGTGTCGTCGCGTCAACTGCAACAGGCGCCGATGATGGCGAAGACGCGATGGCAGGCGTCCATTCGGGTGCATCGACCAAATCAGTCAGGATTGGGACGTTGCGGTCGTCGGTATTCTCGCCCGCTCGCCCGTGCCGGCTCAGCAAGGCATCCACACGCCCGGCGAGTTCTTGGTCTTTATCCATGGCTGTGCATATCGTGAGTTTGTATTTCGAATCCGCGCGATCGGTAAAATTTCAAACGTTCACGGGCGCTGGCTCGGTCATCAGCGTCGCTACTGACCACTTCACGCAACGCGTCGAAACGGCTGAAAAATGGCGGCGGATCGTCACCGATATTGAGCAAAGCCTCGTGGTGCGGGAGGCCGGTATCATCATTTGCAATGACGATTGGTGTCTCAGCCGCCAGCGGGTGCGCCGCTTTCACGTGTGGTACAAAAGAGAGTTGCGAAAACGTCCAGAGCAAACGATCAAATTCGTCTGCCAGCTTCGGTGTCGGCGCATACACGATTAAATTACGTCCGCTCTCGAAGGCACGCTTGGCCAGATTGCAGGCGAAATGCAATTTGTTATCGACGTTGAAGAAGAACTTTATTTCGGTCATTGCGAATGGGTCAATCTCCTTTCTGGCCAGCGCCCCTCCCGCCTGGGCGAGAGGGCGCTGGAAGAACGGGCTAGATCCCCGCCCGCTTGAACAGGAAGTGCGCCAACAACGGCACCGGTCGCCCGGTTGCACCCTTGTCCGCGCCGGATTTCCACGCCGTACCGGCGATGTCCATATGTGCCCATTTGTACGACTTCGTGAAGCGGCCAAGGAAGCACGCCGCCGTAATCGAACCACCGGCGCGTCCGCCGCTGATATTCGGAATATCGGCGAAATTGCTTTTCAACAATGCGTCGTATTCTTCACCCATCGGCAGATGCCACGCCGCGTCGTTGGCAACCACGCCGGCACCCACGAGCTCAGCGGCGAGCTTGTCGTCGTTGGCAAAAATGCCGGTGGTGATATGGCCCAGCGCAATGACCATCGCGCCCGTTAGTGTCGCGGCATCGACCACGACGGCCGGCTTGAAACGCTCTGCATAGGTGAGTGCATCGCACAGGATCAAGCGGCCCTCAGCATCGGTGTTGAGAATTTCGACCGTGTGGCCCGCCATCGATTTGACGATATCGCCGGGGCGCGTGGCGTTGCCGCCGGGCATGTTTTCACACGTTGGTACCAACATGACCACGTTCAGCGGCAACTTCATCATGCCAACCGTTTTCATCGCGCCCAGCATCGCGCCGGCACCCTGCATGTCGTACTTCATTTCATCCATCTCGGCGGACGGCTTGATCGATATGCCACCCGTATCGAAGGTGATGCCTTTGCCAACCAGTACGACCGGTGCCGCACCCTTTTTGCCGCCGTTGTGTTCGAGCACGATGAATTTCGGTGGCAGGTACGAGCCTTTGGACACGGAGAGCAAAGTGTTCATGCCCAGCTTTTCCATGGCCTTTTTTTCAAGGATGGTGCACTTGAATTTGAACGCCTTGGCCAGGTCTTTCGCGGCGCTGGCGAGATACGCCGGCGTAGCGATATTTGGCGGCATGTTACCGAGATCCTTGGTGAGGTTCATGCCTTCACCGATCGCATTGCCCCGTTTGATGGCCGCGTGCAAGGCCTTTTCGTTGGCCTTGCCGTCCAGATGGAATGTGACCGCCTTGCCGATATTTTTGTTATCGGCCTTGCTCTTCAGCTGGTTAAAGCGGTAGGCAGCGTCGATGGCGAGGATGGCCGCCTGCTCCACCTTCCACGCGATATCAGCCGACGCGTGTTTGGTATTGAGCGGAATGGTGACGTCGGTCGCCGCGCATTTTTTCAAGACCTTGAACGCAGCCGAAAGCGAAGCAACGAAAGTCTTGTTGCTGTATTCCTTTTCGTTACCGTAGCCCATCAGCAAAACCCGTTTGGCAGTGATGCCGGGCACCGCCTGGAGTAGCAAGATGCTGCCACATTTTCCGGTGATGTCGCCCGACGACACGGCGGCAAGAATGGCTCCCTTTGACGCCTTGTCCAGGGCCGCAGCCGCCGTGGAGAGTTTCTTTGAGTCAAATACGCCGACGACAACACAGTCGGTTTTCTGTTTCGAGAGGTCGCCGCCTTTTATGCTAAATTCCACGAAGTTTCTCCTGAGCGTTGGTCTGTTGTGGCATCTGCGATGCGCATGGCAGAAATGCCAAAATCAAGCGCGCGCAAATAATCGGTGATTATCGCCGGTTTCAGTAGCAGCCGTCAAAGCCGTGTCCGTGTTCCGTTCCCCGTTGTGGCCTTGCGCAATCACTCGTTTCGACTCATCGTGACCATCTTCCACCGCAGCATCACCAAAGAATTCACCGGCATCAGTCTGGGCGTCATCGGCGTGCTGGTCGCGATCATGGTGGTGCAGCAATTGGCGTTCTATCTGAAGCAGGCATCCAGTGGCGGCGTCGAACCGGAGGCTGTAATGGCACTGCTCGGGTTTGCGATGCTTGGCTATCTACCGGTGTTGCTGGCATTGGCGCTGTTTATCGGTGTATTGCTCGCGTTGTCGCGCAGCTATCGCGACAGCGAAATGCAGGTGTGGTTTTCGTCGGGCCTGTCGATTGCGGCGTGGATCAAGCCGGTGCTTAAATTCGGCATGCCCATTGCGCTGTTGACGGGATTATTGAGCCTTTTTCTGACACCATGGGCGCTGGAGCAAAGCGCCGAATATCAGCGAATACTCCGCAGCAAGGATGACGCAGCGCGACTCTCGCCGGGGAGCTTTATCGAGTCGCGTGGCGCCAATCGCGTTTTCTTTGTCGACAATACCTCCATCGAGACCGGTGTGCTGAACAATATTTTCGTCGTCCAGTACAACGCTGAGGGGCGTCCCGGTATCGTTGTTGCCGAATCGGCATACCAAAAAATCGAGGCAAATGGCGACAAGTTTGTCGTGCTGAAGAATGGCCGCGATTACGAAGGCACACCGGGAAAACTTGACTTCCGCATCATCGAATTTGATACGCAAAAAATTCGCGTTGAAACCCGGGAGGTGAAAGCAACTGCGCCCAATTCCAAACAAGCGACCACATGGGCGCTGATTGCGCAACCGAATGCCGAGCGCATGGCAGAGCTGCATTGGCGCATCGCGCTGCCCATCGCCGCGTTGGTGCTGGCACTCATGGCGGTGCCGTTGTCGTTCGTGAACCCGCGTTCGGGCGCATCGGGAAACCTGTTTATGGCAATACTGATTTTCTTCCTTTACTACAACCTCCTGACCGTATTTCAGAAGTGGACCGAGCAGGGAGAAATCTCGCCCTGGATTGGCCTTTGGCCGGTGCACATCGGCATGATCGCGACGTTGCTGGTGCTGTTTTCACGGCAGCTTTTTTCGTTTCGATGGTTGATGTTTGCACGGAAATAGCTCTTGCCTTGATTGGTGAAACTCCAGCGCTGGTGCGGCTTTCCGAACACTTCCGGTCTGCAGGACGCACGGAATGGCGTTATACGCGCTGCTTATTCCATTTCTACTTCATAAATGCATTATTTTATTGGGCAGGCAAAAAAAATCGTCATTCCCGCGAGGGCGGGCACCCAGCGTCTGTTTCCGCAAAGTCACTGGATCCCCGCCTTCGCGGGGACGACGAATGTTTGATATTTCACCACGCCTTTCTTGGACTAGTGATCGAGAAACGGAATTAGGTCGGGTTAGCGCAGCGTAACTCGACAAACCCAGATGAAATACCGGCGTGCTTTCATGCCTGGCGACTCGTTTTTCTTTACGGTCGTGACGGGAAAACGGCGACCTTAACTTGTTTCGCCATCGCGCAAGCGTTTCTTCACTCCGGCATAGGCTCGAATAACGTCTGCAGGTCCTTCGCGTTCAAAGCGCTCGCCGCACTCCCATCGCCATCGAGCAGACCCGCCGCCAGCGCGCCTTTTTTCGCTTGCATCTCGACGATTCTTTCTTCCAGTGTGCCTTTGGCGATGAGCTTGTAGACAAATACGGGTTTGACCTGGCCGATGCGGTGCGCGCGGTCGGTCGCCTGATTTTCTACTGCGGGATTCCACCAGGGGTCGTAATGGATCACGGTGTCGGCGGCGGTGAGGGTGAGACCGGTTCCGCCGGCCTTGAGGCTGATCAGAAACAGTTTTACCTGGCCAGACTGGAAGAGATCAATCGGTTTTTTTCGATCGCGTGTGGTACCGGTGAGCTTCGCGTAGGCGACACCGCGCTGTTCAAGTTCCGTTTCGATCAGCGCCAACATGCTGGTGAATTGCGAAAACAACAAGATGCTGCGGCCCTCGGCCAACAGCTCATCGAGCATTTCCATCAATGTCGCCAGCTTCGCGGAAGACGGCGGTTTGCCTTTGAGCCCGGTCTTCAGAAGTCTTGGGTCGCAGCAAATCTGCCGCAATTTCAGCAACGCATCGAGCACCACGATATGACTCTTGGCGATGCCTTTTGCGGCGATCTCATCGCGCACCCGTTTGTCCATCGCGGCACGCACGGTTTCGTACAAGTCCGCTTGCGCAGATTCGAATTCGACCTCGCGTGTGATCAAGGTTTTGGCCGGCAATTCATGCGCAACCAGGTCCTTGGACCGCCGCAGAAGAAACGGGTGAACCCGGCGCGCAAGAAATTTCCGCCGCGCCAGATCACCTTCCCGCTCGATCGGCACGCGGTAGTCGCGCTTGAAGGTTTTTTCATCACCGAGCAAGCCCGGCATCAGGAACCGAAACAGCGACCAAAGTTCACCAAGATGATTTTCCATTGGCGTGCCGGTCAGGCAAAGTCGATGTCGCGCTTGAAGGCGGCAGGCGATACTTGCCGCTTTGGTTTTCGGATTCTTGATGTTCTGCGCTTCGTCGAGAATGGCCAGATGCCATTGCTGTGCCAGCAGCTTTTCCTCGTCTCGTGTCAGGAGGGCGTAGGTCGTGAGCACGAGATCGAAGTCAGCGAACGTTTCAAGCCGTTCGTGACGCGATAGGCCGTGCGAGACCATCACCTTCAGCCCGGGCGCGAAACGCACAGCTTCTGACTGCCAGGTTCCCATCATGCTGGTGGGCGCGACCACCAATACCGGCCTGTCGAGTCGCCCTGCCGCTTTCTCGATCACCAAATGCGCGAGCGTCTGCACCGTCTTGCCGAGACCCATATCGTCGGCAAGAATGCCGGACAATTCGTACTCGCGCAGAAACTGTAGCCACGCGAGCCCCTCTTGTTGGTACGGGCGCAAGGTCGCGTGAAAATCGACCGGCACCAATACTGGCAGGACACCGTCGAAGCGTGCCAGGCGGGCACCCAACTGGCGCATGCGCTCCCCGCCCAGCCAGCGCAAATCGAGCGCACGATCCATTTCCGCAAGGCGCGCCGCATCGAGCGTCGAAAGGCGGACGCGCCCGCCGGTGGGCTCGCGCAAATAAAGCTCGAACAGCGTGGCCAGCAGTGGTTTCAAGCGCGTGAGCGGGAGGGCAGCGCGCCGACCGTCACCCAGGGGCACGATGATTTTCGTCTCGTCGGCCATCGCCTCCAGTGCCGCCGGGCGCCATTCGGTCGGTGAAGCGTGAATCAAGCGCACCAGAATCGGGATCAAGCTGATCCGCGTGCCTTCGACTTCGATACCGATTTCCAGATCGAACCATTGATTGGACGATTCATCGACATCCGCGTACCACTCGTTGATCGGCGCAATATCAAAACGAAAATCGGCCGCGATTTCTATTTTCCACCCCTCGCTTCGCAGTGCGGGCACCGTCGTTTCGAGAAACTCGGTCCAGGCGGGGAAGGCGTGTGCGTCGTTGGTGGCGTCGGCAAAGGTCAGTGTTCCCTGCAATTCGCGGGTCGTGCTGCGGGTCACGACCTTTTCGGTCGCTATTAGGCCGGCGCGCGTCAGCCGCGACCGCGCGGCGCGCTCGAATAGCCCATTGCGCGGCGCACGCAGCAGCCGGTTGCCCTCCACACGGGTGACTTCCATCGGCGTTTTGCCCGCAACCTTCACGCCAATGTAGTCGAACACCAGTGCCGCCGTCTCGAAGCGCAGGACCGTGTCCTTCCGGTTGCGCGGGTCGTAACGACTGGTCTGGTGCGATTTCAACGTCAGCATCGGTTGCGGAAGAAAGTCCGCTAGTACTTCTTCCTCCATCCGGACGGGAAGCGGAATGCTGTGGTCGAGTTTGCGCGTCTGCAACTCCTGCGACACGCGTTCGACCCATTTGGCCGGCAGCGCGGGTGCCGCCGCCACTGCCATCGCCACGGCCGGGGTGAGGGCGGAATCCACCATGCCGCACTCACCACTCGCGGCATCGATGTAGATGGGTGGCAAGCTCGCAATCGTTGCGGCGGGCGGCGTGGTGACGAGAGTCGGTTGACGGTCGCCATTGTCCCTCGCAGTCCATTCGACGGTGGCCGTGCGTGGCGGCGCCCAACGCAACGCGGGCCGACTGGCATCGAGCCAAAACGCGCGACCAGTCTCGATGATCGCCCGCACCAGCGACGCATCGATGCCGACCAGTGGAAACTCGAAACTATAGCCGCGCCCCGTCGTGGCCGAGAGCTGCCGGAGAATGCGGGCATCCGTTTCCAGCATGTAACGCGGCGTAGTGAAATACGAGGCGGTGTTACGGTATTGGGCGACACCGGAGTACTCACCGGATTTTTTCACCCGAGCCTTCGCAATGCGAACCACCCCACCCTGATCGGTTTGGAGCCGGGTGGGCTCAAAGAGATACAGGATGCGCTGGATGACATCCGAAGGATGGGCTTCCCCCAGATTCGATTGTGCGGCGGCGACTTGAGTAAGCCAGAGCTCGATGGGATAGGGGAGCGGCATCGACGGAGGCGTGCGCCGAAGCGGCGACGCGGCACTCGCAGGATCAAGGTCGCCTGTGAACGCGAACGGTTCGCCAGATGCAGCGGGTGATTGCGCGAAATCACCAGCTTCGGCTTCGATCGACTCCTGGTTCGCTGCCAACAATGCAGCAACAACGTGCTTACAGTTGTACGACACCGGGCAGGTGCATTCTCCGTCAATATTTTCGCGGTCGAAATCGACGCGAGTCACCTGATCGTAATTCCCGATCGATCCCCTCACTTTCGAGAATAACGTCGGACCGTCGCCACTGGCCCGCCATTCGAACGAGCGAACCCGGCCCTTTTTCCAATAATCCCGACCACGGCTGACGGCACCCGGATCGAAGTTCTCCGCAATCAGTTTTTCCCAATTCATTCTTGGCGTTTGCACGGTAAGGCAAAGCTTCCATTATTGGGCGGTGGGAGGATTGGCGCAAGCGGTGTGTTGCGTTCGGGTGTGATTCCTCCTGATGTGCACACCACACAATCATTGTCATTTCGACCGTAGGGAGAAATCTGCTGTGCGTTTTTAGCGGATGCTGCGTAAATTTCTTCCCGCGGTCGAGTGACAATTTTTAGTGTGATGATGAATCTGATTTGCGTCACATCAGTTTGAATCGGCACCCATTGCATTCCCGGTTTTTATCTAGAAAGTCCAATACTGGCGGGGTGTTCAGAGCATTTTCGGGCTGAGAGGTGCGCCAAATGGCGATAGACGAACCCACAAAAAATAGCAAACAATTTGGTCAGGTCTAGAATCATTACATTCGCCCGCCAGCCTGTTTGAGGATGCTACATTGCTAGACCTGACCCCATTGTTTCCTTGTTTCGTTCAGTGCACATTGACCTTGATCAATTACCGCCGCCCCTACTTGCACGTACAATCGTCACGTGATCGAAGGATCGTCAGCACAACAACAATCAGCGGCGAGCTTTCACATGCGCATCCCCGCCCCGCGACATCAACAAGACTCGTCAGTTTTACGCTGAAAAAGCGGACTGCGGCTATACGCCCTCGCATCACCGTAACTCAGGAGGTGGAAACGTGAAGCTCAGTCGTCTGTTAATCCAATCGTCCCCGAATTCTCTGATTGCCGCTGCAGCGCTCGCAGTAGTGCTCGCCGGTTGCGGCGGCGGCAGCAGCAACAGCGGAAGTGCGGTCGTCCCGGCGCCGTTCGAGGGCATTACCAAAATCGTCATCAACGCAGCGACCAGCGAAGCCGTCACCTTCGGCGGCACCACCTTCGGCAACGTCGGCGCCTACCAGAAAATTCGCGGCACCGCGTTCGGTCAGCTCGACCCGAACAACACGAAGAACGGGGTGATCGCCGACATGGCGCTGGCGCAAAGGAATGCCAGCGGCGCCGTCGAGTACTCGATGGACTTCTTCATCCTGAAGCCGGTCGATTTGTCGAAGGGCAATCACAAGGTCTTCTACGAAGTGAACAACCGCGGCGGCAAGCAGTTCGGCGGCTTCAACCAGTCGAGCGGGGGCAATAATCCAACGACCGCGGCCAATGCCGGCCAGGCGTTCCTGATGAATCAGGGCTACACGCTGGTATGGTCAGGGTGGGATGGCGGTGTATCGACCAGCACGACAGCGGATCTCCTGAAGATCACCCTGCCGCTGGCGAAAAATACCAACGGCACTGCGATCACTGGCCCGAGCTACGAATACATTGTCAACGACAATGCCACGACTACATCGTTCCAGACTTACTATAACGCCGCGTCGACCGATACGACGAAAGCAACGCTGTGGTTCCGGCAGTCCTTCACCGACACGCCAGTGAAGCTGGCGTCGACTGACTGGTCATGGACGAGTGCAAACACCATCGCGTTGACCGGCAACGCACCGTTCAAGCAAAGCGCGATTTATGAGCTCTACTACACCGCGACCGATCCTTACGTAGCCGGCATCGGCATGGCGGCGATTCGCGACTTCGTTTCTTTCCTGCGCAACGAAACCAAGGACAGCGTCGGCACTGCCAATCCGATCGCAGGCGACGCCAAGCGCGTCGTCGCGTGGTCACTATCGCAGCCGGCGCGGCTGATGAACGACTACGTCTGGCTCGGCTTCAACCAGGATCTCGGCAGCCGCAAGGTATTCGACGGCGTGTTCAACTGGATCGGCGGCGGCAACGGCCTCGGCATCAATTATCGGTTCGCTGAAACCGGGCGCACCGAACGCAATCGGCAAAATCATCTCAATTCCGAAGCAGTGTTCCCGTTCTCTTATTCGACCACGACCGACCCGCTCTCCGGCAAGACCGACGGCCGCAACGTGCGCTGCACGGCGAGCAACTCGTGCCCGAAGATCATGAACATCATTTCGGGCAACGAATACTGGGTCAAGGCGGGATCGACGCTGACCACCGACCCGGCGACCGGCAAGGACGTCGCCGAGCCGGCAAATGTGCGCAACTACTACGTCTCCAGCGCGCAGCACGGCGGCGCCTCAGCGCCCAACACCGTCGTTGGCGCCACGTCATTCGGTTCATGCGGACAGTTCGGCAGCGGCGTCGAGCCGAATCCGCTGCTGCGCGCGCTTTTTGTCGATCTCGATCAGTGGATCGACGGCACCGCGCCGCCCGCAAGCGCGGTGCCGAGCATCGATCAGGGCACTGCGGTGTTCGCGCAGACCGGATCGTTCTCGGCGATCGGCATCGGCACCGTTGCACAGGCGGCACTCGGCTTCCCGACGATTCCGAAGGCGCCATATTCGGGGCTGATCACGGTGCGCAACTACTGGGACTTCGGCCCGACGATCGGCGCCGGCGTGTACACCAATTTCCCGGGACTGCCGACCGGAAAGTTCTATCCGAATTCGGTGTCGAAGGTCGACATCGATGGCAATGACATCGCCGGCATCCGCCTGCCGGAAGTCGTCGCGTCGCAGGCCACCAACTCCGGCTGGGGCTATCGGTCGGCCGCGTTCGGCGGCAAGGCCGACGGCACCGACGGTTGCGAGTCCGGCGGTCAATCGGTTGTCTTCGCGCCGACTAAGGCCGCACGCGTCGCCGCGGGCGACCCGCGGCTGTCACTCGAAGAGCGTTATGTCGATCGCGCCGGGCTGGTCGCCGCGCGCACCTCAGCGGCGAATGCGCTGCTGGCGAAGCGGCTGCTGCTGCAGGCTGACGTCACCGCCTACATCGCCGCCGCGGCGCAGCCAATCGCGATCGTGTCGAGCCCGACGTATGGGTCGTACACCTGGTAGTGTGAGTCGGAGCTAGTCTGCGACGGGGA
The DNA here is from genome assembly GCA_025362135.1 of Betaproteobacteria bacterium. GTDB lineage: Bacteria > Pseudomonadota > Gammaproteobacteria > Burkholderiales > Usitatibacteraceae > UKL13-2. The sequence goes on along the minus strand of JANYHZ010000139.1, from coordinate 763 downwards.
CGTTCCGACGTCCCCGTTTCTTGTATCAGGGCACCGCACGAGCGCTCTGCTCGATATCGGCAATCGGGTGGTCAGGATTTGTCGGCGTCGTCGGCGCCGGGTCGAATCAGTATGATTACTCCAAATCATCGACCGTTTGCGCATCATCGAACCTCTCATACCCATCGCGCACATCGCGAGAGCCGTGCTGATCGTCCTGGTGGCGCTCGCGTCGGTCGCGCATGCCGCCGAAAGGCCACCCGACCCGCGACCGTGCGATCACCCCGATCGCCCGTTGACGCTTTCGACCAGCATCGTCTCGTTCCAGCTCGAGAACGACCTCTTTGCCGGCACTGATTCGCAATACACCAATGGCGTCAGGCTGACCTGGGTGTCGCCCAACATCGAGTCGCTGAACGATCCGTTGCTGCCGATGTGGGTGCGCTGCTCGAACAAGGCAATCCAGGATCTCTTCGGACGCGTGGTGTCAGGGGACGTCACCGCGCTCAATATGGTGATCACGCTGGGGCAGGCGATGTATACGCCGGTCGATCGCGACCGCACCGACATCGATCCGAAGGATCGGCCTTACGCCGGATGGACCTATCTCGGCTTCGGCTACGAGGAGTAAAAGGGGCCGTGGTCCAATGGCACTACCTTAAGCATGGAGTACCCGAATGTGACGCTGCCGAAGCGCAAGCAGACGTGCGCGTTCTTTGGCTCTTGGCTGAGTTAAGAAAGGCAGATTTTTGCCTCGTCGTTTGAGCGCACGCGGCTCCACGCG
>JANYHZ010000124.1 GCA_025362135.1 Betaproteobacteria bacterium | reverse complement strand
TGCTGCTGGAAAGTATGGGGCGTTCACCGACCAGCACCAAGATCAAGTCTGAATTCAGTGGCATGAAGTACACGATGATCGATCCTCTCAGCGTTCTCGATGAATCCGAAAAGTGGGAGAAGTTGTGGAACGATCTGTTTATAAAAAAGTAGCTGCGGCGTTCTGTTCCCATCGCGCAACAGGCAAGTTGTCTCTGTACATATACTCGGGTGTGAGGGGTTAGTTGAATGAGCGTTTTACCGCACGATGGCGTGGCGTTAATCTTGGTGGTACTACTGCTCGGTTTGCAGCACGGGATGGATCCTGACCATATCGCCACCATCGATGGGTTGACCCGCTTTAATGCGAAGCTGCGGCCGCGTATTTCGCGATGGTCGGGGGTGTTGTTTTCAATGGGGCACGGCATCATCGTTACCATCGTCTCGGCGATGGTCGCCGCGTTTGCCACAGAATGGTCGCCGCCCACCTGGCTGGAACATCTGGGCGCCTGGATCTCGATCACATTTTTGATGGCCTTGGGCGTGGTTAACCTGCACGCCGTGTTTCGTTCGCCTAAAAACCAATTGGTCCGGGTCGCCGGCTTCAAGGCGCGCTGGCTGGCCAGGTTTTCACGAACAAGTCATCCGGTATTAATCGCGTCGGTCGGCGCGGCGTTCGCACTCTCGTTCGATACGGTAAGTCAGGCGGCCTTGTTTTCGCTGGCCGCGTCGAAAATGTCCGGTTGGTTTTTTGCAGTGACGCTAGGCTTGGTGTTTATGGCCGGCATGATGATTGCAGATGGCGTGAATGGCTGGTGGGTAGGGCGGGCCATTCAACGCGCCGATGCTCAGACAATCGCGATTTCGCGCACCATGAGTTTCGTCATCGGCGCGCTTAGCATCGCAATCGCCTTGTTGGGAATAGTCAAGTTTTTTTCACCGACGGCAGCCGCCGTCATGGATGGTGCCGGGTTGCTCATCGGGATCGGTTTGGCAGTCTGCATTCCTTTGTTTTTTGTGATCGTTTCGCGCTCGTCAAACAGGGTTGTTCCAGATCATTCCGTTTAAGGCGCATTCGACTTGCTGCACGCAAGTGTGCGTGTTAATCTAACGTTCTGCATAAAGGATAGGCTTTCTCTTATATGGAACATAAATCCAAGCTCAGCGTTGAGGAAAAGTTGGCGCTGGCGGCCAAGCCGCCGAAGTCTTCTTCCCGTCTCTCGTCAGTGGCCAACTCGATACGGCTGTTAAAGGCATTCACTGATGACGAGTACGAACTCGGTGTCAGTAGCCTCGCCAAGCGCCTCGGTCTCGCCAAAAGTACCGTCCATCGTTTGGCATCCACCCTGATCAAGGATGACATGCTTGAGCAGGACCGGGAGACCGGCAAGTATCGTCTCGGACTGGCCCTGTTCGAACTTGGCGCGCGCGTTCGGCGAAAGATGAATGTATTCAACGAGGCCCAATTCGCGCTAAAAGACCTGGTCGAAAAAACCGGCGAAACCGCGCACCTTACGGTACTCGACCATGCCAGCGTCCTGTTTCTTTATAAAGTCGAAAGCCGTCAGGCAATCAGAATGAAGTCCGTTCTGGGTGCTCGTGTGCCCGCGCACTCAAGCGCTGACGGCAAGGCGTTGCTCGCCTACCAGACTATCGAGATGATCCAGTCGATTGCAGTCGGTGGACTGGCCGCGATCACACAGAAGACTATTGTGGATTTGAAGATGCTGTTGGCTGACCTCGCACAAGTGCGCGCCCGCGGGTACGCGCTCGATGATGAAGAAACCGAGATCGGTTTGCGTGCAATCGCAGCACCTATCCGTGACAACTCGGGGGAGGTGGTGGCCGCGATTAGCGTTGCAGGCCCCATTCAGCGCATGACCAAGAAAGTGGTCCTGTCGCATGCACCTAAAGTTGTGGCTGCGGCAGACGCGATCTCAACGCGCCTGGGCTATTCCTCACGCCATGCGTTGCGCCTGCAACGCTTCGCCTGAACGCGGACGATCCAGCCATTCACTTGTCCAACGATGCCGCTTATCAAAATCGCCGATAGCAATATCGAGTTCGTTTGCGCAGCCAACGATACGATTACCCGTGCCGCACTGCGCGCTGGCCTCGGCATGCCCTACGAGTGCAACGTTGGCTCGTGCGGCACCTGCAAGGTCGAACTTGTGAGCGGCGCTGTGGAGAGCGCGTGGGCCGAGGCACCAGCATTGTCTGAACGCGATCGACTGAAAAACCGCGTGCTCGGCTGTCAGTCGCATCCCAAGGGGGATTGCACGATAAAAGTCAGGATCGCGGAACAATATCTGCCGATGCACCCGCCGACGCAATTTTCGGCGCACTTAAGTTTGATGCGCGACATTACGCACGACATACGCGAGTTCCATTTTGAGACGACGCAACCGCGTGCATTCCTGCCGGGCCAGTACGCTTTGCTGACGCTGCCTGGCGTTCGGGGGCAACGCGCGTACTCGATGAGCAGTGTGGCGGCCGATGTAGGCACCAGCACATGGCAATTCCAGATCAAGTGCTTGCCGGGCGGACAGGGCACCGCAGTGTTGTTTGATCAGCTTTGCATTGGTGATCAAATCGGGATTGACGGCCCGTTCGGCAGCGGCTATTTGCGCGAAGATAGCCCGCGCGATGTCGTTTGCATCGCAGGCGGCTCAGGCATTTCGCCGATGCTTTCGATCGCCCGCGCGATGATGCACAGTCCTGAGATGACGATGCGCAAGTTGTATTTTTTTTATGGCGGGCGCGCGCTGCAGGATATTTGCGGTGAAGCGGAACTGCGGGAACTCCCTGGCTTCGCAGAGAGGTTGTTTTACTACCCCTCATTGTCGTCTCCCGAAGCCGAATGGCGTGGGCATGTTGGATTCGTGCACGAGAACGTATTGACGACACTGGGCAGGACGGCAGCCGACTTCGAATACTACTTCGCTGGCCCGCCATTGATGACGCAGGCCACGCAACGTTTGCTGATGCAAAGCAAAGTGCCGTTGACACAAATGCACTTTGACCAGTTTTACTAGGCCATTTCCGCCCGGTCTGGGTTTGTCATGCGTATCGACTCCCAGGCCACATTACAGACGGCGAAAGGAAGAAGAATGTCGAAACTGAGATTGTCGTTTGGCTGCTGGAATTATGATCGGACGCGTGCCCTGATGGACGGTCGCGTTCAACCTGATGGCATTGATCTGAACTATCTCAATATGCCGGTCGAAGAGACGTTCTTCCGCATGCTGCGCCACAAGGAATTTGACGTTGCCGAAATGTCCTTGTCATCCTATACCGTTTCGTTATTTTCCGAGGCGCGCCCGTTTATCGCGATCCCCGTTTTTCCTTCGCGTTTCTTCAGGCATTCCTGCATTTATGTCAATGCAGCGTCCGGCATCAAAGAGCCCAAAGACCTGATCGGCAAGCGCATCGGCAATCCTGAATACCAGATGACTGCTCCAGCCTGGATCCGCGGCATCCTGCAGGATGAATACGATGTACCGGTGGATAGCGTCACTTATTTCACGGGTGGGGAAGAGGAACCTGGCCGGCCCGAAAAGCTCAAGCTCGAACTGCCGCCCAATATCAAGATCGAGCGCATCGGTCCGCAGCAGACGTTGTCAGCCATGCTCGCCAGCGGTGACATTGATGCGCTCTACACCGCGCGCATGCCTTCGTCTTTTTTGAATAGTCGTGGCAAGGTGAAGCGGTTGTTCGACAGTTATGTCGACGTCGAGAAGGCTTATTACCGAAAGACGAAAATCTTTCCGATCATGCACACTGTGGTTATTCGCCGTGATGTATATGAGCAAAACCGCTGGGTGGCACAAGCGCTGTACAAGGCATTTTGCGAGGCGCAGGCCGAAACCTACAAAGACCTCTACGAAACGGCTGCGCTTAAAGCGATGTTGCCGTGGCTTACCGCACACATCGAGGAAGCGCGTGCGGAAATGGGCGAAGACTTTTGGCCATACGGACTGGAGAAGAATCACGCGACGCTGGATACCTTTCTGCGCTATTCATTCGAACAGGGTTTGTCCCGACACAAGCTGAACCCCGAGGACTTGTTCGCACCAGAGGCGCTTGAAGCATTCAAAATTTAAGTAGGTGTCAAGTGACGGTGTCAAACGATGAATGACAGCAACAATAATCCCGACAAAAAATTGCATTCGATCAGCGACCATCAGTACGGCGAGGACTATTCTCATTCTCACGATGATGAAGATGGTGCAGATCATGATCATGATGACGTCGGCGATGATGATTCGATTGAAAGTAATCCGATCTGGATCGCTGACCACGTCAACCTGGTCAGCGTCGGCATCGATATTGGTTCGTCAGGCACACAGGTAGTGTTTTCGCGACTCGCGCTGCGCCGCCGGGGAGAGGAACTTTCCAGCCGCTATTTCGTTGAATCCCGTGAAACAATTTATCAATCACCGGTTGCATTGACGCCGTATCAGAGTGAGGCGAGGATTGACGAACACGCGTTGGGCGTGATTATCGATCAGGCCTACGCTGCGGCCAAGCTTCATCCGGATGATATCGATGCCGGTGTCGTGATCCTTACCGGTGAAGCCCTGCGTCGCGAGAACGCGGCGGCAATTGCCGGCGTGATTGCCGAGCAGGGGGGGGAATTTGTTTGTGCAACAGCCGGGCATCACATGGAGGCGATGCTGGCTGCTTATGGTTCAGGTGCAGCAATGGCATCTCACGATAGTGGCGCGCGAATTCTGAACATCGATATTGGCGGTGGCACAACCAAGCTGGCACTTGTCGAAAAAGGCAAGGTATTGCATACCGCCGCAGTGCATATTGGCGGCAGGTTGCTGGTGGTTGATCAGGCCAACCGCATCACCCGACTGGACCCCACGGGGAAATATCACGCCATGCTTGCGGGATTCGATTGGCGTCTCGGCGATGTTGTCACGAGGGAACAGATGGCGATGGTCGCTGATGGCATGGCTAATGCATTGCTTGTCGCTATTTATGGCGACGAATTGCCGAATGCCGTCGCAAACATGTATTTGACGGACCGATTACCGCATCTCGGTGGTATTTCGGGAGTCATGTTTTCCGGCGGCGTTGCCGAGTATGTGTATGACCGCGAGCCGCGCGATTTTGGCGATTTGGGAAAACTGCTGGGCTTGGCAGTTCGTCAAAAGCTGTCATCGGGTGGCTTTCCCTGGGAATTGTTGCCGGCTGGGGAATGCATACGTGCAACCGCGCTCGGCGCATCTGAATATAGCGTTCAGTTGAGCGGCAATACGACCTATATTTCGAACCCTGCGGAATTGTTGCCGCGCCGCAATCTGCACGTGCTGACGCCAGCGTATGCATTCGGGCCGGAAATAGTGCCTGCCGACGTGGCGGCCGCCATCAAGCGCCACTACAAGGCTTTTGATCTGGTCGAAGGCGACGCCGAGGTTGCACTGGCGTTTCGTTGGCAAGGTGCGCCCTCGTACCCACGCATCCACGCTTTTGCCCAAGGAATCGTGGCTGGAATGGAAAAAACGCTTAGTTGCGCTGCGCCGCTTTTCATTGTTCTTGATGGCGATATCGCGCAAACCCTGGGAAAGCTGTTGCGCGAGGAGCTCGATATTAAAAGCAATATTCTGGTCATTGACGGCGTGACCCTGTGGGATTTCGACTACATCGATCTGGGCCGCATCCGCATGCCTTCCTTTACGGTGCCAGTTACCGTGAAGTCGCTGGTGTTTAACGAAGATCCGCGTGCGTTGCGCCGACGAGCGCACAGCCAAGGCCAGCAGCAACACCACCACCATGACAGCGAACACGGGCACACGCATGAGTAAAAGCAGCGAACACAAGCGCACGTTTGGTACGGCTGGGCGTTTTCTGCAGATGGCGCTGACAGGTGCGCTTCTAGCATATTTTGTGCCGACTGGCGTCGGGGCGATTGAAGCTAGTCGCGAGGTGAAGATCGCCTCGGCGCTCAAGGGCCCTGACCGTAGCGAACGACTGTTGGCCAAGGCGCGCGCAGAGGCGGTGCTAAATCTGTACGCCACTATGGGACAGGAACAGATAAACGTTTTGGCTGCCGCGTTTGAAAAAAGCTATGGCATTAAGGTAAACATTTGGCGCGCGAATTCCGAAAGTGTGTTGCGGCGTGCTGTTACAGAAGCCAAAGGTGGTCGCTTTGAGGTTGATGTCATCGAAAGCAATGGCTACGAGCTGGAGTCGCTGCATCTTGAACAATTGACCCAACCCATCGACACACCATTTGCCGTCAATATGATCGCCGAAGCTCAACCCGCGCATCGTGAGTGGATCGGCAACCGGGCGAACCTGTTCGTTTTTGCCTACAACTCGCAGAAAGTTAGCCGCAATGAGTTGCCTAGGACCTACACGGATTTGCTCGATCCGCGCTGGAAAGGAAAACTCTCCGCCGAGGCGGATAACGTTGACTGGTTTTTTACAGTTGGGCGCGAGTTGGGTGAGGAACGCGCCACCAAATTATTCAGCGAAATCGTACGCATTAACGGGGTGCAGTTACGCAAGGGCCATCCGCTGCTCGCAAGCCTGACTGCGTCCGGCGAAGTTACGGCAGTTACCGCTACCTACAATTATTTCATCGACAAGTTGCGCAAAGAGAAATCGGCACCCGTTGATTGGGTCGCGGTTGCGCCGGCGGTTGCGCGGATCAGCGGCGTGGCACTGTCTCGCCGCGCGCCACACCCTTACGCCGCAATGTTGTTCATTGATTTCATGTTATCAGACGCGCAGCGCATGTTGCCGGCCATGGACTTGATTGCGGCAAGCCGCGCCGATCGAGGGCTACCAGCGGGCATCGACTGGAAGTTTGTCGATCCGGCTGAGCTCGTCAAGCACGGCGAAAAATGGAACCGCTTGTATCAACAGGTATTCAGCGCGCACTGAGTCGAAAATCATGGGGCCAACAATGCAGCCAGAGCAATCTACGCAGCAACTCAAGCAGTCGCTTGCCGACGCGATTCTGATGATGGAGCGCGCCGGCATCATCGACTTTAATGGCCATTTCAGCGCGCGGCTTCCGGGCACGGAACATATGCTGATCAACTCGGGCAAGTCCGTGCGCAGCGCATTGACCACAGCCGACATCATCACCATCGACATGAACGGGAAACCTGTCGATGGGCCAGATGTTCCGCCGATGGAATTCCACATTCACGCGGAAATCTATCGGCACCGACCCGATGTCCAATCCGTCGTGCATACGCATCCGCTGTATTCGACGTTATTCACGATGGCGGGGAAGCCGATTTTGCCGGTAATCATGCAAGCGGCTGTTCTGGGCGAAATTCAGTATTTTGAAAAGACGGTTTCGATCAACACAAAATCACTTGGTGAGGCGCTCGCGGCCACGCTTGGCAAGCATCGCGTTTGCGTTTTGCGTTCGCACGGTGCGGTGGTGGCAGCCGGTGGCGTTATGGACGCGTTCGTCCTCGGTTGCTACCTAGAAGAAACTGCAGAGCGACAATTCCTGTCAGCTCAGTTGGGTGATGCTTATGTCCTCAGTCGAGAAGAAATCGCCGTCATCAGCGGAAACCTCTGGAAACCAAACCTCATCAAGAAGGTTTGGGACTACCACCACGCCAAACTTGTCTGAAAACATGAAGCCTTTCTTGACACTGGCCTGAAGGGACGCTAAATTCAGTCGTATTGCTATACAGACCGACGTTCCATATAAAAGAACAACAAAAATCAGCAAAACAGGTGTGATTTCACCGGAGGAAAAACAGAATGCCGATCAGCGCTGAGCCGCTCGAAGCAATGCCCGCAACCGCTAAGTTGAGTTGGCAAGAGCGCTTCGATGTGAAGTGGCTGGTGGTCGGTGTTTGCGTCGTGTTTGTGGTGTTCCTCGCGGCGGTGCCCTTGTTTTTTTTGCTCTGGCAGAGCTTTTTCACGCCACAGACCAGCGCAAAGGCGGCGGAATTTACGCTGCAGAACTACGTCACCGCATACGGCAGTTCGGAAACGCTAAAGCTATTTTTTAACTCCGTCCAGTTTGCGATCGGGACATCGGTGTTTGCCTTCACACTTGGCACCTTTCTCGCATGGCTTAATGAGCGCACAAATACCCCGTTCAAGGCACTGTTCTTTGCCCTGTCGATCATTCCACTGATCATCCCCGGAATCCTGTTTACGGTCGCATGGATTCTGCTTGGCAGCCCCAAAATCGGCATTGTCAATTTGCTGCTCCAGAGCTGGTTCGGAACGGACTACGTGTTCTTCAACGTTTACTCGATGTGGGGCATGATCTGGGTAGACGGGCTTCACTATTCGCCTATGGCGTTTCTGCTGATGACAGCCGCTTTTCGTTCCATGGATCCATCGCTGGAAGAATCGGCGATGATGAGCGGCGCAAGCATGTTTCAGATTGTCACGCGCATTACCCTGAAGCTGGTGATGCCGGCTATTTTTGCGACTGTCCTGATTCTATTCGTACGCTCGATTGAGTCCTTCGAGGTGCCGGCGCTGTTGGGGTTGCCGGTCGGCATTCAGGTCTTTACCTCGTCGATCTACCAGGCCATTCACCAGTATCCGAGCCAGATCGGTCTGGCCTCGTCCTATGCTGTGACATTGCTTTTGATTACCACCATTGGTGTCTACTATCAATCGAAGCTGTCCAATCAGGGCAGCAAGTATTCGACGATGACCGGTAAGGGTTTTCGCCCGCGCGCCATCGATCTGGGGCCATGGCGCTGGGTCGCGGCGGGGTTTTGCATCTGCTACTTTCTGCTCATCGTGGCGGCACCATTTCTGGTGCTCCTGTGGTCCTCGTTTCAGAAGTTTTACAGCGTACCGTCGATGGCGGCGCTGCAGAATCTGACGCTCGATCCTTATCGATTCATACTTAGCTACCCAACGCTGACCAAGTCGGTAGTGAATAGCCTGCTGCTGTCGATAGGTAGTGCCACCATCATCATGCTGGTCACCTCGGTTATCTGCTGGATCGTCGTTAAAACAAAGACGCCAGGTCGCTGGCTTCTCGACAATATCGCGTCGCTGCCGATGGTGTTCCCTGGGCTGGTTCTGGGCTTATCGATCATGATTTTCTATCTGAATTTCGACATCGGCATTTACGGCACGATCTGGATCATGTTCATTGCGTACATCACACGTTTCCTGCCGTACGGACTGCGTTACAACACCACTACGATGTTGCAAATCCATAAGGAACTCGAAGAGTCGGCAGCGATGAGCGGCGCCTCCTGGTTCACGATGTTCCGGCGGATTATTTTGCCGTTGATGAAGCCGGGGCTTGTCGCTGGGTGGATTTACATCGTTATCGTCTCGATCCGCGAGTTATCGACGTCTATTCTGTTGTACAGCCCCGGGACAGAAGTCGTTTCAATCGTCATTTGGGAATTATGGGAAAACGGCCAGTACGTCGAACTTTCGGCGCTCGGTGTGATGTTTATTCTGGCCTTGTTCTTCCTGGTGCTGTTGGCACAGGCAATGGGCAAGAAATTTGGCGTAAAAGAAGAGTAACGATGAAAAAAACGAAAGGTGGAGCATGCTTAAGGTAACGGCTCTTTTCACGGAATACCCCAATGATCGTGGTCAGATTGTCAAGGCCGCGCAGGATGTGACGTTCGAAGTGCCGGAAGGAAAATTGTTTGCGCTACTTGGCCCATCCGGCTGCGGCAAGACGACCACGCTACGCTCGATCGCAGGACTTGAGAAGCCAAGGTCGGGCGAAATAGCGGTCGATGATCGCGTGGTGTACTCGTCCGCCAAAAATATTTTCATTGCGCCCAACAAGCGCACATTTGGCATGGTTTTCCAGTCCTATGCGATCTGGCCGCATATGGATGTGTTCCAGAACGCCGCGTTTCCGCTTGAGGTCGGCACGAAGAAATTCAGCAAGAAAGAAATTCGCGAGAAGGTCATGCGCGTGTTGACTGCGGTCGACCTTGAGCATCTTGCTGATCGTGAAGCGACCAAGCTTTCTGGCGGACAACAACAGCGTCTGGCGCTGGCACGCGCCTTGGTGATGGAGCCTGCCCTGCTCTTGCTCGATGAGCCGTTATCGAACCTCGATGCCAAGCTGCGTGAACGCATGCGATTCGAACTGAAACGTCTGCAACGCGAATTGAAGATAACGACTGTGTATGTAACCCACGACCAAAGCGAGGCGCTTGCGCTGTCGCATCAGATTGCGGTCATGAGCGACGGCCGGATCATGCAGATTGGTTCGCCACGCGATATTTACGAACGACCTCGTAATAAGTTTGTTGCCGATTTTGTCGGCACGACCAATTTTCTTGAGGCGCAGATCACGTCTGTGGAAGCCGAGTCAGGACGATATGTAGTCGAGTCGCCAATCGGCAAATTGGCTGCGAGCAGCGCAGATGTGCTGCGCATCGGAGACAAGGTTGTGTTGTCGCTGCGCCCGGAGGACGTGGAACTTGCAGAACAAGCTTATGAGGGCCCGAATGCTTTCCTAGGAATCGTCGACGCGAAAGTGTTTCTTGGCGAACACGTCGAATTTCAGGTCAAGGTTGGAGACCGCATACTTTTAGCCAAGGCACATCCCTCGCTGCGAACGGTGCCCGGCGAAAAAATTTATATCCACATCAACGCCAATAAGTGTGTGGCAATTCCGGATACTTCTGCACAATGAGCGCGTCTATCGTTAGCGGCGTTAAATCATGAACGAGCGCGGCACACCCACCGCTAAATCTGCCGAAAAAAAGTCTGACACGATAAAACCACCCCGGAAAAAACCGGCACCGGAGCGATGGGCATCGGATGTCATTGTTGACTTGCTGCATCGTTATCAGCTCCCTTACGCGGCACTTAATCCCGGCGCAAGTTATCGGGGATTGCACGATTCCATCGTGAATTACGGACAGAATTATCCGACCATGATGCTTTGCCAGCATGAGGAAACGGCCGTGCAGATCGCGCATGGCTATGCCAAGGCGAGTGGCAAGCCGAT
>JANYHZ010000003.1 GCA_025362135.1 Betaproteobacteria bacterium | reverse complement strand
CTCCAGAACACCTTCAAGCGCGGCTATCCATTCGCGCGTTTCCTGCGGGTCAATATCGTTTTCAAGGAAGCTTGGGCGGTCCATGAAAATCTCCTCATTTCGTTGTTATTTGGTTGGTTGCAATATTAGACCGTATTCGAGGATTCGTTGCCAAGCGCACGTTAGAACAGCACTTGTTACCGATTGCACAGAATCTAGTCAACCCGAAAACGCCGCACGCGGTTAACAAAATCCCGTACGTCGTGTGATGGTCCGCCCGCATGCGTCGCGTAACGCAATGCGACGTAAGTTTCAAAAAGAGGCGCTGCGTTTCCCGCGATGTTTGGCTCGCACCGCTGAAGGCGTTGCCAGTAGTCCAGCGGTCCCTCGTGTAACGCGCGTTCAATCCCCGTTTTGGCGAGCTTGACACACAATCGTTCATAGGCGGCAACGATGGGCTCCTTGCGTGTTTGCACGGCACGTACATACAAAAACATCCCAACGACGCCGCCGGTGCTGAACACGGCGACGATCAACCAGATCAACATTGAGCGCCAATCAACCTCACGCATACCGAGACCTTCGAGAAAGTCGCGCTGCCTGTCCTGGCTGAACCCGACGACCCAGCGATTCCACTGCGTATTCATCGCGTCCCACGAAAAAGCAATCTGCCGCAACAGGCCCAGTTTATCGGCGTCAATCAAGTTATTCATGACGCCGATCGGTCCAAAGGTTTCGGACATGCCACGGTTGATGCGCAACGGCGATACCGCGAATGTGGGGTCGACACGTACCCAGCCCAGATCGGCAAACCATACTTCCGACCAAGCGTGCGCCTCGGCTTGTCGCACCACCAATTGGCGGGTGATGGGATTGATTTCGCCTCCCTGATAACCCGTAACCACGCGTGCCGGAATTCGTGCTGCCCGCAGGATCAACACAAAGCTGCCGGCGTAGTGTTCGCAATAGCCCTTTTTGGTATCGAAAAAAAACTCGTCAACCGGATTCGCACCTAGGCGCGGCGGCTCAAGTGTGTATTCGAATTCTTTGTTGTAGCGCGCCAGCAAGGACTCCACCAGCACCTTGGGGTCAGGGTTTGCTTCGCGTAGCGCTTTTCCATATGCAATTGCACGTGGATTGAGTCGGGAATCGAAGTTAAGGTACGGTTGAAGCTGCTTGGTCGTGAGGCCGGTACCTACGCTATAGCGCAAATGCGATGTGACCTCGTAGGCCTTCAGATTCACCACGGGCGCTCGAGCGCGCATCTGAAAATCCCCTAGAAAGAAGACATTGTCGTCCGGTGCCGCAGCGGGAAGATCCAAAGCGAACAGCCAGGGTTTATTGTGCGGTTGCAGCGTGACGGTATAGTGAATTGGTGGGCCCTGCGGGAGGTATTCAATCTTTGTGCGGATGGCCTCCGGGTAAATGCGCCACGCGCGTCCGTCCTGCTCACTCAAAACCGGGCCCCGCCAGTAGAGGTCTTCCGTTTGCGGCACCGGACCGTCGAATTCGACACGAAAGGCAACGGCCTCCGAGACGGACAACCGGCTGATGTCGCCCGGTGCCATGCTGTCCGTGAGACCTGTCTGCGAACGCTCATCCTGTGGCATGCTCCAAAGCGAACCGGACAATCGTGGGAACAGGAAAAATAGCACCAGCATCATCGGGATGGCTTGCAGCAATAGCCAGCCCGCAGGGACTAGCCGTTGTTTCAGCGTCGCCTCGGTATTGATACGATTGAAGCCAATCAGGGCGGCAACAAAAATCCACACGCAGACGAACATGTACAGACCCATCAGGATGGTCTGCGAATACATGAAATTGGTGATGGCGAGGAAGAACCCCATGAAAATCGGGATCATCGCATCGCGCTTCATGCGCATTTCGAGTGCCTTCAGGCACAGCATGATGATGAGCAGGGCCACACCAACTTCACGCCCAAACCATCGGCCATATTCGATGCGCGCTCCTGCTGCCACAACCAGCGCGATCAACCCCATCAGCCACCACGGAGGCACGCGCAATGCGTACCTGGCGATCCACCAGCGCCAGGCTCCGGCGGCAACACAAACGCCGGTAACCCAGAACGGCAGACGCAATGCGTGCGGCGCGATCACAAAGGCCATACCAGCGAGCAGCCAGGTGATGTTGGCAAGCGTCAATGCGGTCTGGTTCAACATGGCTATTCAGGCCTTCAGGCCGTAGAGTGCCAACGCCTGCAGGCAATCGTCGCGATGCCTGGGCCCCAGCATGGGGCGGATGCTTCGGTCAAACAGCTTTAATCCATACGGCATCTGTGCTCGCTCTGCTTCCATAACCCACCAGGTGAGACGCCCTAGCCGTTCTTCCATCGACAAGCCGTGCAGCGCGTCGTAATCGAGCCATAAATCGGCACTGGCTGTTGAGCCAAATTCCTTTACCAGCAATCCCTGGCCGCGCGCCAGCGCTTTCCAGGCAATTTGCCGCGGCGTATCACCTGCCCGATACGCACGAAGTGATTGAAATTCTTCGTCGCCTCTGACAGGCACGTTCCCCTCGCCCCTGGCCCGCATATCGAGTGGCAGCGCCCCGGCGCTGGGGTCGGGCTTCGGATAGACGAGGCAGGTCATGCCAAAGTCCACGTAGGACCATGCATGGAACAGGCCAATCGGGTATTCGGTGAAAATCTCCAGTCGGCCACACTTCAGATAGCCACGTTTGACTGCCCGCATGGGAATCTGGAACGTCGCGCTGCTTTTTTCTTCTGCGTCGCCGAATTCCGGTTCTGCATCGAGAATCTGCGCTCTTTTGATACCGACGGCGTAGCGCGGCAATGTTGGATTGGCGAGCACAATCGAAAAGCGTGCGGTTTCGCCGGCGAAAACGGGTTCAACCTTGCCCGGGCTAACCGCCAGTCGCACCAGATTTCGAAAAGTGTGAAACATCGCGATTCCGCCCATACTGGCCAGCAGAAAAGTCAGCAGGTATCCAAGCGACAGGCTGTAATTGATTGACGCGATGAGCAGCAGCACCAGCACGAAGGCAAAGAAGTATCCGGTGCGCGAAGGCAGGATAAAGATGCGACGTTGAACGAGAACAACCGGCGGCGTTTCCGGGAAACGTGCGCGAAAAATCCAATCGGCAATACGCTGACGGAGATGGAAGGTGAGGCTGGCAAGCATCTATTTTTTAAGCGAACCGCAACCCTTGAGTTTGATCTGAAACCTTCGCACGGCCATCATCTCCGCACTGTCCGACGCGGTCCCCTTGGTTACTTTTCCCGCCTTTTCCTGAAACTCGATCAGCGCATCGTTAAGTAGATTGAGCCGTTCCTGTTTCGGCTTCCAGACCGCCTCGGCCGTTTTCAGTTCACCGCTTCGCTGTGCCATATCGACCTCAGTGGCAAGCGTCTCGCGTTCGCACAAGCGCGGTTCGAATTCAGCAAACAAAATCTCCAGTCGTGCCATCGGCGCGATGGCCGGTGTGGAAACGACACCCGATCCCCGCGGTCGCGAGAGCGACTCCTTGCTGGTGTCGCAAGGCCGGTCGCTATATTCGATTTTTCCGTCGGCGCCTTTGCACTTGTAATTTTCCGCCATGGCGACTGACTGCAATGCAAGAAATAGCGTCAAAGCGGATAAGCCAATGAGCGAACTGCGCTTGAAATTGTTCATTACTGTGCTCCCTTTGAGTTCTATTTCGACTGCGTCTTTACTACGGTATCGGTACTGCGCGAATGAGCTCCTGCGCAGGATCGAGGATCTTGGTTTCGCCATTCGTCACGGGTCGCAGGCGATGTCCCACGACGGCCGGTGCGACAGTCTGCACGTCTTCCGGCAACACCTGATTGCGACCTGACATCAGCGCCCACGACTGTGCCGCGCGCAGCAATGCGACACCCGCGCGTGGGGACAGGCCCATTTCAAAATGCGCTGAATCGCGCGTATGCAGGATCAAGGCCTGCACGTAATCGACCAACGCGTCCGACACAAATATCCTCGTAACGTCTTTTTGCAGTGACGTCAATTCCTCGACCGACATTGCGGTCGTGATGCGCGCGATCATTTCGCGGCGATCTTCGCCTTTAAGCAGGGCGCGCTCGGCCGCTTTGTCCGGATAACCCAGTTTGATGCGCATCAGAAATCGGTCCAGTTGAGACTCCGGCAACGGGAAGGTGCCTATCTGGTGTGACGGGTTCTGCGTGGCGATGACAAAAAACGGTTCGGGTAACTTCATGGTTTCACCGTCTGCCGTCACCTGGTGCTCTTCCATTGCTTCCAGCAGAGCGCTTTGTGCCTTCGGTGAAGCGCGGTTGATTTCGTCGGCAAGAATCACCTGCGAGAAAATCGGCCCTGGGTGGAAACGAAAGGTACTCGATTCGCGATCAAATATCGATACGCCGACCACATCCGCTGGCAATAGATCACTGGTGAACTGGATGCGCTGATATTGCAGCCCCAGCAGGCTGGCCAATACGTGCGAGAGGGTTGTCTTGCCTACGCCGGGCACGTCCTCGATGAGCAGATGGCCGCGCGCAAGAATGCAGCACATCGCCATTTTGATTTGCCGGTCCTTGCCGAGGATAATTTCGCCGGCGCGCGACAAGACATTCGCAAGCGGGTTGTGAACGGGCTGTTTTTCGAAAAGCGACACAGACATGGACAATCCTGAAGTTGAATGTTAATTCTACGGTAGATAGGTCAGATTACGATACGCCGGGCTGAACAGATGCAATATTCAGCGGTAACATTGCAACGCGGCGCGCTATGTGACACGCTGCAATTCGATGCGATTCAAACCCCGAGGCGACGAGCATGACCACAGCATTCATCACCCATCCGGATTGTCTAAAACACGAAATGGGCCCGCACCACCCAGAGTGTCCGGCGCGGTTGCAAGCGGTTTACGACGCTTTCGAGCAGTCCGGACTCATGGCCCGGCTCAGGCAAGTTGAAGCGCCACTTGCCAAGCGCGGGCAACTTTCCGCCGTGCATGCCCCCGGCTACGTTGACGCCATATTTGAATCCGCTCCAAAACACGATTACACCGCGCTTGATCCCGATACGTCGATGAACCCGTATTCGCTCGCCGCTGCGCAGCGAGCTGCGGGTGCAGTGATCAAGGGGGTCGACTTGGTGATGTCCGGTGAGATCGCAAATGCGTTCTGCGCGGTGCGGCCTTGCGGCCACCACGCCACCTATGACCGGTCAATGGGATTTTGCATTTTCAATAACGTCGCTGTCGGTGCGGTTTATGCGCTCGAAATGCATCGGCTGGATCGTGTGGCGATTCTCGATTTCGACGTGCACCACGGCAACGGCACGGAGGATATTTTTAAAGATGACGAGCGTGTCATGCTGTGTTCGAGCTTTCAACACCCGTACTATCCCGGTACCGGGGCCGACAGCGCTAACACCCATATCGTGCCGACGCCACTACCTGCACGGACTGGCGGTGCAAAATTTCGTGCCGCGATTGAGCGTACGTGGTTCCCTGCATTGGAGCGTTTCAAGCCTGAACTTGTCATCATTTCTGCCGGTTTTGACGCGCACGCGGATGATCCGCTGGCCTACCTTGAACTTCTCGAGGATGACTACACCTGGATTACGCAGCGTATCCGGGAGTTGGCAGACAGCCACGCACAAGGACGCATTGTTTCGGCGCTCGAAGGTGGCTACAACCTCGGGGCGTTGGGGCGCAGCGCGGTTGCGCACGTGCAGGCGCTGATATAGCGACGTCAATACCTGCTGCGGGTTCCAGGCCGAAAAAGTCAGGTAAAGCCCGTCGATGCAAGGGTTTGTCTTCAACAAGGCTGGCGGATGACGGTCCGGACTATGTGGGTTACATTTGTGTCGGGATTGTTTTCCCCGAAAGTGCCAGCGAACCCAAGCATCAGCAACAAAGCCGGTTTTCTCGCTCTATAGTTCCGCAATCGATATGATGGGCTGGCCGGATTTTGGATAAAGCTCAGCCAACAATGGGCGCGTCGCAAACTAAGGGGTGACGAATGAGTACGTTGAAACCGTCTGCTGGCTTCAGTTTTGTGTGCGCCTTGGGACTACTTCTGGTTTGCCAGGTACTATCGGCAGAGGAGGCCACCTACGTCGGCGAGAAAACCTGCATTGCCTGCCACAATCAGGAAAATCGACATTTCAGTAGCACTTTGCATTCGAAAGTGTTTCGGCTGAATCCTAAAAACGAAAGAGAAAAAAAGGTTTGTGAAGCCTGCCACGGCCCCGGTTCCCTGCACGCGAAAAATCCCACAGACAAGGCGCTGCTGATTGGCTTCACCAAGGGCTGGGGCACAGCGATAGAGACTCAAAATGGGCAGTGCATGGGGTGTCACAAAGGCGGCAGCCAATTGCATTGGCCCGGCTCGATTCACGCCGACAGCAAGCTGGGTTGCGCAGATTGCCACAATCCGATGGAAAAAAATTCGGTTTCGGGCCTGCTCACCAAGAGCAACGTCAACGACACCTGCGCAACCTGTCACCAACAGCAGCGCGCCGAATTCAACAAACGATCGCACATGCCGCTGCCGGAAGGCAAGATGTCGTGCGTCGACTGTCACAATCCTCACGGCAGCGCCACCAAGCCGCTGCTGAAGGCGGAAAGCACCAATGTCGTCTGCTACGCCTGCCACGCCGAAAAGCGCGGACCGTTCCTTTGGGAACATGCGCCAGTGCGCGAGAACTGCACCAACTGCCACGCCGTACATGGCTCCAATCACGACAAGCTGCTGGTTGCGGCACGACCCTACCTTTGCCAGCAATGTCACAACTTGTCGGTCGGGCATTCCGGGGCGTTCTTTCGCGCCGATCAAACCGCCGCCGCAGGGCAACTGCCCGGCGGCGCTTCCAGTCAACGTCTGCCCGGACGCGCCTGCCAGAATTGCCACACGCAGATTCACGGCAGTAATCATCCGGCCGGCGCCAGGTTCCAGCGCTAAGCGAACGAGGAGACCGACATGACCAGCAGGCGAGTCGAATATCAGTCAGTCCCGCGGCAAATCGGTAAGGCGAGGATGCGGCCACGCGTGAAATTATTGGTCTTGATCGTGAGCTTGACGGTGGCACCGTTCGTGGGTTCCAGCGTGCGCGCCGACTCCGGCAACGGCGTCGACACCTCGCTCGGCAACGCGCTCAACCCCGCAGGAACAAGCACCACGAAAGAAAGAGATCCGGCGGGGTTAGGCCTTCAGCAATTCTCGCGGAGCCCGACCGGGTTTTTGGTGACACGGCCCAATTTGCCCGTCGAGTTCACCAGGAACGAATATGGTTGGCTCACCAGCGGATCGATTGAAATCGGCGGCCTGTCCGTAAGCGGCGACATCGGCGAAGCGAAGTTTCGCGAATACAAAGATCTCCGCAACGGCGGCTACATCAACAATTTCGATGCGCAAATGGAGAACCCGGAAACCGCTTATTTTGTCGAAGCACTGGGCGGTGCAGTGGGCCGACAGGATCAATACGTCGGGTTCAGTTTTGGCCGCTACAACGATTGGAAAGTGAAATCTTTCTATAAGGAAATCGGCCATGTCTTTACCAGCAACTATCGCTCGCTGTGGAATGGGGTAGGTACCGACAACCTCACGCTCAATGGCCTGCGACCGGGGGGCACGACCAGCCCCGCGACAACCGATATCAACATTGGAAATGCGGCGCTGGCAACACCTTATTCCACGTTGAGTATTTCGCGGAAAAAAGGTGGTGTGCGTGCCGATTTGAAATTTTGGGAGAACTGGAACGTGTTTGCGAGCTTCACCAGCGAACAACGTCAGGGTGCGCGTCCGTTCGGGCTCGTCAGCGGTGCCGGCGGCGGTACCGGCGGCGTTGAAACACCCGAATCGATCGATTATCGTACCGTCGATCTGCTTGCGGGGCTTCAATATTCGGATACGCTCAACAGCGTCAATATCACCTTGGCCTCGTCCCTGTTTCGTAACAACATCAATACGCTGACGATTGAAAACCCGCTGTTCATTACGCCGCCGGCCGGTGCCCTTACCACCAATGGCATTGCGCTGTTCCCGCGGGCGGTGTTTGATCTTTATCCGAACAATAATTTTTATAATGTGAAGGGCGAATATGCCCGCGCCTTGCCGGATTTTTATCGCGGCAACTTTACCGCTTTGGTCTCTGCGAGCAGTTCGAGGCAAAACGATAGCCTCATCCCTTCCACACCTTATGCGGGTGCGGTCGTGAATGGTGTCACCGGCGGTGCTTGGGATAGCACCTCATCGCTCTCCAAGCAAACGGTCGGTGCGAGGATCGACAGCACACTTGCCGACTTTGCGCTAATGCTGAAACCCGCATCTGGCTTGGATCTCAAGGGCAAGATTCGCTACTACGAGACGCGCAACGGCCTCGAATACCTCGCGTGCAACCCGCTCACCGGTCAATGGGGCAGATTGATCAACGACGGCTCCGGCAGCGCGATTATCAACACCTCGGCCTACCTTGTGCC
>JANYHZ010000052.1 GCA_025362135.1 Betaproteobacteria bacterium | reverse complement strand
AGACAAGAGCAGACAAACTGCCTACCGCGCCTTGTTCCGCACGCAGCTTGACGGCGCGGCAATAGATGACATTCGGCTGGCACTCAATCAAAATCAGCCTCTGGGCAACTCGCGCTTTTACGCCAGGATTGAGAAAGCGACTGGTGTCAGAAGAGAGGCGCGGCAACGCGGCAGGCCGCGATTGGCGTCAGACGCGAAACAGGTTGGGGTTGAGGGACAAGGCGTGCTGAAGCTGCGAAAATAATCTCGCTGACCCCTTTATTTTTTCTTTATTTTTCCTTTATTTTTCCTTTATTTTTTGATTCTTGCGCACAGAAACCTTAACTGAGTGCCATGAGGGTCAGGGTGATTTGTTTTCGGCACAAAGCGAAGAAAATCACCAGAACCCTTTTTCATTACTTATTTCTATCCGACATGTATGCTGTGCGTTCTCATCCATTAGAAACAGCCATCGAAAAATTCAGATCATGGCCACAAAAATACCCGATTCCGCCAAGCACGACGTAGTGCAAGTGAAGAACCCTCGTTCGGGGCATTACGTAAAGATTGATCGAACTGAAGGGAAAATAGTGTCCCATAAGAAGTCTGAGGGGCAGTACAAGAACATTCCGGTCGCCAGAAAGAAAAAGTGATCATCTATAACCCGCTCGACGGTGACGCGCTAACTAGCGCCATCCCAGGGCAACCACGGCATTGCTTCCTCATGACTCGCCTCGGAAATCCAATTCCTTTGGGAGTTCAAGAAATTCGCACGGCTGTTACGAAGATATGCAAGTCGCACAAATTCAATGTGATTGACGCTACCTCACATGTCACCGGCAGAGACTTCTTACTAAAAATTTGGCGACAAATTGCGTCGGTTCCTTTAGTTATTGGAGTTGCTCACGAGAATATTCCATCGAAAACTCAAGCGAATATCTACTATGAGTTCGGGATCGCACAAGCGATGGGGAAGGAAACAGTCCTGGTGAAAAGCGTCAACGCAGAGACGCCCTCCGACTTCGTGCGAACTGAATATGTTGAATTCGGTGATGACTTTGATTCAACTCTTGCGAAGTACCTTGAGTCACTTGAAGAGCAGGCCGAACACTACGAGACAGTAGCGGATCAACTGGAGAAAAACCCAATATTGGCCTTGGACTATTTACATAGAGCTTACTTGATTACTGGTGATACAAAGTTGCGCAAAAAAGCGCGCGCAGTGTTGAAGCAAGCAAAACTTCAGGAGCGCGCAGCGAACAGCGTTGAATTGCTCGCCGCGAGCTTCTAGACCAGCAAATAAATCCGAACAAGCCAAGCGCATTTCACTTTCGTTCCGCAGCCCTCGCCGCTTCCACTTGGGCGACTAGTTGCTTCCCTTCTACACTGCGATTTTCATCTGTCTGCAGATCTTCAAATTTGGTCACCGGAAAAGTATCGAGTGAGAACTCGGATTCGTGCATTCGAACGCCAAAGAGACTGGCTGTTGAGAAATATCCCGCGGGTCCAAGTGCTGCAGCGATCGAGTCCCAGGAAGCACGAGAAATGCGATCACCAACAAAAACCGCATCAACTGCATCGGGCGGCAACTGATAGAGACAGATGTCAAATGGCGGTCGAGACATCCTCTTGTTGCAGGAGCTCAATGGCCTCACGAGGCGCCATTCCCTTTCATATGCCCACTCGCTTGGTTTTGTACAGAGCATGTCGATTGCATTACTCGCCTCGGAAGCGGAGATATCAAACTCAAGTCGTCGTTTCGAGTATTTGACTTGATGCAGTTTGCCAAAATCTTCATGAACGGCCGCCTGTGGGGCGAAAAACGCAGATTTAGTGTTTAGTTGAATTACAAATCCCTGGTGGCTTTGCGCGTAATGCGCCCACATAAGCAAGCTCAGCGGATCCTCAGTAAGACTTAAAACACCTACGGCTGTGTTCGCAGCTTGCGGCAATATCAGGTTGTTGAAAAGCTGCAGTACTTGAGTCATCCCTTCCTCATACTGCGGGCGAATTTCTACTGCTGCGCGCTCTCTGGCTACAGCCATTAGCTGAGGACGGTGCTGCTTCGGAATACTGGGCAAAATCGCCTGAAGCTCGTTAATAACAGTGCGATCGATAAGACGCGCGAGCTCTTGCTCAGAGTAGACGCTCTTGAATACAGCACGCAGCTCGAAAGGGTCATTTAGGTCGCCGGGCTGCGTAAATCGCATCAGGCCGTTTTCCAGTACGGAGACCCTATCCGACGGGAGATACTTGTAAAGCAGTTCAGGAATAATCGGCGCTCTATCAAGCATGACACGCTTGGAAAATTAAAGGGGTCAGGAAATTTAAGGGGTCAGGGTGGAATGGCACTTACTTAGCGTGTAAACCGATGATCTGAAACGTAAAAAGCGCAGTCGACTCACATCGAATGATAAGGTGGAGTTTCCACACACCGCCCGCCTATCAAGGAGCCGACTACGATGCATGCTAATCGAAACGCTTTAGTCCAGCAATCTCGCGTTTAGCTCGCCAGAGCGGAAAGTGATGCTAACAGCTTTTTCAATCTGATCTCTTTATTAACCTCGTTTCTTGCAACTCTCATTACGCCCCGCCCAACCCTCCATTGAGCTGTCACCAGCATCACGATTGATGAAGCGACTAACTATGACATCGTCGCTAAAGGGACAAAGTTGCTTTTGAGCTGCATACCCGCCCGATTTCTTGCCTTTTATTTCCCGTACTCCTATGATTGTTGAATTATTCAACAATCATAGGAGTTCGTCATGGCGACAATGAATTTCAGCATCCCGGACGATGTAAAAGAACGCTTCAACCAGACTTTCGCCAACAGCAACAAGAGCGCCATTGTGGCGAAGCTGCTGGAAGAGGCGATTGAGCGTGCACAACGTAAAGCACGGAGCGATCTGGCTGTCGAGAAAATTCTTGCCATCCGCAAGTCCAATTCGCCCGCATCGACGAAGCAGATTTTGCGCGCGCGCGACGAAGTCCGTGCCAGTTCTTCTCCGGCTCGCGGACGCAGCGGCAGGTGAATTCATATGTGATTGATGCCAGCGTGGCAGTGAAATGGTTTGTGTCTGATACGGCGATTGAGCCTGATCTCGACCGGGCAATGCATTTACTTTTTATCGCGCAAACAGGGCAGGTGAGATTTCTGCAGCCGCCGCACTGGGTGAGCGAAGTCGCTGCCGTTTTGGTGCGTCTCGCACCCAAGACGGCGAGTGCTTCTGTGCAGGCATTGCAGGAACTGTCGTTCGTGGAGACGTTAACTGACTGCAATCATTACCAGCGAGCCATTGCGCTCGCGCTAAAACTGGATCACCATCTGTTCGATACGTTTTATCACGCGGTAGCGCTCGAAGAAAAGGCGACGTTGATTACTGCTGACGGGAAGTACTACGATAAGGCGAAGCGCTTGGGATCCATCGTGTCGCTGGTGGAATTTAGCGGTTAGCGATGCTACGAAAATGACAAAGCCCGCATATTGCAGGCTTTGTCTTGTAGCAATTGCGATAAATCAAGCCGCAATCGCCTCCTTCAGTTTCAATTCTGAACAAGCCTTCTGAATCCGACGGCAAGCCTCTTCCAAAACCTCTGTCGATGCCGCATATGAGACACGAAAGTGCGGCGACAAGCCGAATGCCGCGCCATGCACGACGGCGACGCCTTGCGACTCAAGCAAATAGCCGCACACATCTTCGTCATTCTTGAGTGTTTGTCCCGTCGGTGTCGTCGCGCCGATCAGACCTGCGCAGCTCGGGTACACATAAAAAGCGCCTTCCGGCGTGTGGCAGTCAAGTCCCTGCGCTGCGTTTAACATTTTGACGACGAGATCACGGCGCGCCTTGAACACCGCATTGTTTTTCGGAATGAAATCCTGCGTGCCGTTCAACGCCTCTACTGCCGCTGCCTGGCTGATCGAGCATGGGTTCGAAGTCGATTGCGACTGCACATCGCTCATCGCTTTGATGAGGTGCTCGGGCCCGCCAGCGTAGCCGATGCGCCAGCCGGTCATGCAATAGGCTTTTGATACGCCGTTCATCGTCAGCGTGCGGCTGAAGAGCGATGGCTCGATTTGCGCAGGTGTTGCGAATTTGAAATCGTCATACACGAGATGTTCGTACATATCGTCGGTCAACACCCACACGTGTGGATGACGCACCAGCACGTCGGTAATGGCTTTCAATTCGGCGTGGGTGTACGCAGCGCCGCTCGGGTTCGACGGCGAATTCAGCAGCACCCATTTTGTTTTTGGCGTGATCGCTTTTTCAAGGTCAGCCGCTTTCATCTTGAAGCCGGTTTCCTGAGTACAGGCCACGAACACCGGCGTGCCTTCGGCCAGCAACACCATTTCCGGATATGACACCCAGTATGGTGCCGGGATGATTACCTCGTCGCCCGCAGAAAGCGTTGCCATAAAGGCGTTGTAGAGCACCTGTTTGCCGCCGGTGCCGACTGTCACTTGTTTGGTGGTGTAGGTCAGCCCGTTCTCGCGCTTGAATTTGGCGACGATAGCTTCCTTCAGCTTTGGCGTGCCATCGACGGCCGTGTATTTGGTATCGCCGCTGCGGATGGCTTTGATCGCGGCTTCCTTGATGTTGTCCGGGGTATCGAAATCCGGCTCGCCGAAGGAAAGGGCGATGATGTTCCGGCCTTGTGCCTTGAGGGCATTGGCTTTGGCGGAAATGGCGATCGTGGCGGAGGGTTTGACGCGGGACAGGCGGGCGGCTAAGAAGGACATGTCGGGTTCCTGGAATTTCTGGTGTTTAACCGCGATTGTTGCGGTGCATTGAGATTATACGACGCGACAGAAGCGGGCGAAATATCAGCGGCTCAATTCAGTGCCCGGTAAAGCGCCTGTGCGATAATCCTACAGAGAAATTCTTAGAAAAATCATGCGCATTCTCCTCTCGAACGACGACGGCTATTTCGCGCCCGGGCTAGCCGCACTTCACGAAGCCCTGAGCCCCCTTGCTCAATTGACGGTGGTCGCACCGGAACGTGATCGAAGCGGCGCGTCGAATTCCCTCACGCTGGACCGACCCCTCTCGATCAGGCAGGCGGCCAACGGTTTTTTTCACGTCAATGGTACCCCGACCGATTGCGTGCACATGGCCGTCACCGGCCTGCTTGATTTTGTTCCGGACATGATTGTTTCCGGCATAAATTCCGGCGCGAATATGGGCGACGATACGATTTATTCGGGCACAGTAGCGGCCGCGACCGAAGGTTTTTTGCTCGGAATTCCGGCGATTGCCGTGTCGATGGTCGGTACCACGCATAAATATTTTGAGACGGCCGCGTGGGTGGCGGCGGAACTGGTGGCACGATACCAACGCAACCCCATCAAAGCGCCGACCCTGCTGAACGTGAACGTACCGGACATCCCCCGCGATCAATTGCAGGGCTTTGAAACCACGCGGCTTGGCAAACGCCACAAAGCCGAGGGAGCGGTGAAGGCCAAGAGTCCGCGCGGCGAGACGGTGTACTGGATTGGTGCCGCAGGTCTCGCGGCGGATGCGGGGCCCGGGACTGATTTTTATGCAACCGAAAACAACCGTGTGTCGGTGACGCCACTGCAAATTGATCTGACTAATTATCAGCAGATGAAACCCGTGGCGGACTGGCTGGTGATATGAGTGTGACTATCTCAAAATTTACCGGTTCTGGCATGACGTCCGATCGCACGCGCGCGCGCATGATCGAAGCGCTGCGCGTGGGCGGCGTGAAAAACGAGCGTGTGCTGAATGTCATGGCTGAAGTGCCGCGCCACGTGTTTATCGAACAAGCCCTGCAAGAACGCGCTTACGAAGTGGATAAGGCATTGCCAATTGGCCATGGGCAAACCATTTCGACGCCCGAAATTGTCGCGATCATGACGGAACTTCTTTGTGAGAATGGAATTCCGAAGAAGGTGTTGGAGATCGGCACCGGGTGCGGCTACCAGACAGCCGTGCTCGCGAAATTGGCTAAAGAGGTGTACACCGTCGAGCGTATTGCGCCGTTGATGGACAAGGCGCGCCGCACACTGCGCGATCTGCGTTATTTCAATATTATTTTCAAACACGCAGACGGGCACTTCGGTTACGCGAATGGCGCGCCGTACGATGGCATCATCATGACGGCGGCAGCGACGTACGTGCCGGAAGAGTTGAAGCAACAGTTGGTCGTTGGTGGGCGACTGGTATTGCCCGTGGGCAAGGATTCGGAATCGCAGAAGCTCATGGTGATTGATCGCACGGCGGATGGCTTCACGGAAAAAGTCGTGCATGATGTGCGGTTCGTGCCGCTTGTACCCGGTATTTTGTAAATAGAAAGTTGGATAGAAGTTCATGAATCTTTCGATACGTAGTATTTTGGTGATGCTGGTCATCGCAACACTTGCCGCTTGTGCGGCGAAGCGGCCCGCGCCGGTATCAGATGCACGTCCAACTTCTGTTGTCCCTGCACTACCATTGGATGGCAAACCTGACGTAAAGCCGGGCCAAGCATCAACGCCAATTGACACTGGCAAACTGCACACCATCCAGAAAGGCGATACGCTCATCAGCGTCGCCCTGGCCAACGGGTTGGACTACCGCGAACTCGCTGCCTGGAACAACATCGTGAACCCGAATGTGATCAAGGTTGGTGAAACGTTGCGACTGACAGCGCCCGGTACCACGATGACGAGCACTCAAGGTGCGACGGCGGATCAACCTCAGCCCGGCGCGCCCGTCACGTCCCCGCTAATTGTCACGCCTATGCCCTCAGGCACCCAGATAGCGAATACCGACAAGCTGAAAACGGAACCCAAAGCGCTGACGGTGCCGTACACCGATCAGGCATACGCCAAACTTTCAGCCGAAGCCGCTGCGGCTGCCGCCGTTTCGCCTGCCGTGCCCGTTGCTGCGCCTGTCGCCACACTGCCGGCAACTGCCGCGCCAGTCCCAGTCGGTACGCCTGCCAACGACGACGTAGATTGGGCCTGGCCGATCCAGCCGGTGCCAAAAGGCAAGATAGTTGCCATGTTTACCGATGCGAACAAGGGCGTCGATATTTCCGGCACAAAAGGCGCGCCGATCCTCGCGTCTGCGCCGGGCAAGGTGGTATACAGCGGCGCAGGTCTGCGCGGCTACGGGCGGCTGGTCATCATCAAGCACAATGCCACTTGGCTCTCGGCTTATGCACACAACGAAAAAATCCTTGTTGCGGAAGGTGAGGAAGTCAAAAAGGGACAGAAAATTGCCGAGATGGGTTCGAGCGATGCGGACCAGGTGAAGCTGCATTTTGAGATCCGCAAGCAGGGGAAGCCGTTGGATCCGATGAAGTTTTTGCCGAACTAGCGGCAAGTTTGAATAAGCCTTCAAAAATTGCACAGCCGTTTTTGCCGGCGGGTACTTGCTGGAACAAGGGTTTATAGTCGGCGTCGCGTAGTGTTCAACCGAGTGCGCACCGGTGCCCTGTAACTGCCTCATAGTAATATTCGCTCATGCCAACGCCGTCATCCCCGCCGCCGTCCCGCTCGGTCCGCACCCGCGAGCGCATCCTGAAGGCGAGCCTTGCGCTATTCAACCATCAGGGTGAGACCAACGTCACCACCGGCCATATCGCTGATGAGCTCAACATCAGTCCCGGCAATCTCTATTATCACTTTCGCAACAAGGACGAAATCATCCATCATCTGTTCGCTGAATTTGAGCGCGCGATGGATCTCTCGCCCGGCGAAGTCTCGGACGTGGTCGGCGCAATGGAAGACATGTGGCTGTACTTGCATCTGATGTTCGAGCGCATCTGGGCCTACCGGTTTTTGTATCGCAATCTGGATGATTTGCTTACCCGCGACGCCAAACTAAAATCGCATTTCAACATCATCATCGGCCACAAACGCGACGCCATGATTTCGATGTGCCATGCGTTGCGGGATGTGAAGGCGATGAAGGCCACGGATGAGGAAATCCGTTCGCTAACAGAGAATGTATTGGTGGTGGCGACGTACTGGCTGAATTTCGAGCACCTTCGCACCGCGTCAACGAACAAGCTCGCGGCCGAACCCGATCCTGAGCAGCATCTTTCGCGAGGCGTCTACCAGGTGATGGCGCTGGTGTCGCCATTTCTGATAGGTGACGCGAAGCGACATTTGCAAGAACTGATGCAAAACTACATCGAATAACGCAGGCAAGAAGGAGCACAGCATGTCGAAATGGATGAAATTTCCGCACGACCAGAAGGCGATTACCTACACGGGGGATGCCCTGAAAAAAAACTGGGATGCCTTGCACAAGGGCGATAACGAACCGTTTCCAAAAGACACCCAATTGCAAGAGGCATGGCGGCAATTTCACGCGGGCAATTTTGCAGCGGCTGCGGCGCATGCAGGCAGCACGGTCGCGATCAAGGCGACGTCGATATACGCGACTCACCTTGAATCCAAAAACGCCGCCAAGGTGAAACTCTATCAGGACGCGATGGCGATGGCCGTAGCGCTGATCAAGTCCGAGCCCAAGAATCCGAATGCTCATTACCAATACGCGTACGCCGCCGGACGTTATAGCCAGAGTATTTCCATCATCAAGGCGCTCAAGGAAGGCTACGGAGGTAAGATCAAGACCGCATTGGAGAGCGCGATAAAGCTTGATCCTAAACACGCCGACGCGCATACCGCCCTGGGTGCCTATCACGCCGAAATTCTCGACAAAATCGGCGCGCTGGTGGGCAAGCTTACTTACGGCGCAAACAAAGACACTGCGGTTGAACACTACGAGAAAGCCATTAAGCTCAATCCCGGTTCGCCGATTGCTCATATCGAATACGCGAATGGCTTGTTGATGCTGTTTGGCGACAAGGAAGAAGACAAGGCCGTGAAGCTCTACGAGAAAGCGTCGAAAATAAAAGCGAAAGACGCGATGGACGTACTCGATATCGCGATGGCCAATAGCGAGTTGGAAGACTAGCTGACGATGGCAACGATACCCACGCTGCAAACCATTCGCGACGCCCACACCCGCATTCAGCCATACATTCACCGCACACCGGTGTTGTCGAGCGGCATCCTGAACGCACAAATTGGCGCAGAGCTATTTTTCAAATGCGAAAACTTCCAGAAAGTTGGTGCATTCAAGGCGCGTGGCGCATGCAACGCGGTGCTGTCGCTGACGGATGAGCAAGCCAGGCGCGGTGTGGTGACGCATTCTTCCGGCAATCATGGCGCAGCACTTGCATGGGCGGCGCGGCTGCGTGGCATCAAGGCGACCGTCGTCGTGCCGGACAATGCGCCCGCGCCGAAGAAACGTGCTATCGCTGCGTATGGCGCGGACATCGTGTACTGCGCGCCAAACGTCGTGGCGCGTGAAGCGGCGGTAACACAATTGATCGAGAAATACGGATACTTTCTGATCCATCCATTCGATAATGATCAGGTCATCGCGGGCCAAGGCACAGCGACACTTGAGTTGCTTGAAGAAAAACCGGATCTCGACATGGTCATTTCCCCTTTGGGCGGTGGCGGTTTGTTATCCGGGACCTCGATTGCCGCCAAGGCTATCAAGCCACGCATACAGGTATTCGGCGGTGAACCTCGCGGCGCGGACGATGGTTATCGCTCTTTCACCACCGGCGTGCGCGTAACCGAACAAACGCCGACCACTGTTTGTGATGGCTTGCGCACCACGCTTAGTGAGCGCACCTTCGGCATCATTCGCGCCAACGTCGATGGTATCGGTGTGGCGTCAGAAGAAAACGTCATCAAGGCAATGCGCATGACATGGGAAATGCTCAAGATTGTCATCGAGTCCTCCTGTTCGCCGCCGTTAGGCGCGATTCTGGAGGGAAACATCGATGTAAAGGGCAAGCGCGTCGGTATCATCCTGACGGGTGGCAACGTTGATCTCGATAAACTACCGTGGCAAACATGAAACTAATATCCTCTCCTTCTTCACCGACACCCGCAGGCCACTATTCATCGGCCGTGGTACACAACGGCGTCGCATACGTTTCAGGCCAGCTTCCGCGCGTACCCGGCAAGCCAGCCGATTTCGCGCCCGTGACGATTGAAGAGCAGACGCGCCAGGCATTGCAAAATGCAGAGGCCGTATTGCTCGCAGCCGGATCGCGGCGCGATCTGGTACTGCGCGCGACGCTTTACGTGTCTGACATTGCCTATTGGGCAGCCGTGAACGCGGAATACGCCGCCTTCTTTGGGGTACACAAACCGGCGCGTGCCATTGTGCCTGTCGGCGCTTTCCGTAATGGCTTCCTGATTGAAATCGATATGATTGCGGCGGTCGCTTAACGCTTGGCCAGAGTTTCAATGGCGACGGATTGATAGGCGCTTGTTCCGCGCGATGCAGAAAATGCGGCGTTAATCATGGCTTGCGCGATGGTCGCCGATTGGATTGGCCGGTATTTGCGCATTGGGCCCACCATCAGTGCTCCCAACGCCTGGAATGCAGCGATGCCGAATCGTTCTGCGGGGCGCGTCACTTTGCGTTCGCCAAGAATCAGCGACGGTTGAAAAATATGCACGGTATCAAAACCTATTTTACGCAACGCATTTTCCATTTCGCCTTTGACGCGGCTGTAAAAAACGGCAGATCGCGCATTTGCACCCAGCGAACTGATCACGAGAAACCGCTTTACACCTGCCTGTTTGGCAGCGCGCGCGAAATTCACGACAAATTCAAAGTCAACTTGCCGAAACGCCGCCTGCGATCCGGCTTTTTTGATCGTTGTACCGAGGCAACAGTACGCATCGTCCGCCGTCGGGAGTGCGGGCAATTCTTCGAAATCCACGACAAGCGCGGCGAGTTTGCTATTTGCCCGAAGTGATTTCTTGCGCACCAATGCCGTGACGTGCGTATAGCGATCATCGGCAAGCAAGTGCGAAAGCAACTGGCCGCCCGTGAGCCCGCTGGCACCCGCAACTAGGGCTGTTCTGGAAGTTGCCACCCAAAAACCGTCAGGATTTCCGCAGGCGTTTGAGTGTTTTCTTCGGGGCTTGCGCTTCGTCGCCCGCCTCACCACCAAACACGCTTTCAAGTTCAGCTTCAAACTCGGGTCCGTACGGCCCCATCAGCGTCAGCATCACCAACTTTTCGAATTCATCGCCAAATTTATTGATGACGGTTTCCGGGTCGGGAACAAGCCCTGCATCGGTAATCAATCCAAATTGCACTTTGCCGTTGTACGTGAGGATGGAGAGCCCCATGCCGATGCCACCCGACTGCGGAACCCAGAAATCGATCTCGTCGATTTCGCGTCCTGCAAAGTAAAGCGGTTTTTGCGGACCTGGCACGTTTGTCATGACTGCGGTTGCATTTCGACCGATTAGCGCGCCGATCTGATCCTGCAAGATTTTTGGCCCCATGCCAACTGCCGACAGCAATACGAAGGCGACGATGGGTTGAGAGGACCCTTTCAACACATTCATTCGTTCCTTGACCAGAAACATCCGCTCCAGCGGATCTTCAACACCAATGGGCAGCTCAACGAACACCAGTCCGAACTGATTACCGAGATCGTTCGCTTTTTCAATCGGTCGCAGGTTGACTGGTACCACCGCGCGTATTTCGATGCCGTCCGATTTGTCTCCCTGACGTTCCAGGTAATCGCGCAATGCGCCCGCAGCGGTGGCAAGGAGTACGTCGTTGACTGAGCAGCCATGCGCTTTGCCGATGATCTTTACTTCATCAAGCGGCAATGGGTCGCACCATGCGACGCGTTTCTTCCTGCCCAGATTGCCTTTGAACCGGGTGTGTGTATCGGGTTCCATCATGGCAATTTTGCGAAGTTCATCCGCCAGCTCCATCCCTTTGGAGGCAAATTCGCGCATGGTGGTCGGGTCCTTGGCGATTTCAAGACCTTGTTCCACCAGACCGCGCGTGAGCTTCATTGCACCGGACCAGACACTGGCCATCGGTTTCGTGATGCTCGTCCAGAAGTCCATCTCGTGCTTTGCGCCTTTCGGTCGCTTTTCCTTCGGCAGCGGTTTGGATATGCTGGCTTCGGCGGTATCCGCTGTGAGCGAAAGCATCACGCTGATTAGCGCTATGCCATCGGCGTAGCAGTGGTGAATCCGCGTCAAAAGTGCGCAACCATTGCCTTGATAATTCTCAATGAGCTGGAATTGCCAGAGCGGCTTGGTGAAATCAAGGCTCTCGCTGGCCATCTCGCTAACGTATGTTTCCAAATCTTTCTTGGTCGCAGATTTACCGTTTTTTCCAGTTAACCGTACCCGCTTCAGGTGATGCTTGATGTCGAAATTCGAGTCGCTTTCCCACCACGCCCCGGTCGGATCCTGCACTGCTTTTTGCTTGAAGCGCGGATAGGTCAGAAAGCGTTGCTCGATGCTTGACTGCAGCTTTTTGAGATCAAGCTTTTCCTTGAAAACCATGATCCCGACAATCATCATCAGGCTAGTGGGGTGTTCCATGCGAAGCCAGGCAGTATCGATACCCGACATGCGCTCTCGGTTAAGCAGGGAAATACCGGAAATGCGTGAAGTGGTGGCCATAGTTGGGTATGCGGCTTTCGCGTATTTTTGGTTTGGTCTGCGTTGCTACGGTCGTGTCGACCGAATGCGGCCATTCGACTGATTTGTGTACCCGAAACCGCCTCGATGCGCCTCCCGTACAAAAATTGCGACAGCGAGGCTATTCCGTTACAGTTACTTTAGCCTTAGTTTCATCACATGAAAACCCCCAAGAGCGGGTTTATCGACCCGTCAAAAGGTCATTTTCCAGAGGAAAAACGCCATGTCCGACCTGCAAAAGAAGTTCGAAAAGGCCACAAAAGACGTTACAGAAGCCAAATCCGACCCCGGCAATGACTTGAAATTACGCCTCTATGCGCACTTCAAACAGTCGACCGACGGCGATGTCGTTGGTGACAAGCCTGGATTCACGGACTTCGTCGGGCGCGCCAAGTACGACGCCTGGGCGAAGTTGCGAGGCGTAACCAAGGACGACGCAATGACGGCGTATATCAAGCTCGTGGATCGCGTGCTAAAAGAATAAAAAAAAGCCCGATCCTTGCGAATCAGGCTTCAAGTCGTCCCTGCATCTAGAGAATTCAGGACGAGGAGGAGACTTCGGTACGCAAGACATGCGTACGATTACGTGACTTTTCTTTACTTGCGGCCAACTTTTGGCGCGGCTTTGCGAGCAAGCGCTTTGACGACTTTTTTCACTTTGGCAACAGGCTTTTTTGCGGCTGTTGCAGGTTTCTTTGCGACAGTGCGTGCGGCACTGCGCTTTTCCTGCGCCAGCAACGCGCGGACAGCTTCAGAGAGCTCGCCCACTTGTGCCGACAGCGCTTCGACGTCCTGGGAAGTCAATACGCCAAGGCGGTTCAAAGAACTGTGCACACGTTTTTCGAAGACTTGTTCGAGCTTGTCAAATTTACCGGTGGCCATATCGGTCATTTTGGTCGCCTGTTCTTTGGCGGTTTCAATCGTCGCCTCCGCTACGTGGCGGGTACGCTCTTCAATCTTCGCGCCTTGGGCTACGAGGGTCTCGAAAACTTTCTTGCCCTCGTTTTGCGCCTTGGAGAACGCGCCAAGCCCGGCCAACCAGATTTGCTGCGCGGAATCCATGATCTGCTTCGCCGATGGTTGTTCGCTGAGGCTGGACGCTATTGCACTAATCTTGCCGGCCAGTTCGCGCACAGGACCCGCCGCCGATTTCGTGCTTCCCGCTGATTTCTTGAATCGCTTTGCCATAATTTCTGCTCCTTGGAGTGATTGATTTTCTGTTCCAGGGCAGGTCGGCTGGTTTTGTTGATTTGTTACAAGCCAATGCCTTTGGATGAGCGTACTCTAAGGCTAAACATTAGAGTAAACACACTAGACACTTAACTATTGGCATCCAATGTTTACCTCGGACGCGTGGGATTATTTCCGACAGGAATCCGCGCGGCTGAACAGCGGACAATTTAGGCTTTGGCCGATATTTTTCACGTCCTCGCCAGTGCGCTAAGATGCACGTGAAAACAAAATATTGCGCGCCGCCACACCGTCGGCCAACGCAAATTCCAATAATTGTCGAGGAGACGTACTTGGAGAACACCGCTGCCACAATCTCAGGCTTGCCCGCTGATCGCCCCTGGCTGACCGCATACCCGCCGGGAGTGCCCGCTGACATCAACGCCGATGGATTTGCCTCTATCACGGAAGTCTTTCTTCAATCGTGCAGGAAGTTTCGTGACCTTCCCGCGTTTTCATGCATGGGCAAGTCGATGACCTACGAGGAGCTTGATCGTCAAGCGCGCGCCTTCGCCGGCTATCTGCAAAGTGTTGCGAAGCTCTCGAAGGGGGATCGGGTAGCGATCATGATGCCCAATATCCTCCAGTACCCGGTCGTGGTGTTCGGCATCCTGCGAGCCGGCTGTATCGTGGTGAATTGCAATCCGCTCTACACACCGCGCGAACTCGAACACCAGCTCAAGGACTCAGGCGCGAAAGCGATCGTGATCGTTGAGAATTTTGCTGGTACCCTGGAAGCAGTAATCGGCAAGACCGACATAAAGCACGTGATCACGACGCAATTGGGCGATCTGCTCGGTTTTCCAAAGCGGATGTTGGTCAATTACCTGGTGAAGCACAAGAAAAAACTGGTGCCCCCATGGAATTTGCCGGGGTCGGTGTCCCTGAAATCGGCACTCTCGGCGGGCAAGTCTGCGCCATTCAATCCACCGTCGATAGTCAATACAGATCTGGCCTTCCTTCAATATACCGGCGGCACCACGGGCGTTTCCAAAGGGGCGATGCTCACGCATCGAAATCTGGTGGCGAACATGGAGCAGGTCGGCGCGTGGACGGGGGGCAATTTGCACGAGGGCAAGGAGGTGGTGTTTCAGCCACTGCCGCTCTACCACATCTTCGCACTCAGTTCCGCCTTGGTGTTTATGAAACTCGGCTGTGAAACAGTGTTGATCGCAAATCCTCGCGATCTCGACAGTTTCGTCAAGGAGTTGTCATCGCGGCGCTGGAATGTTTTGACCGGTGTGAACACCTTGTTCAATTCGCTTTTGAATCACCCCGAGTTCGTGAAGATGGATTTTAGTCAAATGAAACTGGCGTTTGGTGGTGGCATGGCAGTGCAGCGCGCTGTGGCTGAGCGATGGAAAGGAGTGACGGGCAAACCCTTGATCGAAGCCTATGGCCTAACGGAGACCTCCCCCGGAGCCTGCATTAACCCGATCACACTGCAGGATTTCAGTGGTGGCATTGGCTTGCCAATATGTTCAACCATCATGACCATTCGCGATGATGACGAAAATATCCTCCCGGTGGGCCAGGCTGGTGAAATATGTATTTACGGTCCACAAGTGATGCTGGGTTATTGGCAGCGTCCGGAAGAGACCGCCAAGGTCATGACCAGGGACGGCGCATTCAAGAGCGGCGATATCGGGGTGATGGACAGCGATGGGTTTTTCAAAATCGTTGACCGAAAAAAAGACATGATTCTGGTCTCTGGATTCAATGTCTATCCGAACGAAATTGAAGATGTTGTGGCAATGTGCCCCGGTGTGCTGGAAGTTTGCGCCGTCGCCGCAGCCGACGAGAAGTCTGGCGAAGTGGTGCGCGTCGTCATCGTCAAGAAAGACCCGGCGCTCACGAAGGAAGCGGTGATGTCCCATTGCAAAGCAAACCTCACCGGCTACAAATTGCCTCGCATTATCGAATTCTGGAGTGATTTGCCCAAGACAAATGTGGGCAAAGTCCTGCGCCGCGAAGTGAAAAACACGCCGGTAAAGCTGTGATGGCAATCCCGACACCTGACAATTCCGGGTATCGCACATGAGCGCAATCGATGATGCGTTTGCCACGATGAAGAAAAACCTTGCCGAGAAAACCGGTAAATCCTTTGCCGCGTGGGTCAACATCGCTCGCAGCCTCGGCACCGACAAACACAGCGATATCGTCGCCTATCTGAAAAAGGAGGCGCCGATGGGTCACGGATATGCGAACGCCGTTGCACTTGAAGCGCGCAAGTCCGACGTGATCGTCGATGAAGATCCTGTCGATTTGCTGTATTCCGGTGACAAGGCTTCATTGAGGCCGATGTACGATGTGATCAAAGCCACCGTTGCCACGTTCGGCAAGGACGTGGAATTCGCGCCCAAGAAAACTTATGTCAGCTTACGTCGAGCCAGGCAGTTTGCATTGGTGCAGCCGTCGACTGCCACACGCGTCGATATCGGCATCAATCTCAGGGGTGTGGCACCGGTCAGCAAGCTGGAAGCAGCAGGAACGTGGAATGGCATGGTGAGCCATCGCGTGCGACTGATCACGCTGGCGGATTTCAACAAGGATGTGAAGGCTTGGCTGAAACAGGCTTACGAGCAAGCAGGATAGCGAAGGCAATTACCCTAACAGCCACTTCCTGATGCGTCGGTAGACAGTCTTTTGATCCAGCAGGTCCATGTGGTTCATGTCGTGGCCGGTCCACTGGTGTGACTTGGCAAACCCAAGGCTCCGCGCCGCGTTTTTATGTTGCCCCAGCGCGCTATGCACAGGCACGAGGCCATCGCCAAGCATGCGTCCGGCGGCGCACCCCGATTTCTTGCCGATAGAGGCAGCAATCGCGTAGCACTGCACGCCACTCGGCAGCGGCAGGTCGTGTGTTTTCGCCAAACTTGATGACGCGAAACGATCCTGATCCGCCCAGTCTTCATCGCGTACGCCGGCGTGGCGCAAATCGGTAATCCCGGCGCTGCGAATCTTGGCCAGCCGTGCAAATGCTGCCGTGTAGGGACTGGCATCCAGCACGACGTTCACCCAGTTTCCGCTGCGTTCGAGTGGCGCGCCAAAGTGCGGGGTGCCTAGGAAAACAATCTGCTTCAGCAAATGCCGCCAACGATGTTTCTCCCGGTCGCCAAAGTCACAAGCGCTACGCGTCACCAGTCCGCCCATGCTATGCGCGATGATGGTCAGATCCTCAACCGGCACCGGCCAGGCCTTCACCAACGCCTGGATCCGTTCTGCAAAGGCACGTCCGCTGATCGAAATATGGAGGCCGCTGTTGTAGTGCAAATAAACGGTCGTGAACGGTGTGGAAAAGGCAGGATCGGCTGCCAGCATTGCGCCGTGGTCGTGACCATTGCGCTGCCATTGCAGGTCACTCATGCACAGGCCATGCACAAGCAACAAAATCCTGCCGCTAGCGCCGGGGATCGCGAGAGACAATGCTTTTTTGGTCAGCGTAAGTGGCGCGCCATTGCGACGCAACTGCATCGGAATCGCCATTGGATTTCCGCGGGTGACCAAGTGGTCGCCGAGAACGCCGTTGAGTGCCGCGCTGACAGCTTCGCGCGCGTCAGACGGCGACTCTTGTTTCACCAATTCCACCAATTGTCCAAGCGCAAGATCAAGCCCACCTCCTACCGCGCGCGTCACGCTGCGGATGCTGCGGTAAACAAAGCCGGTGATGCCGATAGTTGGGTCTTCCGAGGTTGTTCCGAGAATGCCCGGCATGGCGGAAATATTGCGGTGCATTGTTTCAACCAGATTGGTCAAGCCGATGGTCGCGTCGATGGCAAGCCTGCTTGCGCCGTGAAGGTCCGACACATGGATGTGTTTCTTTTTGGCCTCGCGTTTTGGCATTATTTCCTTTCAGGTTCCATGACTAGACCCTAACATCCACGGGTGCTTCAGCGCGAAAACGCCTGAAGAGCCGCGCCGATGCTTGCGTTTGCTAATTTTCCGGCTCAGGCATCCCATGCAAACAACATGGTTTCGTTGTCATCTTTGGGGAGTTGAACCATGCGTTCATATTTCAGGCTGAGTTTCTCAAGAAGTCTGATTGAACCTGCATTGTCGGACGAAGTGATGCCGACAATACGCCTGAGTGCAAAAGTGGTTTTGCCATAGACCATGACGGCAGAAGCCGCTTCAAACGCATAGCCGTTGCCACAAAATTGCGGAAGAAACGCGAAGCCAATATCAATATCGTCCAAACCATCTCTTTTGATCAAACCACAAATCCCCATCGGTACGCCGTCCAATTTTCGCTGCGTCAGGTAGAGACCGAAGCCGAGGCGTTCGACCATGGCGATTGGCCCATTTAATAAGTATTTGCGAGCTTCCTCGGCGGTCCTGACGCCCCGATCACCGATGAACCGCAGCCACGCCGGGTCATTAAGTAGTTCAAGTATGAAGGGGGCATCGTCAGCAGTTAGCCACCGAAGCGCAAGACGTTCGGTTTCAAGTACTTTCATTCTAATTTGTGCCGTCTGGTCGTGTGGTCCAAGTTATGGCAACGCCACCACGCCTCGTCCTATCTCGATTACGCGTCCGCTGACAAAAATATGTTCGTTTGTATCGACTCTTAGTTCAATGCGACACGCACGATTGACCTCTTCGCCTTGATTGATGTCGTATTCGAGCGGTAGTGTGGCATTTTTCCCCAGGAACCACCCACCCAGATTCGCTGTTGCCGAACCCGTACCCGGGTCTTCGACGATGCCGCCGTGCTTCAGGAAGAAAAAGCGTGACCGCAGTTTGCCGTCACCGTCTGGCGCAAATACATAGGCCATCGAGCGCCCGGCATCACTCGCAATTGAAGCAAGAAGATCGGCCTTCGGTTTCGTGCGTCGCACGGCGCCCGGCGCCCGGGCTGGATAGCGGGACGATGAGTTGCTCGGAGCCGGTGTTTACCCAACTCGCACCGGGCATGACATCGTTCGGCAACAGCCCCAGAATCGCCGCAAGTTCGACATGGGAAAGCCGAACCTCGCGAAACGTCGGAGGGTTCGCTCGTAACGTCCACACATCGCCTGAGGCCGCCACGGGGATTAACCCGGCTTTCATTTCCAGAGAGATTTCATCTTTCAACTTGAACAGCTCGCGAATCACATGCGCGGACCCCAGCGTCGGGTGGCCCGCAAAGGCCATTTCGAACGTCGGCGTGAAAATTCGTACGCGGGCGCTGGCGCAATCGGAGGGAAAAATGAAAGTGGTTTCGGAGAGATTGAATTGCAGCGCCAAAGCCTGCATATCTGCGTCGCTCAGGCCATCGCCGGATTCAAACACGCAAAGTGGATTGCCGCCAAAAATGGATTCGGCAAAGACATTTACGAGGCGATAGGGGTAGGTGCGCATGGACGTTTGCCGTAATATTTTGTCTGAGCGGAGGGTAAATGGCGATGCAGTGGATAGCATAACCGATGAAACCGGCAAGGTCGTTGGCGCGTATCTGGTGAACAAGAAATGAAAAATAGAATGCAATGCCAGACCTCGCATTTCGACTAACCATGCCACAACTTTTGAATAGGAATAATCTGTGCTTAAGAATTTATCCCGAACCATACTCGTCGCCTTGATCGGCATGTCAGGCTATGCGCTTGCCGAGGCTCAGTCTCCCGCACCCGCACCCGCAACGAAGGCCAAACCGGCAAACGCTGCCGTGGCCACATTCGCTGGCGGATGCTTCTGGTGCATGGAAGGGCCCTACGATGCGCTCGATGGAGTGATTTCAACCACCTCCGGCTACATTGGCGGCACGAAGAAAGACCCTACCTACCAGGAGGTTTCCAGCGGCAGGACGGGACACACCGAGGCAGTGCAAATCGTTTACGACCCCGCCAAGATCACGTATGAAAAACTGCTGGATGTTTTCTGGCACAACATCGACCCCACGGCAGCCAACCGGCAGTTTTGCGACTCAGGTTCGCAGTATCGTAGCGGCATTTTTTATCATGACGAATCGCAGAAAAAAGCGGCTGATGTTTCAAGGGCAGCGCTGGATAAAAGCAAGCCATTCAAAGGTACCATCGTCACCGAAATTACCGCCGCCACAACGTTTTATGCGGCGGAAGACTATCACCAGGATTACTACCTGAAAAATCCGGTGCGGTATCGCTTTTATCGACAGGGTTGCGGACGCGACGCACGACTGAAGGAACTGTGGGGCGATAAGGCCGGACATTGATATTGCGTCCTTCCCCGGTTAAGGAATAGACTCGCCTCACATTCCATACGGAGGAGGGGTCAATGAATACAAAATTCATCGTTTCATCGCTTGTGATGGCGGTTGCGTCCCTGATGCAGGGCTTTCTCGTGCATGCCCTGGCACTGCACAACGACTACGCCCGGTTGCCCAATCTGTATCGCCCGGAGTCGCAGGCCGAGGGCTATTTCGGCTACATGTTATTGGCGCATCTGCTGATCGGCATCGGTCTCACATGGATTTATCGTCGCGGCCATGAGGCTGGCAAAGGCGTACTGGTTCAGGGTGCCCGCTTCGGTGCGGCGATCGCGGTCGTCTCGACCATCCCCGTGTTTCTCATCTATTTTGCAGTGCAACCCGTGCCGTCAGATCTCGTCGCGCAACAGATTGTGTTCGATTCGATCGGTATGGTGGTGCTGGGAGTAATTGTGGCGTGGCTGAATAAATAGCGGCTAGAGCAGGGGCCCTCCAGAGTCACCGGTCAGGCGAAGCGCATTGATCGCATCAAAAAAATTCGCCGGTAGTGTCGCGATCGCTTTACATGCAACCTGTGAATTGCCGTTTTGCCGAGAGATCCGTCAGGGGAGCATAAGAACTTGTCCGTAAAAAGAGCCAACGCATGACGCAGCAATTTTTGCTCTCAATCGCGGTGCATTTTTCGCAGCAATAGGTAGCTTGGTTTCTCTTATTGTCCTAGCAGTTAATGGGTAACGCGACCGCTTGTCTTCAGCCCTTCCGATGCGGCCCAAAGTGTGACAAATCGAACTCCCAGATTTCTAGACGGCTGAAATGGTAACTTTGCGAGAGCTTAACGATTTTTATCTCGACGCAGATCCGTGAAATGCGGTACGAAAGTTCCCCTCACACGGTCGGCAAAATAGCGTTTGAGTGCCTCGCTGATAGTGACGAAAGCCAGTTCGTTCCAAGGGATTTCCTGCTCCATGAAAAGTTTTACTTCCAGACTCTCTATTCCGGCCGAGTAATTCAGATCGTCGAG
>JANYHZ010000041.1 GCA_025362135.1 Betaproteobacteria bacterium | reverse complement strand
CAGCGATCCAGTTCGTTCGCGGTTGAGTCGCGGTTGGTATCGACTTCGGAAATTTGCAGCGCGAGCGCGCCAATTTGCGCCGTCAAACGGCGCCGGTTGTCGCCCAGATAATTGATCTCCTGCTCAAGCTGCACCACCTTGGTGTTCGCCTCGAACATCGCCGCTTGCGCATTGGTAAGCTGGTCGGTTTCGACGTAATGATCCTGGCGCAGTTTATCCAGTTCAGATTCGACTTCCCGCAGCTTGGCGGTTTCGCCTTCAAACCCGGATTCGGTCTTGGTGATCTCGTTCGCGTAACGTTCTTTCGAGGCTTTGACCTCGCGCTGCTTGGTGTACGCCCACAGATTCTCGTTGAGTTTCAGTTCGGTGTTGAATTCGTTGTACTGCGCAGCCACTGCGGCCTGGTCGGTTAACTTCACAACCTGCTTGTCGAGTTCGGAAAGAATATCGCTGACGCGATTCAAGTTTTCTTTCGAATCCTCAAGACGCGATTGTGTTTCGCGACGACGTTCACGGTATTTTGATACGCCAGCGACTTCTTCCAGAAATACCCGCAACTCTTCCGGCTTGGACGTAATCACGCGCGAGATCATGCCCTGCTCGATGATCGCGTACGCACGCGGGCCCAGGCCCGTGCCGAGAAAAATATCGGTGATGTCGCGGCGGCGCACGTGCTGGCCGTTGATGTAGTAATCCGAATTGCCGTCGCGCGTGAGCACGCGCTTGACCGAAATTTCGCTGTATTGCCCCCACTGGCCACCGACGCGGCCGAGCGAGTTATCGAACACCAGTTCCACCGCGGCGCGACCGCCGGGTTTGCGCGTGCTGGTGCCGTTGAAAATAACGTCTTCCATTTTTTCGCCGCGCAAATGTTTGGCCGATGATTCACCAAGCACCCAGCGTACCGCGTCGATCACGTTGGATTTGCCACAGCCATTCGGGCCAACGACGCCTACCAGTTGGCCGGGGACGAAGATTGAAGTCGGATCAACAAATGATTTGAAACCGGCAAGTTTTATTTGTGTAAGACGCACTCGATACCTTCGGTTTCGTGGGGCTGGTTCGCATATTTCATCCAAACGCGCTCTATGGGAGGCAGGTGAAATACAATATGCATAATTTTAACGTAACGATATAGCCAATACCATGAAGCCACCGCGAAAAAAAGAATCCGTCTCAACAACTGTAGCTAAGTCATTGAGCGGTAAAGGAACAGCGGGAGGAACTTCCAAATCGCTGACAAAATTGGGGGATAAACCAACCGCGCCGCCTGCGAAATCACTGGAGACTTTCCCCAATCCGCAACGCAAGCGCGATTTCGTGATTCACATGCAGATCCCGGAATTCACCTGCCTCTGCCCCATCACTGGCCAACCCGATTTCGCGACGCTTTATCTCGACGTCATTCCGGAGAAAAGTTGTGTGGAGTTAAAGAGCCTGAAACTGTACATCTGGTCGTTCCGCGACGAAGGAAAATTCCATGAAGCGGTGGCGAATGAAATTCTCGACGACATCGTACAAGCCATCGCGCCACGCTTCGCCAGGTTGACGGCAAAATTCTGGGTGCGTGGCGGTATTTTTACGACCGTTGTCGCTGAGCACCGTGCGAAAGGCTGGAAGCCGCAGCCGCAGGTGGACGTTGGGATGTTTGCTGAGGCGCGGAGCGTCACCGAGCGCGCGTAAGCTTGATCGACTGTCAGGGGAGCTTCTATTTACCCCGTTCGTGGAACGAGAGGAAGGGTTTGAGAAGTCTGCAAAACTCCAGCACCGGAGCGGCTTCCAGGCTGAAAACATCACAAACGGCAAGCTGGGCGCGGACTTTTCACATTTTGGTTTGTCTGTCGCCGTATCGTTTGGAACCAACGGTCAGGCCACCTATCTGACCCTTCGGACATATAAAATGTCCTGCCGCTCAAATTAGAACGGTCCTCTAAACACCTAAAAGGAAAATAATGAAAAATACTCTTGGAATCGTCGCGGTCGTACTGGCCGTTTCGGTCGCAGGTTCTGCCCACGCCCAATCCCAATCCACCAACCCGTGGTACGGCGGCGTGTCCATTGGCAGCACCAAATCCAACGTCAATGCGGGTGAAGTCAACGACTTTTTACGTTCAATAGGCCTGGGCTCGCCATCGACGTCGGCGAAAGACAAAGACACGGCCTACAAATTCCTGCTCGGCTACCAGTTTTCACCCATTGTTTCCGTGGAAGGCTTTTACGCCGATCTTGGCAAGTACAACACGCGTAGCACCGTGACAAACCCGTTTGTCGGTACGGTTAACGCAGATTACAAAGCAAAAGGCTACGGCGTCGATGTGGTGCTGTCTGCCCCGCTCACGCAGGCGTTTGCCGTTTATGGTCGTCTGGGCGTCATTCAGGCCAAGACAGAAGCGACTTTCAATTCCAGCGGTAGCGTTGGATTGCTTTTCAACCGGGGCAGCAAGAACAAAACCGGCCAGCACTTTGGCGTCGGACTGCAATATGACATCACCCCGGCGGTGGCGCTGCGTGGTGAAGTGGAAACCTACCGGAAACTCGGTGACGACTCCACCGGCGGCGAGTTGAAGGCGGACGTACTTTCGCTCGGTGCAATATTTCGTTTCTAGTTTCTGATTTCGTCCAGCAGATAGCGCCGCATGCCTTTATTTGCATGCGGCTTTTTCATGGCATAGACCAATCCCCTAACTTTATTTATGCCTCCGCGACGGTCGCAAAGACACCCGCCGCAACGATCATCGCGCCGCCAATCCAATCCATTGTCCGGGTAACTTCGCCAGCAAGAAAATGCGCTGCCGCAGCAGCGACGATCAGCTCAAACAGCAGTATCACGGCCGCACGATTGGCAGAGATGTGCGAGAGTCCAAATTGCAGAATCACGCTGGTACTGATCAACACAGCACCCACCACGCAAAGCAGCAAAAGGTGCGGCGCGATCAACACTGCCCATTGCTGTCCAGCCTGGGGGAGCAGCACAGCGACAGACAGGGCAACGACCAAAACGCCGACGCAACCGGACAGCGACTTCGCTTCGGGGGAAACCCTCGATGCGGCTTTCACCAGTACGTTGCTGAGCGCAAATGTGAACCCTGCGCACAATCCCAACCACTCGTATGCATTGCGCGGCAGCGGCAGACCCAGCTCGGGCCGCCAAAGCATGACCAACGCGCCGCTAAACGCGAGCAGCATCACGCCGTAACCCGCTAGTGTCAACCGCTCTTTCAGGATGAAATGGGCCAGCGGCATGGTCCACAGCGGCGCCAAGTAAAACAGCAGGACAATCCGCACTACTTCGGCCTCCATGATCGCAACAAGGTAAGCGACGTTGGTGATGCCCGCACAAAGACCGATGGCGAACAGCCATTTCGGATATTGCGGAAACTCGCGCCAGGCGCGACGAAATGCGACCCCGCCGATCACGACCGCGACGAGATAGGCTACAAAAGTTGCCACCGGCACCATCAGTCCGGCGGCTTCGATGACCCGAAATGGGTACCAAAGAATGCCCCACGAAGTTGCGCCCAGCAGCAGCGCCAGCGTGGGTCTCCAGGAAGCTGGTGGGGAAGATGTGCCGTGGCGAATCAAGGGGTGACCGTTAGAACTTATAATGAGCAGATAAGGCGGAGCACGACGATTTTCGATTCGGCATTCCCGCCATCATTCTATCAATCCATCCAGCCACTCACGACCGCATGGTAAAAGCACTCCAATTCACCGGCGAACGATTTCATCCTGATCTGGCGGGCGAAATGTGGGCTGAGCATTGGCATCGGTATCACTTTGTGTTGCCGTTCCTTGCGGGAAAAAAAGTGCTGGACGTCGCGTCCGGCGAAGGTTACGGCAGTGCGCTAATGGCCTCTGTTGCCATCGAGGTGAACGGGCTCGATGTGTCTGGTACCGCTGTAGCCCACGCCA
Organism: Betaproteobacteria bacterium; assembly: GCA_025362135.1. Taxonomy (GTDB): domain Bacteria; phylum Pseudomonadota; class Gammaproteobacteria; order Burkholderiales; family Usitatibacteraceae; genus UKL13-2. The sequence continues at coordinate 4,084 of JANYHZ010000041.1, read as the reverse complement.
GTGCCACGTACGCTGAACGCCAAAACCTGCGTTTCACGCACGGTAGCTGCGCCAGGTTGCCATTTGACGATGCCACGTTTGACACCGTCGTCTCGTTTGAAACCATCGAGCATATCCATGAGCAGGACGAATTTCTCGATGAGATCAAACGCGTTCTAAAGCCTTCAGGGCTGCTTATCATGTCATCGCCAAACCGCGCTGAGTATTCCGATGCGCGAGGCTACAGCAACGAATTTCATGTCAGGGAACTTTACCGCGAGCAATTGATGGCGCTGCTGGTCGCACGTTTCACGCATTCGCGCTGGTTTTCACAGCGCAACGCCTTTGTGTCCATGATTTTCCCGGATGCAGAAGCGTCTGTTAAAGCCGGTGCAAGTGAAGGCGAAACCTTGACCGTTTCCAAAACCAAACCCGACACGCTTGCCGCCGCATTGCCCGCCTTGTATTTTCTTGTTCTGGCTACAAACGACATCACCACGCTGGAAAGCCCCGCGCCACGGGTATCGACGTTTGCCGATACTGAAGAATGGGCATATAACGATTATCGACAAATCTATCGGGCCGCGCGAGCGTTCGGGAGTCGAGAAGCTGAACTCGAGGCGCGCTGCGCTGCGCTGGAAAAACAAATTGCGACACTGCAAACGCAGGCGCTTCTCCTGCGGACCGAAACCCCTGCACCAATTCCCGGACATGATTCATGGCTCGCACGAGTGCTCAAACGGCTTTTGAATTGACCTTCCCATTTCGCATCGTCACATCCGTCGTAAACTTCCTTCAAACTCTCTCACGGCAACCCTATGAATTCCGAACAGAGCATCATCGAAGCCGCGTGGGAAAACCGCGCCAATCTCAACCCACAATCCGCCGACACAGCAACCAAATCGGCAGTGGACACGGTCATCGACAAGCTGGATCGTGGCCAATTGCGCGTCGCGGAAAAAATCAGTGGCGAATGGGTTACACACCAGTGGTTGAAGAAAGCGGTGCTGCTTTCCTTCCGTCTGGAGGACAACCGGCTGATGCGGGCGTCGCCCGAGCAGTCGGCATATTTCGGTAGCCACTTCCCGCAGTTCTACGACAAAGTTCCCACCAAATTTGAACAATACACCGAGGAGGACTTCAAGGCGGGCGGCTTCCGCGTGGTGCCCCCGGCGGTCGCACGACGTGGCGCATTCCTGGCCAAAAACGTGGTGTTGATGCCGTCCTATGTGAACATCGGCGCGTATGTCGATGAAGGCACCATGGTCGATACCTGGGCCACGGTCGGCTCGTGCGCACAAATAGGCAAGAACGTGCATCTCAGCGGCGGAGTCGGTATCGGTGGAGTGCTGGAGCCTTTGCAGGCCAATCCCACCATCATCGAGGACAATTGCTTTGTCGGTGCACGATCCGAGGTGGTCGAAGGCGTGATCGTCGGTGAGGGCTCGGTGATTTCGATGGGCGTGTTTATCGGTCAGTCGACCAAGATATACAACCGGGAAACCGGTGAATTTTGCTATGGCAAAGTGCCGCCGTACTCCGTGGTCGTATCGGGCAGCTTGCCCTCCGCCGATGGCAGGTATAGTCTCTATTGCGCTGTCATCGTAAAGCAGGTAGATGCTGGAACGCGCGCGAAGACGAGCATTAACGAATTACTGCGAAGCTGAAATTCAGAGTCAGTCCTACGGCGCATAGTATTTACAACCATCGTGCCGCATTTCTCACCCTCTCCCCCGGGAGAGGGCTGGGGTGAGGGGAACCGGCACAAAACAAAGGAGTCGTGCCGGTTCGGCACGCAAGGGAGAGAGATATGGCGGTGTTAACCAGACTATTCGAATTGATGGCGCAAAAGAAGGCCTCCGACTTGTTCGTCTCGGCTGGAGCGCCGATTCACATCAAGATCAACGGCAATAGCGTTCCGGTTAATCCGCAGGTGATGAGCGCCGAGGACACCAAACGCGTCTGCTACGAAATTCTCAAACCGCATCAGATCGAGCGCCTCGAAAAAGACCTCGAACTCAATTTCTCCATGCCGCTTGAAGGCATAGGCAATTTCCGCGTCAACATGCTGTGGCAGAAGGGGAGTTGTGCGGCAGTTATTCGTTACATCGAATCCAGCATCCCTGAATTTCGATCGCTGATGCTGCCGCAAGTGCTGGCGCAGGTGGTGATGGAAAAACGCGGCCTGATCCTCGTCGTCGGCGCGACCGGCTCGGGGAAATCCACCACGCTGGCCTCCATGCTCGATTTTCGCAACAGCATGAAGCAGGGGCATATCCTCACCTTTGAAGACCCGATCGAGTACATCTTCAAGTCAAAAAAATCGATCGTCAACCAACGCGAAATCGGCAGCGACTCGCACTCCTTCGGCGAGGCCATGCGCAACGCCATGCGACAGGCACCCGACTGCATTCTGGTCGGCGAAATCCGCGACATCGAAACCATGAAGGCCGCAATGATGTATTCGCTGTCCGGCCACTTATGCCTCGCGACACTGCACGCCAATAACAGCTACCACGCGCTCAATCGCATCATCAATTTTTTCCCGCTCGACCAGCGCGCGATTCTGCTTTCCGATCTTGGCGTAAGCCTGAGATGCATTATTTCCCAGCGTCTTGTAAAAAACGTCGAGGGTGGACGCTCGGCGGCGGTGGAAGTGTTGATGAACACCACCAACATCGCGGAACTGATCGAGGAGGGCAAGGTTGGTGAAATCAAGGAGGCGATGGAAAAATCGCTGACCCCGGGCTCGCAAACCTTCGAGCAGGACTTATTCCGCCTGATCAAACAGGAAAAAATCACCATCGAAGAGGGCTTGGGAAACGCCGATTCGGCGACCAACCTTTCGCTGTTGATCGGCAATTCGGGGATGATGCCTGTTTACAAGGACGGCCAAGCGCCGCCGGAAAAGGGACGACCTGGCTCCGCTAGCTTTAGCGAATTCAAGATCAACTAGACTTTGTTACCAATAGCGTGTGTGCGGCCTGCCGTTGACGTAAACGAAATAGGCGCGCGGAGTCCAGATGCTGCCGTAACCCCATCCGTAACGCCCGGATAACCACAAGTCTTCGTACGCATCGCGTCGGCCCTGGCGCTCGGCCATTCTGAGCTGTCCGCGTTGCATGAAGTCGATCACTTCGTCAGGCACTCCGTCGCGCGACAGTTTGGCGTACTGCGAGGCCATCACATCGTATGTTGTTCTGGATTCGCGAATCTCGCGAACAACGGCTGCGGCGTCTTTGCCCTCTTTGGCCATCGCCACAATCTGCTCCAGGGTAATTGGCTGGCGCTCCGGGGCGTTCATCGTTGCACAGCCCGAAAGCACAGCCAGCAACGTCACAACCGTCGCCACTTGGGCGCGTTTTACGTAAGCGCTGCAAACGCGTAAACTATTGTTCATGGCACACCTCCAAGAAATTCGGCGTTCCCCACGCCGTTGCTCCTTTCGATCCGAGATTTGGATCGTCGTGAAGCGCCGTGGTTCCCAGCCGGGCCTACTGGGTTTCCCCCCCTGCGTCTAGTCATTCTAGCGCGGTGGTTGAATGTTGTCCCACCGGCTGTGTAACATTTCCTTGCGTGATTGAAACCCGTCCGGTGATGGTGGCGACGACGAATGGCGGCATTATCGCCACTTACGATGGTCGATTCAGTTGCAGGAGAAAATAATGGCAGATTTGTTTGACAACCCGATGGGCACCGACGGCTTCGAATTCGTCGAATACACAGCACCCGATACCGAGGCCCTTGGCCGCCTGTTTGAAGGCATGGGCTTTTCCGCCGTAGCCCGCCACCGCAGCAAACGCGTCACGCTGTACAAACAGGGCGGCATCAACTTTATCGTCAATGCCGAGCCGGACAGTTTCGCGCAATCGTTCGCGCGTGTACATGGCCCGTCGGCGTGCGCATTCGGCATCCGGGTGAAAGACGCGGCGACCGCGTTCAAGCGCGCGGTTGCGCTCGGTGCGAAGGCTTACGATGGCCCGGTCGGCCCGATGGAGTTGAATATTCCCGCCATTCAAGGTATCGGCGGTTCATTGCTTTACCTTATTGATCGCTATGGCCCGCGCACGATTTACGACGTCGATTATGTGCCGGTACCGGGCAC
>JANYHZ010000240.1 GCA_025362135.1 Betaproteobacteria bacterium | reverse complement strand
CAAAGCGTCGCGTCGCGTAATCCGAATCGATTTACCGGGCTTCGGGTTGACGGGCCCGTATCCGGACAGCGATTACACGGTCGAACACTATGCGAAATTCATGCATGCGTTTTTGGATCGCCTCGGCGTGACGCGTTGCGTACTGGTTCGAAATTCCTTTGGCGGTCAGGTTTCGATTGTCACCGCGCTCGCCAGGCCTACGCGGGTGGAGCGGCTGATCCTCATCGATTCATCCGGCTATCCGATGGCTCCAGATTCGATTCCTTTGGCGTTTCGCATTGCGCGGCTACCCGTGCTGAGCCAGATTGCGCGCGTGACCCTGCCGCGGCGCGTGGTTGAAGAGAGCATTCGCAATGTCTATGGCGATCCGGCGCGCGTGACGCCGGCTCTCATTGAACGCTATTTTGAACTGGCCCTGCGTGAAGGCAATCGCGCGGCACTCGCGGAACGTTTGAAGCAAGTGCCAATCGACGCCATAACGGCCCGCATACCGGAGATCAAGATACCGACGCTGATTCTCTGGGGTGGCCGCGACCGTCTCATTCCGCCGGCAGCGGGCCAGCGCTTTGCGAACGACATCGCGGGTAGTCGCCTGGAAATTTTCGATGATCTTGGCCACGTACCGCATGAAGAAGACCCGGCACGAACTGTCTCAGCAGCAATAGCCTTTCTCGACCAAAAAATGAGCCGCTAGAGTCGTATCGGATGGGATCCTGATGCGTTTGGAACCGTGTCGGCGTACTACGTGATCGTTGACCATTGCAGTTTCAGTTTGGCGATCAACGAAAACATGTCGGCCTCCGGTCCGCGCTTCAAAGGGAATACACCCGGAGAGTGGCGCACAAACATCTCACGCGTCATTTGTCGATGCGGATTGGAATCTGCTGACGATGGAGCCGAAGTCAGGGGGCTATCCGGGGCAGAAAGTGGCGGAGTAAGAGCGCGTCGCCCTGAACGTTCAAGCCAGCTATTCGGGCAACGCAGGAAATGGTTTCAGCGTTTCAGGCCTTGTTCGTTTCTCTGCTACGATGCATTTGCGAAGGCGGTGCAGGTGCACCCCTTCGCCATTTGAATATCGGCTTTGCGGCAGGCGGTCATTCGACGAGGCCAGCACTAGAACGCCTTTGATCCGGAGTAAAGCAGATATGAACGCAACGAGCGCGGCGATTGCCGGCACGGCACCAGAAACGGCAAAAGAAAAGGTCAGTTCCGGCAAATGGTTTTTTGTTTTTGCCATCGTCCTGGCCGCCGGCACATTGTCCGGTTTCTACGCTGTCAACGATTACGCCAGCGGCACGGATGCCATCGTAAAAAGCGCCAATAATAACAGCGCGCGTTTTGAAGCGATTTTCCGCGACCTCATGCAGGCGCGCTACCGGACGCTCAATATTGCCGCTGAAACGATGCTGCAGAGCAGGGTCACTGTTGAAGCGTTTGCAAAGGGCAACAACTAGGGTCAGTCTAGATTCATAGCATCACACTCCATTTCTGACCACGCGCCCCACTGTTGTGAAGTGAAGTCCAAAGTGTTCAGCAATCTTCTGATACGAGTACGCACCGGTACCGTGCGCCTGGATAATAGCCGCGTTGCGTGTGGCGGCAAATTTCTCGATTTGCTGAAGTGTTTTGGCTGGTGCGCGCCGCTGGGCAATGGGTATCTGCACCTCGCCGCGCTGATGTTTTGCCATCTGCTTTTGCATTTTTTCGACAAAGTCATCACTACCCAAAAATACCTGGCCTCTCAATTGCCCCCACGGCGATGGCGTATTGGTGCCCTCTTTCACAAATTGCGCGTAGCGCGCCTGGGCGATGCTGCGACGCCTGGCAAACTGGGCCAGCAAGCCATCAACGGCGAGGAATTCATCGGCCTCGACCAGCCCCATGCTGGCGCGATAGCTGCTCCACGGCCAGCCTTCGGGCTTCTTGACCATGCGGGCGCGTACCGGGTTGAGGACAATATAGCGAGCCAACGCCAGAAGGTAAGCATCATGATCGACGAGGATCGCTTTGAAGCGCCCTTGAAAGAGGTGGCCGATGCGCTCATGGCGGCGATTGCTGATCTGGGTGAATACGCCATTGAGTTGCCGCATCCCCATGGATAGATTGCCATCCGGTGTTTGAATCAGCAGGTGGTAGTGGTTATCCATCAGGCACCACGCGTAGCAGAGCCAATTGAATCGCTTTACCACTTGTCCGAGCGTGCGCAGGAATGCGCGCCGATCTACATCATCTTCAAAGATCGCCTCACGCCGATCACCACGCGCAGTGATGTGATATAGGGCATCGGGAAATTCTATGCGGAGAGGACGGGACATGATGCGGGACAGAGTAGCATGAAAGATGCTATATAGCTAGACCTGACCCCGGTGTG
>JANYHZ010000234.1 GCA_025362135.1 Betaproteobacteria bacterium | reverse complement strand
CGCACAGCAGATTTCTCCCTACGGTCGAAATGACAATTCCTTAGTGTGATGATCAATCCGGCTTGCGCCACATCAGTTTGAATCGCACCCGTTCTAACACTCTCAAACGAAAAACTGGCAAATAGTCTATTGTACGGATATCGGATAACTTAATTTCTTGTGCCTTTTGGCCAAAAGTACCGTCATGAAGCAAGTGTTATTAATAACCTGGTTTTGTATCGGTGTGACAGGGGTTACGTTTGCCGCACCTGTAGCCATCGTTGCCGATGTCGTCGGCAACGTCCGCGCAACACTTAAAGGTAAGTCGCTGGCGCTACCGCTCACTGCTGAAATCGAAACCGATACCCGCATTGAACTCGCCGCGAAGGCCAACATCGTGCTGCTATATTTGCGAACCGGTGACACCTACAGCGCGACCGGGCCCATCACTTTGCTGGTGAAGCCCGATACTGTAAAGAGTAGCGATACGAGCAAGTTGCTCCACGTGAACGCCAAGCCAGCATTGGCCGGGCTGCGCGTCGTCCGGCCCGAGCGATACGAACGGGGCGCCATCGTCATGCGTACTGCCTTGCCCACATCGCCACTCAGACTTTTGACCTTGAATGGCGTCAACACACTTCAGCCGGAGCCGGAATTTCGCTGGACCGCAGTCGACAGTATCGTGGAATACCATTTTCAACTCTTCGATGCGACCGGGAAATTGCTCCACGAAGATATCGTTAAAACCACCAGCTATCGGCTGCCTCCCTCGGTTAGCCTCATTGGTGGCCATACCTACACCTGGAGCGTCGCCACCAAATCGACCGGGGGCCCGAACTATGTGAACAGCGGCGATTTTGGATTGCTGACACCTGAAGTCCGTGAAGCGATCATCGCTGATCGCCCGTCGATACAGTCGCCTGTTGCTGATCGCGTTGCGTTCGCGATCCGGCTTGAGTCGATCGGCTTGCGGGACGAGGCGCACGCAATCTGGCGGGCGCTTGCCGTCGAGCGGCCCAATGAGGTCCGCCTGAAGGCACTGGTCTCGGAAAAATAAGATGCAGTTTGTGCTCACATTCTGCGAAAAGAGAATCATGCTGACGTACTTGATGACGTGTCTACTGGCATTGTTCATCGGGAAAGCACATGCGGTGCCCACATCAAACACCACAACTAAAAACGATCTCAGCATTCAGGCGCGCGCTTCAATCCTTGCCAAAGACGTGCCGCGCGCGCAGGAGATCGCGCGCCACATGACTGAATCACTGGCAAACGCCAAGACCAGCGGAAACGTGGAGCGGCTGGCGAGGGGTGTTGCCGACCTATTGAGATTCTTGTTGGATTCCGGCGACGCTGTAGCCGCCAAATTGCTCGCTGAGTCCACACTCACGGCGAGAGCGGCGCATGGCAAGCGAGGCGACGCCCTGGACGCCAATTTGATCAACGCGGTTGGCGAGGCGGCATTTGAAGCGGGAGATTTGAAAGCCGCCAGCGACGTCTTCAAACGCAGCCTTACGTTGCGTGAGAAAGTTTTGGGACAGCGTCACGCGTTGGTGGGCGAGAGCCTCAACAATCTCGCGGTCGTCCAACAAAATCTCGGCGATTTCAAATCCGCACGAGCAAATTTCGAACGCAGCTTGCGCATTCGCGAAATGGCTCTCCCGCGCGATCACAAAGACATCGCCGAAAGTGTGAATAACATAGCAGTTTTATATCTCGTCACAGGCGAGTACGCTAAAGCGGAATTTCAACTCAAGCGGGCTCTGGAAATGCGTGAGCGCATATCCGGCAAGGATAGCCTCGATGCGGCGCAAAGTGCGAATAACCTGGCCGAACTTTACCGGGAGATTGGAGATGTGGAGCGGGCGCTGCCGCTGAACGAAAGAGCACTTGCAGTCCGCCAGCGCATCCTCGGCAACGACCATCAACAGGTCGCGGAGAGCCTGAACAATCTGGCTCTCGTCGATTCCAGGCGCAACGAGCCAGAACGTGCAGAAGCGTCCTATCGCGAAGCACTGCGCATTTACATCAAAGTGGTTGGTGAAAAGCATGCCACTGTCGCAAGCATTCGGAACAATCTTGGACTGTTGCTTTTGCGTCAGGGTAAGTTTGCAGAGTCCGAAGAAATGCTGTTGGCTGCACTCTCCATCCGACGCGGAGTACTTGGGGATGAGCATCCGCGCACAGCTCGCTCGTTGAACAATCTCGCAAAACTATCCCTCGCAAAGGGAAATTTGAGCCAAGCGGAGCCATTGCTGTCAGAGGCGCTGGTAATCGTCGAACGATCCAATGATCCCGATTCCACATGGCGGGTGCTGGACACGACACGGCACCTGGAGGAACTTCGCGGCAGTACCGCGGCAGCTATTGTTTTCGCAAAACGGGCAGTAAATATTCTTCAGTCCCTTCGCATCAAGCTTGCCACGCTTGAAAAGTCGCTGCAGCAGTCATTCCTGAAAGACAAAGGCGACGCATATCGTGCACTTTTCGCGTTGCTCGTGACGGATGGACGGCTCGCGGAAGCGCAGCAAGTTTTGGTCATGCTGAAAGAAGATGAATATTTTGATTTCATTCGGCGCGATGCCACGGTCGATCCGCGTGTGACGAAGATCGAACTAACTACGACTGAGGAAGCCAGTTTGGGCAATTACAAATCGACCGCCTTGGAAATATCAAAACTTGCAGGCGAATTGAAGGGCCTGCGGGGTAAGAAGGACCGCAACGAGTCCGACAACGCTCGCATGGCTGAGCTGGTGGCGAATGTAAATGCATCTCGCAAACGGTTCGACGCCGCACTGGGCGAAATACACCAGTATTTCGCCAGCGCATCGACTAAGCAGCAGCGCGCGCAGGAGATCGGTGAGATGAATCTCGGCAAATTGCGCGCACTGCAGGGAACACTTCAGGAGTTGGGTGACGGCGTCGTAACACTTCACTACGTGTTGCTCGACACGAAGGTGAAAATACTCCTCACGACCTCGCTCGCCCAGGTCGCGCGGGACACCGACATTAGCGCGCCAGAGCTAAGCCGACGCATACAATTCTTGCGCGAAGCGATTCAGGATCCTCGCCGCAACCCGCTCGCGCACGCGAAGGAGTTGCATCGCATCCTCATTGCACCAGTCGCGGCTGAATTGAAACAGGCCGGTGCCAATACGTTGATGTTGTCCCTGGACGGTCCATTGCGCTACGTGCCGTTCGCCGCGCTACACGACGGCCAGCAATTTCTGATTGAACAATATCGGATTGCATTATTTACAGAGGCCGCACGCGACAAACTCAAAGACAAACCCTCGCCAGTCTGGAAAGTCGCAGGGCTGGGCATGACCAAGGCGGCCGAAGGATTCAGTGCGCTCGATAGCGTAGCTGACGAGTTAAAAGCCATCGTTAGAACAGGAAACAAGCCCGGCGGGGTCCTTCCGGGCCGTATCGTTCTCGATCAGGCTTTCTCTCGCAAGGCAGTGGTGAATGCGCTCGAAGAAGGTTTCCCGGTTCTGCACGTCGCCAGTCACTTTGTGTTCAAGCCCGGTGCCGAGCTGGATTCATTTTTGTTGCTCGGTGATAAATCACGGCTCTCGCTCCGGGAGTTGAAGGATGACGAATACGACTTCAGGAAAGTGGATCTCATCACCTTGTCCGCTTGCGAAACGGCAATAGGCGGCGGCGCGGACCACTTCGGACGTGAAATCGAGGGCTTCGCTGCGCAGGTACAGAATCAAGGTGCGCGAAGTGTGATGGCGACTCTCTGGAGCGTGGCCGACGAAAGCACGGCAGAACTGATGAAGCTCTTTTATGCAAACAGAAGCGTGGGCAAACTTTCCAAGGCGGAGGCGCTAAGGCAAGCGCAACTCACCCTGCTGCGAGGGGATACCGTCAGCGACGAACCCGCGACACAGGTGGCACAACGTGCGGTAACGCGGAGTGGGTTAACATTGTCCGAGCCCCTCAAAGCCAGGAGCTATATGCATCCGTTCTATTGGGCACCTTTCATTGTCGCGGGTAACTGGCTTTAGATGGATTGAAAACCTACCCGCATAGGTAGGAAATGCGGACAGTGTGAGATTTCGCATTGTAGTGAACGGCGTCGCGATGGATGATACGGAGATCGCAGGCTTGATTACGCATTAGCACTGTATTGGACGCATCAGGCGAAGCACCAGGGGGTACTGCACCATGACTCAACATCGACACGCTCTTCTTCGATTGTTTTGCGCCGTATTGCTTTGGCTTGGGCTGTACGCGTCGCAAATGACGCTCGCCGTGGTCGGCTCGTCCAAAGCGGAGATCGCGGCCTTGTCGGTGCGGGTGCCGGAGCATGCGCGTATCGACGCCAGCGCCAGTTATGTCCTCAAAACCATCGCTGGCGAAAAAACCGGCTACCTGGTCATGTTCAAGCCGGGATCAATCGCGGACCCGACCAAAGCCGGTCGTCGGGCGCGCCAGGCGCAAGGCATGGATGAGGCTGCCGATACCCTGTCCACCAGAGCCGCCAAGGACGAACTCTTGCAACGCATCGGCGTGCGGCCCAGAGACGCGATAGATCGGTACGGCCAACTGCCGATCACCTATGTCGAGGTATCGTCTGCGGACGAATTGAACCGTCTCCTGTCATTGCCGGAAGTCGAAGGCCTATACGAGAATCGCATCCACAAAAAGCACGCCACGCCGAACCTCGATCTGATCCGGTTTCCATCGGTCACCGCCTATGGCAACCTTGGTCAGGGGACTTCCGTCGCGGTTCTCGATAGCGGTGTCCGGTACACGGGCACGCCTGAGATCGTCAGCGCGTTCGGTCCGTGCACCTCGCCCGGCGTCCCTGCATCGTGCCGCGTGGTGTTTGCGCAGGATTTCACCTTGCAGGACGATGGCCAACTGGATCCCTCCGGCCACGGCACCAATGTTGCCGCTATTGTTGCCGCCGTCGCACCGAAGGCAAACATCCTTTCATTGGACGTGTTCAACGGCGAAAGTGCACAAGATAACGACATCATCGCCGCCATGAACTGGGTAATCGACAAGCAGCGCACGCAACCCAATACCTACAATATTGTCGCGATGAATCTGAGCCTGGGCGATGCGCAGTTCACGCCGCAGCCGGTCACGACGGGGCTTTACAAGACAGTGGTCGATACTGCATTGGTTTACCGCGTGGCAACCATTGTCGCGGGCGGCAATGAGGGTTCGGCCAATGGACTCGGCAGGCCCGCCAACACGCTGGGTGCGATCTCCGTCGGCGCGGTTTATAGCAGCGGCGATTTCTCTGCGGACACCTGTTACGCCGGCGGTGCCACGGTCGACAAACCGGTTTGCAATTCAAACCGCGCCTCGTATCTCACGATGCTGGCCCCCGGAAAGTTTGTCACGGCAGCGGGCCTGCAATTCTCCGGCACATCGCAGGCTGCGCCCCACGTTGCCGGTGCGTACGCGGTGCTCCGTGCGGCCTTCCCGACGGAAAGCCATGACGCGATTGTTGCGCGGCTCGTGTCCGGGGGTGTACCTGTCACGGACACCCGATTCAATTCGAGTGTGATCTTCCCGCGGCTTGACCTGTGGGGAGCAATGGGCGCATGCACCTATTCCTCCTATCCCTCATCCATCAGCCTGTTAGGCGGCATCACCAACAAAAGTTTCTCCATCACCACGAACCAGACCTATTGTCCTGTGGCCATTTCCACAACAGCACCTTGGCTACAGAATCTTGCGATCGCGCAAGACGCCATCGACAAGAAGCTTTGGAGGGTTACCTATTCGACTGCCTGCAATGCACCTGTGTGTGGCGGTGCCGGCGGCATCCGGACGGCAACTTTCGATCTTGCCATCGCGGCGTCCACCGTGCCGGTATCCATCGCAGTGACCCAATCTGGCAACCTCGGTACGCAAACGATCACACCATCGGCGGGGAGCCTTGATTTTGGCTCCTATGAGCAAACGGGAATTCCAAGTCCGCCGCTGACGGTCTCGCTTCGCAATAGTGGTACCCAGGACCCGCTGACGATTTCAGCCATAAGCACGGTACAGAATGACTTGACAAGCACCTGCCCTGACTTCATTGCGACCAGTAGCTGCACAGGACAAGACATTGCACCGCAAACGTCGTGTGCGGTCGCCGTTGCATTCAATCCGCAGTTTGCAAATGTGCGTCAGTGCAAGCTGAGGATCGCCTCGAATGATCCGGTGAACGCGATCACGTTTGTTCCTTTGACCGGGTTCAGCACTTCGGTCAACGGCGGAAGGCTCGACACGAATTTCTCGTCCACCGCTGCCGGGTTCGATACCGTCACCACGTTCACGGGTGATCGGCTGCTCGACGTGCTCGCCCTCCCGGATGAATATGTACTGGCTGCGGGTTATTCGTCGGGGCTACAGGTACTGCTGACGAAGTACAAAGGCCGCAGCGACCTCGGAACGGTTGAGTTCAGCCGAGCTGTGCAATCCATTGCCTCTCCCCGTACCAGCCAAGCACGGCTGGTGCGACGTGACAGCCAAGGCAGGATACTTGCGTTTGGAACGGCCACCAATGGGACCGACAAAAAAGCCTTCATCGCACGATTTACCGCAGGTGGCGTTTTGGACACCTCTTTTGGCATGACCTTCGGCACACCCGGCTACGTACTTGGCTCGTTTGGCACGGAAACGGTTGGGCAAACCGATGATCACTTGCAGTACGCGGCAGTGGGGTCTGATGACCGCCTTTACCTCAAAGTCAATTGCAAAATCGTGCGGCTCGATGCTGCCGGCAACCGCGATATGAGCTATGGCGGCATCGGCTATGCGAGCACCCACGATTGTATCGATACCGCACCATTCGTGGTTCTGCCTGGAGGCGAAGTCATTTACGCAACGTCGAGCGTGGATGCCATTACGCTCGATCAGGGTATCGGCGTATCGAAGCTCACCAGCGCAGGAATTGCCGATTCACTGTTCGGCAAAAACGGGACATCGAACGGCCGAACCACGCCAGGAACAAAAAAAGGCTACGCCAGCGACCTCGCGGTACTCGCGGATGGAAGAATTCTGGCCGTCGGCCCGTTATGGAAGGACTATGCGGGTTTCCCTAACAGCTTTTCTGCGCACGCTGTCCGATTCACCCCGGATGGGCAAATCGACGTGACGTTTGGCAATCTGGACGATTCGGAACTCTCTCCGGATACGGCACCGGTATACCCCGGAGTGTTGCGTGCTTTTGGCAGCGGCCAATTTGCCGTGCTTCGTTCGGCGCCGCCCCCGCCTATCGGCAACGCATCCCCCGGCAGCTTTGATGTGCTGTTGCGCAAGGCCGACGGCAAGGCGGACGGCAGTTTTCGCACTCCGAATTTGATTGAGCCCGGCAAGGTGACCTCCACCCTCGGCGATGGCACGGCGATGAGTTTGGCCCCGGACGGTGGCGTCCTTGTTGCGTTTACCAATACCGGTGCCAATGTCAGCGGCCTCGCACGTTTCACGCCGCCGCAACTCTCCGGCAGCAGCGCCGAGGGCCTCGGCAGTCGTGTGGTCGGCTCCGAGAGTGACGCAGCGTTCAACTCGGTCACGTTTACCAATACGACCTCATCGACGATTACCGGTTTCACGTCGTTCGTGGTTTCGAACAGTGATTTCCAGATTCTCGGCAACAATTGCGGCACGACGCTGACAGCGGGCGGTACGTGTACGATCAACTTCAGCGTTACGCGCAATGTGGTGGGCCCACGCGCAACGACGTTGACGGTCACCACCATGCAAGGTACGACACCCGTCATTTTTTTGCTGTCGCTGCAGGTCACGGTGAGGTCGCAGTCAGCATTCCCGTTCACTGTCGCGAAGTCGGGATCGGGGGCCGGCAGAGTGGTCTCGGTGCCGTATGGGATCGACTGCGGCAACTTCTGCCAGGTCACTGTTGTTGGTGACGCCCTGCCTGCCAATCAGATGGTGACATTGAATGCGACGCCGAACCAAGGTTCCGATTTCGTCGGGTGGTCAGGCGATTGCACGGGAACCGGGGCGTGTGTCGTAACAGTGTCGGCAGCGCGCAATGTGATGGCTGCGTTCAATATCAAACCGGTCAATGTCCCAGTTAACGACAACTTTGCCGCACGCCGTGTCCTGACCGGCTCGCTGGTGCAGGACCGCATCTCCAATCTTGGTGCCAGCAAGGAGGCATCAGAAGCGAACCATGCCGGCAACGCAGGCGGCAAGTCGTTGTGGTGGACTTGGACAGCACCATTCGGCGGTCGTGTGACGATCGATACAGCGGGGCTTTCAAGTGCCCTTGCGACAACGCTTCAGGTTGATACAAAGGGGAGCACGTTCGATACCCTGCTCGCGGTTTATACGGGTTCCACATTGGCCAGTTTATTACCGGTTGGGCAAAGCGACGATGCGGCATTTTTTGCCAGCTCGGTTACGTTCGTCGCGACCAAGGGGCAGACTTACCAGATTGCGGTTGACGGCTATAACGGTGCGACCGGCGACGTCGTGTTAAATATTTATCAGCCGATTTACGCCTTCGTATCTGTGCAGACTGGTGGTGACGCATATGTAATCGACACGGTGACCAAAACCCGCTTGCCAAACATAACCACCTTCGAGACCAATCAAAACTCGATAGCGATCAGTGGCCAAGGCGATAGGGCCTACATTTCCAACTATCTAAACGCCAGCATTTCAGTCATCGATACCGATACCAGAACGATTGTTCCTCCTTCACCTGCACCACCGACTAAACCTGTCGGTGCAAACCCAGATCATATCGCTGTCAATCCCATCGGTAATCGAGTCTATGTGACAAGTGCAGGAGCTAATGCTGTTTTGGTACTAGATAGGAATGGCGATATTGCGAAAGACGGCAGTGGTGTAAATATTCCTGCGATTCCAGTCGGATCCAATCCTGTAGGAATTGCAATCAACCCGGCTGGAACGCGTGCGTATGTAGCGCACAACGGCACCAACACAATTGGCGTGATTGATCTGGCAACAAACAAGATGATTGCGACACTTATGGTTGGGAACAGACCGACTGAGATCGCGTTTAATTCGGCCGGTACGCGCGCCTACGTCGTCAACTCAAACTACCCGCCCGCGGGGGGCATAGGAAACGTAACCGTCATAGACACGAGCAACAATACGACAATTGCGACCATCGACAATGTTGGGAAATACCCCTATGGCATCGCGCTAAACCCTGCGGGCACAAGAGCCTATGTGACTGTTACAAATGAAGGCATTGGCAACGGAGTGATCAAAATCATCGACACATCAACGAATCAAATTCGCTCGTGTGTCGCGGTCGGCGTGTTTCCCGAAGGGGTCGCCGTTACGCCAGACGGAAAGCAGGTCTACGTTGCAAATTACACGGGTGCCACGGTCATGGCGTTGGATGCATTAGCCATCGAGAACCTCAATCCAAACTGTGGGACTATTCCGCCCATCGATAGTATTTTTACTTTTCCGGCATCGGGCCCGCCTGGCCAAGGCGCGCCTACTTCAATTGCCATTTTCGGCGGGGGCGTAGCAATTGCAGTGCCGCCTGCGAACGACAATTTCTCTAATCGACGCGTGCTGAGCGGCGGATATGCGGTGGACCTTGCCGACAATCGCCTTGCGACGAAAGAATCAACCGAACCGAACCACGCCGGAAATGCCGGCGGGAAATCGGTTTGGTGGACGTGGACCGCGCCGGTCAACGGCAAGGTCACGATGGATACCTTCGGCAGCAATTTCGATACGCTTGTTGGTGTCTATATGGGTTCGTCGGTGGGGAGCCTGACGGTGCCCGCATCGGCGACGACCATCGATAGCGTCTCGGCCGGGGTAACGACTAAATCGGTGAGCTTTACGGCAACGTCCGGGCAAACCTACCAGATCGCCGTCGATGGAAAAAATGGTGCCGGCGGCAAGGCGGTACTGACCGTATGGCAACCGATTTACGCGTATATCGCTAATAACGGAGGCAGATTCTTTGCGATCGACACGGTCACAAACACCACGAAACCATTTATCGACGGTGCCGGGCCCTACCCTTACCACGACGGCGCCGTGGCGGTAAGCCCGTCGGGTGACCGGGTGTACGTAGACAATTATCTTGAAAACACCATCTGGTCTATCGACACCGAAACCAAAGCCATCACCACCATTCCTGTGGGAAGCCGCCCGGACAATATGGCCATCGATGCGTCAGGTACCCGGCTGTATGTGTTGAATATTGCAAGTAACGACATCTCGGTGATCGATACTACGAAGATAGGATCGGCAAACAATCCAGTAATTGCCACGGTGTCTGTTGGGGGGGTGCCAGGCGGCATCGCGCTGGATCCCGATCCCGCCAACGCGCGTGCGTACGTTTCTGTCTCGCCAAACTTGGTAAAGATTTTGAATACGGCCAACAACACGTTTGGCCCCACGCCAATCACAGTTGGTTCCGACCCTCGGGGCATTGCATTTGACCCCGATGCGAGTAAGAACAAGGCATATGTCGCAAACTTGGTCGACAACACGGTGTCGGTGATCAATACTGCCGCTAATGTTCCCGTCTTCACGATTACGGGGTTTGAGCAGCCGTTCCAGATTTCAGTCGATCCAGCAGGAAATCGCGCGTATGTGACAGGCGCCGGAAACAGCAACAAACTTTTTGTTATCAATACAACAAACAATCAGAATGCGGCTAACGTAACGGTGGGCACACTCCCGTATGGAAATGACGTTTCACCACTTGGCAATCGCGTATATGTGCCCAACCGCAGTAGTGGAACCATCTCGGTCATCGACACCAGCACCGATCCCGTTACCAACACGGTTTCCGCAAAGCTTGCTGCCACGTTAACGGGTTTCACGCAACCGGTGGCGTTTGGCCGCTTTATTGTTCGCGGCGGCACCGTGGCAAAGGTACCCAATGCGCCCACTATCCAAAGCGTTGTTGCCGGCAATGGTCAAGTAACCCTTACATTCACTGGCCCAGTGAGCAACGGCGGCTCCGCCATCACTAGCTACACCGTCACAGCCTTCCCCGGCGGTATCACCGCCAACTGCTTGGCCCCGTGTACTTCAATCACGATAACCGGGTTGACCAACGGCACAGCCTATTCCTTCACGATCACCGCCACGAACGGCATTGGCACCGGTGTAGCCTCGGCAACTTCGCCCAGCATCATACCGGGCACCAACACGAGTACTACCACGCTTGCGTCGTCGCTGGTTCCGTCCCGTGCGGGGCAATCCGTGACACTCACGGCAACCGTGACGGCTTCCGGAACGCCGAGCGGCAGTGTGGTGTTCAGGGATGGCGGCAACGTCATCGCCGGTTGCGGTACCGTGCCACTTTCCAACGGTGTCGCCCAATGCATCACGACCAGCCTGCCACCCGGCGCGCGCGCCATCACGGCGCAGTACTCCGGCAACGGGACCTACAACGCAAGCGTCTCGGGCATCTTTATCCAGACGGTAATTCCAAGTTCATTGGAGGCGATCATTTATTTCTTGTTGTCGTAACCGCGCGCGATTCTGGCTTCTGATGTTGTGCGAGGCTTGCAACCACCTGACCAACACATCTATTGATGTTTCAGTTTTTCATGGCACCGAATGCCCTCTCCCGGCCTGTCGGCCACCCTCTCCCGTAAACGGGCGAGGGAAACGGCCCACGCACCTGCGCCGCAGCCCATCTAGGCCGACGATTTGCTTCTCTCGCCCGTTTACGGGAGACAAGGGAACACTTGAAGCGAAGCGGAGACCGAGAAGGGATTCGGTGTCTTGATTTTCGGAAGTCTGAACAATTGGGGGATTGCGGCCCGTGGCAGTTAAAAATCCTAGCACTGGCGCGGCTCCTGGCACATTTATCACTCGGAAGGCGCGCCAGCGTTGGAGTTTCAGTGTCTCACGTGTACGACCGGCAATCCTCAATCACTTTGCCATCGTTCGGTAACGAGCCGTCCGCCACCAATTGCACATCCCCGCGCAGCTTGGTGATATCGCGAATCGAAATTCTTACCGCTTCCCGATCAAGGTTCGCCGTCGCTTCGCATGAGAGCAACATTGCATCCGCAGAATCAATATGGCTGACAGTCAGGCGCGCCTTCGCAATTGCCGGGTGGCGTTTGACGATTTCCGCGATCTGATGCGGGTGCACGAACATGCCGCGCACTTTGGTGGTCTGGTCGGCGCGGCCCATCCAGCCCTTGATGCGCACATTGGTCCGGCCGCAAGGTGATGCTCCGGCGAGCACGGCGGATAAATCGCCGGTGGCAAAACGAATCAGCGGGTAATCGCGATTGAACGTTGTCACGAGAACCTCGCCCACTTCGCCGTCGGCAACCGGGTCGCCGGTGCCAGGGCGGACAATTTCCAGGATGATCTTTTCTTCAACGATCAACCCTTCGCGGGCAGCGCTCTCATAGGCAATCATGCCCAGGTCGGCGCTGCCGTAGGCCTGGTAGGCGTCTATGCCACGAGACTTGAACAGCGATTGTGCGGACGCGAGGAATGCTTCTCCGGATACGATCGCTTTCGTGATCGAGCTGATGTCGCCATTAAGTTCGTCGGCTTTCTCAATCAACAATTTCAGAAACGACGGCGTCCCTGCATAGGCGATGGGTTTGAATACCGCGATGGTCGCGAAAGCGATCGTATCCGGAGAAGCATTCCTCGCGTCCGCACAATCGCTGTTCAAGTCTCGTGGCATAGACGCCTACCAGGCCTACGGCAGCGCCGACCTGGGCA
>JANYHZ010000217.1 GCA_025362135.1 Betaproteobacteria bacterium | reverse complement strand
CGCTGGAAGCCGGCGGCGCGAGCATCAAGTTGATCGCGCCACGACTGGGTGAAATCACCGGCAGCGACGGCAAAAAAATCAAAGTGGATCATAGTTTGCCGACGGTCTCGTCGGTATTGTTCGATGCCGTGTTTATTCCGGCTGGACAACAAAGTGTGGATGCCCTGTCGGCAGATCCCCACGCCGTGCTGTTCGTGAAAGAAGCGTACAAACATGGAAAGGCTATCGCTGCCAGCGACGAAGGTGCCACGCTTGTCGCGATGGCAGCTCGATCAGGCGGTGCGCCTGACGGAAAATTCCGCGGGCCTGGCGTCATAAGTGGTTCGGGTAAAAAGGCGAATGACGCTTTCGTCAAAAATTTTTCCACCGCCGTCGGCAAACATCGTTTCCCCGACCGGCCTGATATCAACGCGATCATTGCATAGCCAGGTCGAAAAAATCGCAAACACAAGCATCGGCGCTCCTCGCGGACAATATTTGCCTCGAAAGCCCCACCATTGCTTGTTCTATGTTTTGCAGCACCGAGGACTCCCGCAATAAAGTACGTTGCGTGTTGAGCGAACACGCTCTCCGTAGCGCTTTCGTCTTTGTGGATAGGCAGTGAACGCGTGATTTAGCTGTACGATGGGACAGCTATTTTGAACGCCAACTTATGAAAGATTGCATGAACGATAGCCTCCAGCAACTCATGCGCGACGCCACACGCTTGACCCGCGCAGGGCGGCTCGACGAAGCCACCGACGCGATACAGCGCGCGTTGCGCGGCCAGTCGGCAACGCCCGCCGCGTCTTCGCGCGAGCCACCTATTCCTGAAGTTGACGTTCAACCGAAGTCCGGCGGCGTGACGTTCGACGCATCGGCAACGGTGCCGGGCGGCAACGTTTTCGAGGTCTTTACGGGTGATGACGACGCGGCAGAAACTGACTTCGCGGCGGCGGAAAGCGTGCGCGACGATGGACTGCATACACCTTCGCCTTACGCGCGAGAAGAAGTAAATTCCGATATCCCGGCCGACCATGAGGATGGAACTTTCACCACCGGCACGCATACCCATTTATCGAAAACCTTAAGCTACAAGCTCTACGCGCCGCCGGGTCAGGCGCTTCGCCCGTTGCCCCTGGTGGTGATGTTGCATGGCTGCACCCAGCATCCCGACGATTTCGCGACCGGTACCGGCATGAACGCGGCGGCGCACGACCAAGGATTCTATGTACTCTATCCGGCGCAATCACAAGCGGCCAACGCATCGCGGTGCTGGAACTGGTTTCAGCCAAACGACCAGCAGCGGGGCCGGGGCGAACCGGCATTGATTGCCAGCATGACCGAGACGGTAATACAGCAGCACAATATCGATCCGCGTCGCGTTTACATCGCCGGCTTGTCTGCCGGTGGAGCCATGGCGACCATCGTCGCCGAGGCGTACCCGGAAATTTTTGCGGCGGTCGGTGTGCATTCGGGACTGCCGCGCGGCGCGGCAAACAATGTCATGGAGGCCTTCACGGTGATGCAAAACGGCGACGCCGCTGCGCCGATTACCGGTATCGATATGCAGATGTCGGTCCCCACCATCGTGTTTCACGGCGATCAGGATCAGACGGTGCATCCGCGCAACGGGGAGCGGCTGATTGAGGCAGTACTTAGTGGTGATGGCGCTGACGAGTGGCAGATGTCCGCCGGAGGCAGCCCGCGAATTGAGAGAGGCACGTCAGCAAAGGGGCGGCGTTACACGCGATCCACTTACGTTGACGACAACGGCAACGCAATGGTGGAACACTGGCTGATACACGGTGCGGGGCACGCCTGGGCTGGGGGTCATGCGAGGGGTACCTACACCGATGCCAAGGGCCCCGATGCGACGAAGGAAATGTTGCGGTTTTTCATGGTGCACCCTCGTACGCGTGTAAGGTAACTTTCGCCTCAACGGCGCTTGAGGTTTCACATTCAGCCCAGCGCAAGGGCGATTTTACGCGGTGAACGAATAGCCGCACTTGTCACGTTTGGCACGGTACATTGCGATATCAGCACTTTTGATCAATGCCGCTGCGGTTGTGCCGTCTTGCGGAAAAATCGAGATGCCGATACTCGCCTTGATGCTGGGGCGGATGGCCGGGTCATCTGCGCTGCTATCGCAGGGCACCTGAATTGTATTTATCATTTTCCCCGCGACGGTTGAAATCGCCCGCTTGTCCTGTGCCTCCAATAGCAAACACAGGAATTCATCGCCACCATGGCGACAAATGGTGTCGTCCACCCGCATAATCTCCGTGAGCCGTTTTGCAATCGTTTTCAGTACCGCGTCGCCTACGTGGTGTCCGTGCACGTCGTTCACGATTTTGAAGTCGTCCAGGTCCACAAACATCACGGCCAGACCCCAGCCGTGGCGCTTCGCCTGCGCCAAACCGTGTTCCAGCCGATCATTAAACAGTGCGCGGTTGGGCAGACCTGTCAGAGGATCGTGAAACGCCGCATGGCGCGCGGCAACTTCCTGCTCCATGACGTCGGCCAATTGATGCGCCAATGCGAGTCGTTCCAGCACTTCATGCTGTAACGCCGTGTTTACAACAGAAAGTTTTTCCGACACTTCCTGTACTTTGTTTTCAATAGCTTCGTTTTTTTCGAGCGCAAGCTCAACCCCGGGGCTTGATCCCAATTCGGTAAGCTCGTTCTTGAAGGCCACGTTGGTCGACGACAGTTCGACTGCGCATTGTTCGACGATGTTCTTGACGTGTTCGTTTTGTCCCAGCACCTTGATTAGTGTTTTGGCCGGGCCGCCCTGCTCACGATATTTCTCGTCGGACGTTGTCTTCATTTTTTGGTCCAGAGGCATAGTGGAAATAGGGGATGTAGTCGCTCAAGCGCTCAGTTAACTCACCATCGCGCGGGGTACCGGGTCGATGATGTTGCCGCCTTCGCCTTCCCAAGACTGTACGGCTTCTTTGGCCAGCTTCTTGGTAACGTGTTTCTTTTTCTGCTTGTTGATGCTTTGAACGTAATTCGCAAGCAACAAGGTGCTCAGGCCCGCGACGACTGCGCCGACAAATCTTGTATTGGCTTTCATATGACCTCCGATAAAACAGAAATGAAACATCATGATGCGTCAACTTTGCGTGGATGCTTATCAGCCGATACCCTACACCGACGTAGGAACACACTTACACGCAACGAACGGGTTAAAGACGTAAACGAGAGCGCCCGTTGCCGTGTCGTTATGTGCGCTAGCAAACAGTCTCGGTGCGAAGCCGCGCGCACACTGTTCGCAGGAATCAATGATGAATGCCAATACAAAAGAACTCCACGACCTCGGCCAGCGGCTGTGGCTAGACAACATCAGCCGCGAGCTGCTCAATAGCGGCACCCTTGCGAGTTATGTTGCCGAGTTGTCGGTGAGCGGGTTGACGTCAAATCCGACGATTTTCGAGCACGCGATTGGCAGTGGCAGTCTTTACGACGACGCGATCCAGAAAAGCGCGGCGCTGGGCGAGTCCGACGAAGGGATCTTCTTCGAACTGGCACTCGACGACCTGACGCGTGCGGCCGACTTGTTCCGTCCTATCTTCGATGCGACTGACGGCATTGACGGCTGGGTCTCGTTCGAAGTTTCGCCGCTGCTCGCCAACGATACTGCCAACACGGTCAAGGCGGCGACCGCACTGCAAGCCCGCGCCGCGCGCCCGAATCTGTTCATCAAAATTCCCGGCACCTCGGCGGGCATTGCCGCGATTGAACAATCGATCGTCGAGGGCATCCCGATCAACGTCACGTTATTGTTCTCACGCGAGCAATACGTTGCGGCGGCAGAGGCGTACCTTCGCGGCATCGAACGGCGCATCGCGGCGGGACGGGACCCGACAATCGCGTCAGTGGCATCGTTGTTCGTCAGTCGCTGGGATTCAGCCGTGAAAGAGAAAACACCCTCACAGTTTCATAACCGCCTCGGCATCGCCATTGCCATGCGAACCTACAAGGCGTATCGCGAATTGTTTACCTCCAAACGCTGGCAGAAACTCGCCGCGGCGGGTGCGCGTCCACAGCGCCTGCTTTGGGCGAGCACCGTCACCAAGGACCCCGCCGCATCGGATACGCTTTACCTTGAGGCCCTAGCCGCGCCGGATACGATCAATACGATTCCGGAAAAGACCCTGCTCGCGTTTGCCGATCACGGCAAGGTCGGCACGCCCCTGCCGGTTGGCGGAGGCTACGCCGAGGCCGTGCTGGAAGAGTTCCGCCGCGAAGGCATCGATGACGAGGCGCTCGCCACGGAACTCCAGCGCGAAGGTGTGGTGGCATTTGCAAAATCGTGGCGTGGATTACTGTCGCGGATCAACGAAAAACGCTCTCCGCCGACGAGGACGCCACCCGAATGAACGACGCGGAACATACTTAACTTGCGTCAACCAGGAGCAACGTATGCCTAGCAAGACAAGTGCAGCAAATTTTTCCGATCAGGTTTTGGGCAAAACAATCCGGCTTACGTGGACAGATGGCCCGACCAAAGGAACGACGCAGCAACATGTCTTCCGCAAGGATGGGACGGTCGAGTGGCGCTCGATTGAAAGTGACAGCAATGGCAAGCCCGCAATCAAGAGTGGCGAACCAAAAACAATCAAAAAGCCTGAGAGGCCGCACTAACTGGGTGTACAGATCAGCGACGATGTATGCATGATTTCTTACCTCGCGCAATCTGGCTATACCGTCACCGCAGTCTTGAACTTCAGTGACGGCTCGACGGTTGCCACCGCGTCCAACGCGAAGGATTGGATTCCCGCACGTGGAACCTTCGACGTAATGTCTTGATGAAGTATTTCAACAATACAAGGAGCAGTTGTCATGACCAGCAAAACCGTAAAAGCCATCCCCGATGGCATGCATTCCTTGACCCCGTACCTAACCTGCGCCGGTGCCGCCGATGCCATCGAGTTCTATAAAAAGGCATTTGGCGCCGTTGAGGTATCAAGCATGCCCAACGCGCAAGGAAAGGTGTTAAACGCACAAGTCCGGATTGGCGACTCATTGCTCATGCTGATGGATGAGTTTCCGGAATTTGGCGGTCTCGGGCCGAAAGCGCTGAAAGGCTCGCCGGTCACCATCCACCTACAGGTTGAGGATGTCGATGCCGTGGTCAAGCAAGCCGTTGCCGCAGGCGCAAAAATCACGATGCCCATCAAGGATGAATTCTGGGGCGACCGGTTCGCCATGCTGGAAGACCCGTTTAGCCATAAATGGTCGGTAGCGACACATATTCGTGATGTCAGTCCGGAGGAAATGAAGGCGCAGGCAAGAAAGGCAATGGCCGGTTAAGCGCGACCATGCGCAACCGAACGACTGTATGAGCAACCAATTGAGGAATACCCATGACCACACATCAGCAACTCAAACCAGCAAGTGACATGGCGAAGATGAACGGCGTTCGCTTTCCGAACGAGAGCGGAGAATACCGCCGCGCGCGGGACACGCTCCTCGCCGAGGAAATCGAACTGAGACGCCATATCGAACGGGTCGCCGAGCAACGCCGTGCGCTTCCGCCAGGCGGCGTGGTGCCGAAAGACTACCGCTTCGAGGGCGAGAACGGCGTCGTCGATTTTTCTGATCTATTTGGCGACAAGCAGACGCTTGCCACCTACAGCTACATGTACGGGCCGAAGCGTGAACAGCCTTGCCCGATGTGCAGCTCGCTGATGAGTGCTTGGGACGGCGAAGCGCTTGACGTAGGGCAGCGTATCGCGCTCGTGATGATTGCCCGCTCGCCGATCGAGCGCCTCATCGCATTCAAGAAGCAACGCGGCTGGCGCCACCTCAGGCTTTATTCAGATGTCAGCGGTAACTACACCCGCGACTATGTGAGCGCGGACGACGCGGATGTGCCCGCGTTCAATGTCTTCACCCGACGCGATGGGAGTATCCGCCATTTTTGGAGCGGCGAGATGGGATCTGAGATGGCTGATCCCGGCCAGGATCCGCGCGGCGCGCCTGACCTGATGCCACTCTGGACAATCCTTGATAGCACACCCGAAGGGAGAGGGAGCGATTGGTACCCGAAGTTGAACTACACGAAAAGTTGAAATCGTCCGAAGAAACACCGTGAGAAAAACGAAAAGACGGGTCACGCTGTCATGTCATTCGGCCACCGGCGGTACTCGACGCCAAAGTGATCGCCGACGGAAACCAATGAGCTTGGACGAGAGAATGGACACCAGCAGGTTGCCAACGTGAACTCGGCGAGGAAAAATATCCTGACGATCAACGGCGGCTCATCGAGCATCAAGTTCGCTCTATTCGTCGCTAATCCGTCGCATCGCACGAAGTTGACAGGGAAGATCGAACGGATTGGAATGGCCGATAGCGTATTTTCCGTGCAGGACACCGAGGAGGGCGAGAATTTCACGCGGTCGGTTGACGCCAAGGATCACATCGCCGCCGTGGCCGTGCTGATGGATTGGATCCAGGAGCGTGAATTAGACACCGGCCTGATCGCGGTGGGACATCGTATCGTTCACGGCGGCCCGAATTACCACGCACCGCAACGGTTGACCCTCGCGCTGGTGGAGGAACTGCGCGGGCTTACATCATTGGACCCTGCGCACCTGCCGGAAGAAATATTACTGACGGAAGCGTTCCATCAGCGCTTCCCGCAGCTCCCGCAAATCGTCTGCTTTGACACCGCGTTTCACCACGACATGCCGCCTGTGGCGCGGCTGTTGGCGATCCCGCGTCGCTATGAGGCACAGGGGGTCCGCCGCTATGGATTTCACGGACTGTCCTATGAATTCTTGCTGAGTGAATTGATCCGCTCCGAGGGAGCAGCAGTGGGGCGGGGCCGGATCATCCTCGCCCATCTTGGCAATGGGGCCAGTCTCGCCGCCGTACGCAACGGAAAGTCCATCGACACCAGCATGGGGTTCACCCCGGCCTCCGGCGTGCCGATGGGCACCCGCTCCGGTGATATTGACCCCGGTCTTGTCGGGTACCTGGCGCGAACCGAGGGTATGAATGCTGCGCAGTTCACTGAACTGGTCAACGCCAGGTCCGGCTTGCTCGGTGTGTCTGAGACCAGTGCCGACATGCGCGAGTTGCTGCTGCGTGAAGCGAAAGACCCGCGAGCGGCGGATGCGGTTGCGTTATTCTGCTATCAGATAAAGAAATGGATCGGTGCCTTCACGGCTGCCCTTGGCGGGCTGGATACGCTGGTATTTGCCGGGGGTATCGGCGAAAAATCCCCGGTCGTTCGCACGCGCATTTGCGCCGAACTCGGGTTTCTCGGCATCGACCTCGACGATTCGCAAAATGAGCAGAATGCGTACTTGATTTCGTCGGATGCCGCGCGGGTGAAGGTCCGTGTGATGCGCACCAACGAAGAGTTGGTGATTGCCCGTTCAGTCTGCCGCATCCTCGGGCTGGACGTGAAGAAATCGTAAATTCAATCGATATGAATCAACTCCCTTCAGCCTTCTGGTGCCTATCGGCAAGTGAGATAAGCCAGCGCCTTGGAACCGACAAGAAAGGATTGGGCAGCGAGGAAGCGAGGCGGCGGCTTGCCCAATATGGGTCCAATCGCCTGAAGCCCCAAATGCGGTCAAATGCGTTGACGCTCCTGCTGGCCCAGTTCAAGAGTCCGATCATCCTCATTCTGCTGTTTGCCACGGGGTTGTCCTTTTTTTTGCATGATCCGGTCAACGCCCTCATCATTCTCGCCATCGTTCTCGTCAGCGGCCTGCTCGGATTTTGGCAGGAGCACAGCGCAACCAACGCCGTGGAGAAGCTGCTGGCCATGGTGCAAATCAGGGCGACCGTGCTTCGTGATGGAAGCCCCCATGAAATTGCGCTCGAGCAGATTGTGCCGGGTGACATCGTCATCCTGAACGCCGGAGAT
>JANYHZ010000214.1 GCA_025362135.1 Betaproteobacteria bacterium | reverse complement strand
GGCTCATTGTGACCCCCATGAAACCGGCGCGCGAAGGTTGGTTCGAGCATTACGATCCGGCCAACGACAAAGCCAACTGGCCTGAATCCAACAATCTCAGTTCGGTCACGGAATGGGAATGGTAAAGCGCGGCGAAGTCTACTGGGTCAATCTCGATCCCACCGTCGGCAGCGAAATCAAAAAGACACGCCCGGCGCTTGTTGTCTCTCCCGATGACATGAACTTGAAACTTCCGCGCGTCATCGTCGCACCACTGACGAGCGCCGGTCAGGCACTGGGCTGCCGACCAGAAATGCGATTCAAAGGCAAGCGTGCGCGCATACTCCTTGACCAATTGCGATGCGTAGACAAGGTGTTCGGCTGGTTGGCAAACTGGGGCAGATTGATGCGGCGATTTGGCATCCGGTGTTGATGCAGATGCTGGCTTGAGTGAGTTCGGCTTCGTTCGTGAAGACCGCACGCCTAGCCCGTTAATTCTCGAAACGATAAACGTATTGAGATAGGGTCGTTCTGTTCTTAAATAACTCTTCAGTCTGTCAGCGCATACCCTTTGACGGAGTTTATATAGCTAGTCGCTTTGCCTAGGAACTTAGGCTGCCCCCGGTCGATGTTCACCGTTTGCTGCCCGGTTTTTCCGCCATTGATGTACCACTGGAACGCATTGGATTGCGGCAGCACGTACATATACAGAACACTTTCGCCAGAGGTCGGCTGCAGGTGCCCACCCGTCGAATCAATGATCTTAACTTCACGATAGATGCCAGTGTCACGGATAACGGATGCAAACATCTGATATTCCTTGCGCACCTGCTTAGATAGCTCGTCTCGAACGATCAAATCTGCGGGTGTGACCTTAAGCATATTTGGCATCACAAATCCGCCCTTGATTGTCTCTATCGTGGGAATACCAATTGTCAGACTTTTCCTGGAAATCGGCTCTGGCACGCGCATGGTTGCGACGAGTTCCTGATGCGTGGAACGCTGAAGAGCATCGGAGGCTGATTGAAACGCTTCCGCTCCCGAATATTGCTGTCCGTCCAATGTGTAGTTGATAGTGCCGCACGAACAAAGCAGCAAGGCACTGAGTGCCAAGTATCTACGCATCTTCATCGTTTGAACTCCCTCTATTGTATGGTTCCGCCAGCTTTCAGGCATTTCATTGCGGACGTTTGCGCGGTGG
Source organism: Betaproteobacteria bacterium (assembly GCA_025362135.1). Classification (GTDB taxonomy): domain Bacteria; phylum Pseudomonadota; class Gammaproteobacteria; order Burkholderiales; family Usitatibacteraceae; genus UKL13-2. Next base: position 1,291 of record JANYHZ010000214.1, on the reverse strand, counting down.
ATGTCGGGCCAAATCTGCAATAAATTAGATCATCTTTGGAAATGGGTACTGTAAGTGACTGCTGACTCGTACCAACCGCTTGCGCCGCTATCGGCTTCACTGTCGGCAGTTGCACTGGAATTTGGTTTTCAGACCCGGCTGCCCCAAGGATGGTGCGAATTTCTTGTGGCCACGTGTTCTCGCAAAATTCGTCTTTGACCGGGGAAAAGCCAGTTGTATCAATGCAAAGTCCCGGCGCGATGTAGATTTGGCTTTCTGAAACTCTTTCGACTACACGTATCGAACCATCGCTCGCCTTGAGGGTATAGACCAATCGATAAGCGGATTGGGATCTCGCATCCAGGGTTGAACCGATTAGTCCACCCAGAATCGCCGCGCCCAATTGACCACGTGCCGAATAGTTGCTCCAATTGGATTTGTCGATGTACTGCGCTTGTCCCAAGGCACTTCCCAACTGCGCACCAGCCGTTGTTCCGGCGGTTGATTCGTTCACTGGTTGCACATACACAATACGCGCGTAGCGGCCCTTTTCTGAAACTTCAATTGCGTAATGTGCGGACACTAGGTTCTTTTGCGAAAAAGTGAGCGTTGACCAAACGCCATCAGACACGCTCAATGATCGCCTATCTGAGATTGGTGCGGCCAGGTTGACCGACGAAATACTGCCTTCGACAGGGAAGGCATTCGCACCGGCAATTGCGGATAGCGAGAAAACTAATATTGTTGCCAAAAATTTTAGCTTTTTCATATCGTTTGGTTATCGCGACACATGCGGACATCATAGAGTGCACACAGTTAGTGTAGGCAACGATGGTAGACCCGTCAATGCATTCACGCATTTCCTACTTCCTCTGGGAGGTCTTCATCTCGTGAGCGGAGGTCAGCGCGCGGTATTTGCAGACTAATTGAGCTAACTGGCTAGGACGGACCCCTGTTAAATATTACGTCCGCGCACAGGGAATCGTATATCGCCATTTGGCGGGCGCTTTAGGCAGAAAATGGCCGGAACGCCGCGTCAATATTGGCCTTACGACCCCAACTGAAAACAGGGAAGCTTTAGACCGCAGTATTTTCCAAAAGTGAAATGAGCCTGAGCGTCAGGCGCGCAGGCCGGTGGTTTTGGTTTGTGTGAAGATTTACTTGAAGATTTTGTTACGTTGCGTGCAATTCTAAGGGGCCAGCGTGAATTATTTTGCGTAGGATAGCTATGGGACAAATCGCTAAACATTTTCGCGCCTTCACTTGACCGTGAACAATTCAAGCCGCCATCGGTTCAACCAGCGCATCAATT
>JANYHZ010000201.1 GCA_025362135.1 Betaproteobacteria bacterium | reverse complement strand
AATCACGTTGTCGAGACTCATGACCAGATCGGCGATCAGGATGGTCTTGATCGCATCGAGGAGGGTGCCATGACTCTTGATACCCCCGTCCTCGTCGCCGTTGTCGTGCAGGAGTTTCACGCCAATCCACAATAGCAGGGCAGACCCCACCAGCTTCAGCCAAGCGAATTGCAGTAGCGCGACCGCGAAAAAAGTCAACCCGATTCGCAAAACGATGGCGGCCGCGCTTCCCCAGAAAATTGCCTGCTTCTGCTGGGACGGCGGGAGACTCCGGGCTGCGAGTGCGATCACGACCGCATTGTCGCCGGAGAGAATAATATTCACGCCAATGATTTTGACTAGGGCAGTCCAGAATAGCGGGGTCAGGATATCCATAGGATCGATTTTCGGTTCAGGTTAGCGATCAGCCAGCATCCGGCTCGTTGAGGCGATAGAATAAGTCATCCGGACCTCGGTAATAAACATTATTGTTTTATGAACCCAAGCTGTCTCCGCATCGCTTTTTCCCGTCACGACGACGCCGTTTACCGACCGCTTCGTTTTTACGCTGCACTTCTGGTGCTTTCATTGATGTTAGGCAAGATCTTCCCTGCGTACGCGCAGCTTTCCGCGTTGCCCGCGTTCGCAGCGCATCCGGTCGCTGCAGATACCCCGTCTCAACTCTCTGCGACCGACAGGGATGTGATTGCCGCACGTGCCGCCTTTGAGAGGCGGGATCTCAACACTCTCGCTGTAGTTAGAGAGCGACTAGGCAGTTCGACCGGACAATCGCATCGGCTCGCTTCGTACGCACAGTACTGGTGGTTATCCGCAAATCTGGCGCAGTCGGGCAGGTTCGCTGTCTCCAACGCGACCGATATTCGCGCGTTTCTGAGTGCCTATCCTGACTCAGTTGCCGCAGATGGACTCAGGCGCGACTGGTTGAAAATTCTCGGCAAGTCGGATGAGTGGGATTTCTTCGTCAATGAAATCCCGCAACTCAACACAGAAGATGCTGAAATCACCTGTCATCACTGGCGTTACCGCCTGAGCAGGAACGACCGTGATGCACTCACCGAGGCGAAAGCGTTCTGGGCTGCCGCACGCACGGCCCCCAACGCTTGCGACGACGTTTTTGCGAGGCTCGCGGCGGAAAAAATGCTGCCCCCCGCTGACACCTGGCTGCGGATACGCCGGTTGCTGGAAAATAACCAGCTTGCCGATGCGCGCCGAAGCGCGATATTCGTGCCCAACCTTGCCGCGCATTTCGAACGAACCACTGCGACGATCGGGCAAAATCCCGGCCAATATTTGCAACGCGAAAAATTGCAGCCTGCCTCAGCGGCATCTGTGGAACTGTTTTTGTTTGCCGTCACACGCCTCGCGCGCACCGATGCCAATCGTGCAGCCACACTGTTGGAGGCTCATGGCAGGCACCTTCCTGTCGCTGATCTTGCGTACGCCTGGGCGCAGGTTGGGCTCTACGGCGGCATGCAACATGATCCTGAATCGCTTGCATGGTTTGAACGAGCGGGGACATTTCGCCTCAATGATACGCAGGCCGGCTGGAAAGTGCGCGCTGCGCTGCGGGCAGGAGACTGGGTGAATGTGCGCGGTGCCATCAATGCAATGTCAGACCTCGAACGACGCGAATCTGTCTGGCGCTATTGGCTATCGCGCGCCTCACAACAGAATGGTGACGTGGTTGCGGCGCGTACGCTTCGCGAGTCGCTTGCGCGGGAGAATAATTTCTATGGCGTACTCTCGGCCGAGGAGCTCGGCGTGCAGTTGAACCCAAGTTGGCAGGGCTGGAAGCCGTCGCGCGCCAATATTGACGCTGTGATGCAACGACCGGCAATCAGGCGGGCACTGGCCTTTTACAGGCTCGAAATGAAGACCGAGGGACTGCGTGAGTGGCAATATGGCATTCGCAACATGGATGATCAGGAATTGCTGGCGGCCGCTGAAGCGGCGAACTCGGCCAATGTTCCTGACCGCGCCATCAATACAGCCGAACGAACGCTAGTGGTTCACGACTTCACGCAACGCTTTCCCACGCCTCATCAGACAGATTTGGCAATGCACGCGCAGGCACAGGGACTCGATGAGGCCTGGGTGTATGGCTTGATCAGGCAAGAAAGCAGATTCATGGCCGATGCGAAGTCCCACGCCGGGGCCATGGGTTTGATGCAACTCATGCCGGCGACCGCGCTGTGGGCGGCAAAAAAAGTCAATATGAATCGATTTTCAATTGCAAAAGTGACCGAGGTTCCGGTAAATCTGAATTTGGGCTCATATTATTTGCGGCATGTTCTCGATGATCTTGGGCACCCCGTCCTGGCCACGGCAGGATATAACGCGGGGCCGGGCCGGGCGCGTCGGTGGCGTGCACCGCAAGCGCTGGAGGGGGCGATTTATGCGGAATCGATTCCATTCACGGAGACGCGGGATTACGTAAAAAAAGTCATGGTGAACGCATGGTTTTACGCCCACCAGGCGGGGGCCACTACACGCCGCCTGAAGGAAATGATGGGGACTGTGCCGGGCAGCAGTGAAGGCGGCGCTGGCGTTAGCAGCCTGGCCAGTGCAGTTTTGAAAAACAAGGCTCAATGAGCCGGGTCGCCGCGACGAACTGGAACAACGAATGATGATCAACAAGGTGCTGCTGCTAGGCGGAAGTGGCTTCATAGGTGCGTCGGTCGCCGAACAACTATCGAAGCAGGAAATCTTCGTCACTGTCCCAACGCGGCGACGTGAACGGGGCAAACACCTGTTCCTGCTACCAACAGTCGACGTGGTGGAGGCGGATATTTTTAACATCGCGCAACTGGAGGAATTGGTTCGTCACCACGATGCGGTGATCAATTTGACCGGTATCCTGCACGGCGATTTCGAACGTGTCCACGTGACGCTTCCCAAACTGTTGGCGGAGGCCTGCGCGAAGAACGGGGTCTCACGTTTGATCAACATGAGTGCGCTCAATGCCAATACCGATGGCCCCAGCGAGTACTTGCGCTCGCGCGGGCGCGGAGAGGCGGCGGTGTGGGCGGTTTGCAAAGCGAATCCCTTGCTCAAGGTAACGATGTTCAGACCCTCGGTCGTGTTTGGCGAGCACGACAGATTTCTCAATATGTTTGCGGGCCTGGTCAAACTGTTTCCGATCATTCCGCTGGGTTCTCCCGATGCCAGATTCCAACCCTTGTGGGTGGAAGATGTGGCGCGCGCCATCGTCACGAGTTTGTCGCAAGCCGAAACGGAAAATCAAACCTATCGCCTGGTCGGGCCGAAGGTCTACACCCTCCGCGAGATGTTGCAATTTGTCGCGGACGTGACGGCCCGACGCCGCCTGATCGTTGGGCTCGGGCCGACACTGTCGATGTTGCAGGCACGTGTATTCGGTCTGCTGCCGGGCAAATTAATTACGCCCGACAATGTGCGTTCGATGAGCCTGCCTAGCACCTCAGATCAGCCCTTCCCGTCGCTTTTTGGCCACGCCGCAGCGATGGAGAATGTGGTGCCCGCGTACCTTGGTCAAGAAGTTGCCGGCGGGCGCGCAAGGTACCGGCAATTTCGTGATGCCGCCGGAAGATAACGGGTCGCCATGTCATTAACTCTCGTCATTGGTAACAAGAACTATTCCTCGTGGTCTATGCGCCCCTGGGTATTGTTAAAGCAGTTTGGTATTGCGTTTGAAGAAATCATGCTCAAATTCGAAAGCGCAGAATGGAGCGATCGCATTGCGAGCCTCGCCCCCACAAAAAGAGTGCCCACGCTGTGGGATGGAGAGCCTGGGGCAGGCACCTCGATCGCGGTGTGGGAAACAATTGCGATCATCGAATACATCGCAGACCGGTTTCCGCAACACGATATCTGGCCCAAAGATGCAGCAGCGCGGGCGATGGCGCGCGCGATTGCCGCCGAAATGCATGCCGGCTTTCAATCGTTGCGCAGCAACATGCCAATGAATATTCGCAGTCACTACCCTGGAAAAGGAATGCTACCGGGTGTAGCCGGCGATACCGCACGCGTTGAGTCCATCTGGCGTGCCGCACGCGAACGATTCGGCTCCCGCACCGAGGCACCATTTTTGTTCGGTCAATTTTGTGCCGCTGACGCGATGTTCGCGCCGGTCGTAATGCGTTTCGCTACTTATAAACCACCGCTTTGCACAGCATCGCTGCGCTATTGCGAAGTTGTGAAAGCCGCGCCCGGCGTTGCCGCATGGATCGCGGAGGCGCGCCGTGAAACCGAGTTCGTCGGATTCGACGAGCCTTATGCAACACCGGCACCACCGGCAACACCACCTGCGTAATTCCATTAAATGAGAGTATTTGAAGTAGGCGGCTCGATCCGCGACAGGCTTCTTGGATTGCGAAATCAGGACATGGACTACGTCGTCGTCGGTTCCACAGCAGAACAGATGGTATCGAAGGGCTTTAAACCCGTTGGCGCGGATTTTCCGGTATTCCTGCACCCTGATACACATGCAGAATACGCCTTGGCCAGAACGGAACGCAAAACCGCGCCCGGCTATCAGGGTTTTGTCTTTCACACGTCTGCCGATGTCACGCTGGAGGAAGATCTCGCCCGCCGCGATTTCACCATCAACGCAATTGCCCGCGATACCGACGGCACGCTGATCGATCCTTACGACGGTGTTTCCGACCTTAATGCGCGTCTGTTGCGGCATGTCGGCGAAGCCTTCGTGGAAGACCCCGTCCGTGTGCTGCGCGGTGCACGCTTTGTGGCGAGATTTGCGTCACTCGGTTTTCAGATCGCGCCCGAAACAAAAGCGCTGATGCAATCGATAACGCAATCCGGTGAACTCGACCACCTGGTACCCGAACGCGTTTGGCAGGAACTATCGCGCGGGCTGATGGAGGCTGTACCCTCAAGAATGTTTGACGTGTTGCGCGAGTGTGGCGCGTTGAAACGCCTGCTTCCCGAAATTGATTGCCTGTTCGGTGTGCCGCAACCTGCCAAATCGCATCCCGAGATCGACACCGGCGTGCACGTGATGATGGTCGTGGACTACGCGGCGTCAAAGAATCACACGCTCCCGATCCGTTTTGCCGCACTCGGCCACGACCTCGGCAAAGGCACGACACCACAGAAATTCTGGCCGCGCCACCCCGGTCACGAAGAAAGCGGCGTACGTATACTGGAGGGCATGTGTGATCGGCTGCGCGTTCCCACTGACTGCCGGGATCTGGCCAGAATGGCCTCACGCTGGCACGGTGATGCCCACGCGGCTCTGCAACTGTCCACTGAAAACGTGCTGGCGATGATCGACGGCACGGATGCATTGAGGCGTCCCGTACGCTTTCACGATTTCGTCGATGTCTGTGTTTGCGATCACTACGGCCGTCTTGGTTTTGCCGATGTACCTTATCCGCCGCGGGATTTTTTACTGGCGGCGTTGGCCAGCCTGCAAGCACTCGATTTCAGCCGGATCGCGAAATCCGATGCGAACGATATTCCAGGCGCAATCGCTCGCGCAAAATTCGAACACCTGCAACAATTCATTAAAGAGAGGAAATCAACATGACACACGCCATACGCATTCACGAGCACGGTGGTCCGGACGTTATGAAATGGGAAGCTGTCGACGTCGGCAAACCCGGCGACAAAGAAATTCTCGTTCGCCACAGCGCGGTTGGACTGAACTATATTGACACCTATCATCGCACCGGCCTTTACAAGATTGCCCTGCCAAGCATCATCGGTCGCGAGGGAGCGGGCGTGGTTGAGGCGGTAGGTATCGGTGTTACGGAAGTCAAGGTCGGTGACCGGGTTGCTTACGGCTCGGCACCGATCGGATCGTATGCGGAGTCGCGGCTGGTCTCCGCCGATCGGGTGGTAAGGATACCCGATGGCGTGACCGACCAGCAGGCTGCCTCGATGATGCTTAAGGGCATGACGGCGCAGTACCTCATCCGCCGCACTCATTGTGTCAAACCGGGAGATACGATCCTGTTTCACGCTGCGGCTGGTGGCGTCGGATTGATTCTCTGCCAATGGGCCAGGCATTTGGGCGCAACGGTTATCGGCACGGTTGGCAGCGAAGAAAAGGCGGTGTTGGCCAAAGCCAACGGCTGCCACCATGTCATCAATTATCGCAGCGAAGATTTTGTTGCACGCGTGACGGAAATCACTGGCGGCAAAAAATGTGCAGTGGTGTACGACGGCGTCGGCAAGGACACCTTCATGAAATCGCTCGACTGTGTGCGCCCTCGTGGCTTGGTCGCGTTGTTTGGCAATGCTTCAGGCAAAGTGGAGGCACTCGATTTGGGCATCCTCGCTGCCAAAGGGTCGCTATTCGTGACCCGGCCCACGCTCGACACCCACGTTGCGACGCGAGAAGATCTGGTCGCGACTGCAAACGATCTTTTCGATGTTGTTAGCCGCGGAATCGTCAAGATTGAAGTAAATCAGACCTACGCGCTAAAAGACGCGGCGCAAGCGCATCGGGATCTTGAAGCCAGAAAGACCACGGGCTCTACGGTACTCATCCCCTGAGTACGCGCGTCTTTGCGTATTTTTTTGGTCGCTTCACCAACTCAGCCATAACTAGGAAAGCCCTTCATGAATTCAAAGCATATTTTCACCCGTTGTCTGATTGCTGCCGGTGCAGCGTTGGCATTGCTGCCGGGCATCATTTTCGCACAGGCCTATCCCAACAAAACGATTCGGCTGATCGTGCCTTTCGCAGCGGGCGGCACGACCGATATCGTGGCGCGTATCGTTGCCGACCAGCTGGGAAAAGAACTCGGGCAAACAGTCATCATTGAAAATCGCGGTGGTGGCGGTGGCTCGATCGGCGCAAACGAAGTCGCCAAGGCAGCGCCAGACGGCTACACGCTTGGTGTCGCGACTGTCTCCACGATGGCGGTCAATCCTGCGGCGAACCCCCGTATTCCCTACAACAACCTGACCGACTTCATTCCAGTGACCAACTTCGTGACCGTACCCAACATCCTAGCGGTACATCCATCGGTACCCGCGAAAGACATCCGGGAATTCATTGCATTGTTGAAGAAAAATCCGGGCAAATTCAGCTTCGCTTCCTCGGGCACAGCAGGGATCGGCCACATGATGGGCGAGTTGTTCTTGTCTGCCTCCGGGACTGACATGGTGCACATTCCTTACAAGGGCGCGGGACCTGCCATCACTGATGTGCTGGGCGGTCAAGTGCCGGTATTGTTCGACAACCTGCCCTCCTCCAAATCTCACATTGATGCAGGCAAGTTCCGCTTGCTGGCCGTCGCGGCACCGAAGCGTCTTGCGGCCTATCCGAATATTCCGACTTTTGCCGAGATCGGCATGAAAGAGGTAAACGATCCAGCCTGGTATGGCCTGGTCGCGCCGGCCAAGACGCCGAAGGAAATCATCGACAAACTATACGCAGCCTCGGTGAGGGCCGTGAACTCGCCGGCAACCAGGGAAAAACTGGCGCAGCAGGGTGCCGATCCGCTGGCAAATACGCCCGCCGAATTTGCTGCGCAAATCAAGATTGAATACGAGAAGATGAAAGTCATCGTTGTCAGCAAAGGCATCAAGCTCGATTGAGTGCCTTGCCAAAATCTGCACCGTAAAGGCCCCGTGTCAATGGGGCTTTTTTATTTTCAGAAGGCAAACACCAGTATTGGCGGGCGTTTCCGGGCATTCTCTGCCCGTGAAGCCCGCGGATGCTGGAGTCTACTTGAGTAAAAAAAAGTAATGTCGCTAAATTTTGCCGGCTGCTTTCGTACCACGATCAGGGGATGCGTATACCGCGGCATGCGGGCTTACAATCGCTAATCGACCTGTACAAAAAATATTATGCCCCGCGTTCTTATCGTTGAAGATGATCCCGCCTTTCGCGCGCGCTATGCTGCGATGCTGGCCAACGATGCGTCCTTCGACGTCGTCGCAAGCGTCGGCACCGGGGGCGAGGGCCTCGCCATGCTGGAGCTGAGAAAGCCCGATGTGTTGCTGGTGGATCTGGGCTTGCCAGACATGAGCGGTATCGAAGTCATTCGCCATGCCAGCCTGACCTCGCCAAAGTGCGAGTGCATGGTCGTCACCGTATTCGGCGATGAAGAGCATGTGCTGGCTTCCATCGAGGCCGGTGCTGCAGGTTATTTGCTCAAGGATGCGTCCGAGGAGAGCTTCCTCTCCGGTATTCGCGAATTGATGAATGGGGGTTCGCCCATTAGCCCGATCATCGCGCGGCGACTGCTGAAACGTTTTCAGGCCGTGCCGCCGGCCAGCGTTACCGTTGCCGCTGCGGATGACGAGAGCTCCAGCGTGGCGCTTTCTGATCGCGAGCGCGAGATTTTGTTGCTCGCATCCAAAGGGTTCAACTACCCTGAAATGGGGAAGCTGATGAGTATCTCGCCCCACACCGTGACGAGCCATGTCAAGAAAATATACCGCAAGCTCGCGGTGCATTCGCGCGGCGAAGCGGTGTTCGAAGCCAACCGGATGGGCCTCATCCGTACGTTGTAGCTTGTTCATGCTGCCGCGCTGCGGGTGGACGACGATACTGCTTGCAGGCTTCCTGACGCTGACGGGGTTTGCGCGCAGCCAGGCACCGACCGCAGCGGTCATCGTTGCGGCACCCTCGGCATCGAACGTCAGCATCGAACTGGTCGACGCCGAATTCGCGTCAACAGGTGAACTGCGCACACCTGGCCCGGGCGCAGTCTGGGAGGCTGTTGCACTTCCGGATAGCTGGCGCAAAATGTTGCGTGATCGGCACCGTCTGGGCTGGTATCGCGTGTATTTCGATCTCGCCGTCGTGCCTGAGACGCCGCAGGCGATTTACATTCCGCGCATCACCAACAACATTGCGTTGCATGTCAATGGCCTCCTGCTAGGCACGAGTGGCAATCTGGAGAATCGCGAAATGAGCTGGAACCTCGCGCAGATGTTCGTGGTGCCGTCACGCATGCTCAAGTCAGGACGCAACGAGATTCTGATTCGGCTGCATCCTGACGGCATGTTGCGGGCCGGCTTGTCGCGGCTACACATCGGTGATGAAATACAGATGCGCGAGCTTTTTGATCGGCGCATCTTGTACCAATCGACTGCACCAAAATTTATCGCGGCTCTGCTCGCACTCACGGCACTGCTGTCGATCGCGCTGTGGGCCAGCAGACGCCAGGAAACCGTGTTCGGATTTTTTGCCCTGCTTTGTATGGCCATGATCGCGAGGTTGTGGCACACATTTACGCGGGACAGCGATTCATGGGGATGGGTATTCGCTGCGCCGTCGATCGCCTGGATGATGGCCATACAAACTTACTTCGTATTGCGATTCTGCGGGCAGGCCTCGCCCCGATTCGAACGCTTCATCGCAATATTCGCCCTTGCCGCTACGGCGTTGTTGATGCTGTCTTCCAAAGCGATCATTGTCGTTGCGGTATTCGTGACCAATACGCTGGTTGCCCTGGTCATGCTCGCCATCCTCGCACGTGCACTTACCCGTGTACCGAAACTCGAGAATCTCACCCTGCTGGCCGCAGTCGTGATCAATTTTTTGCTGGCGATGCATGATCTGATCAACTATCAGGAGCAGCTAGACTTCGACACGCTTTACCTTTTGCCGCTGGGCGGCCCGTTGCTATTGTTTGCAGTCGCCATTCTATTGATACGTCGCTTCGTCGATGTGTTGCAGAAACATGAATCGCTCAATACCGAGCTTGCCTCGCGTGTGCGTGAACGAGAACACGAACTGGCGCAGAGCTACGAGCGCCTGCGCGCGCTCGACAAGCAGCGCACCACAGCCGAGGAGCGCCAACGCCTGATGCGCGACATGCACGACGGCATTGGCTCGCATCTGATGTCCACGCTGGCCCTTGCACGCGTAAGCTCGCTCTCACAGCACCAACTAGAAGAGACACTTGCCGATTGCATTGATGAACTGAAGCTCACCATCGACTCGCTTGAGCCCGTAGAAAGCGATCTTTTGGTCGTGCTGGGTAACTTGCGTTACCGCCTGGAACCGCGTCTGCAGGCAGCCGGGATTTCGCTGGAGTGGGCGGTAAGCGATCTGCCACCACTAGCGTACCTTGACCCGGAAAATGTGCGCAGCGTGTTGCGCATCGTGCAGGAAGCATTTACCAATACACTCAAGCACGCGCACGCCAAACGCATCACGCTTTCAACGGGCGTGGACTACGCCAACGCGAGAGTGTTCGTGCGCGTGACGGATGACGGCGTGGGGCTTGGTGCGAGCAAACCTTCAGGACGTGGACTGGACAACATGAAAATTCGTGCCGCCAAACTGCATGGCGAAGTGGAGTTCGTGCCGCTCAAGGGTGGCGGGGCTTGTGTGAATTTGTATTTGCCGTTGGCGAAGATGGCGTGAAAATACGTCGTACCGCAGGACCGCCAAAATTTCATTTGTGACAATACTTCTCCCGTCATTTCGCGCGCAGCGAGAGAAGAACGGATGCAGCGAAGCAAAATCCGGTCGCGTCAATTGCGGGGTCAGTTTTGATTGCATACATTGTCCTCGATTGCGCGGCGCTCCATCGAGGCTACAGTGCTGCGGTCGCCAAAATTGATAAACTCTAGTACTGGCGCGCTTTTCCAACCGTTTTTGCTCCGTAAAGCGCACCGATTGGCGTTCTATGCAATCCATTCCGAACGTCGCAGCGGATTCATCCAGCCTCTATTCGACCAAAGCCACCACCAAAATCATTCAAACTCAAACGCCGACACCCACATCAATTCGCAAGCCCCCGCACCACTATCCACCCGCGAGAGCGAGCTCGTCCAGACAAATCCATCGGCGCGGCGCGCTTCCACCAGATAGCCTTTCATCGTCACCACTTGCCCGCTGCGCGCGCGGGAAATCTGTTTTGCGACGTCCTTGTCTGCAGCGATGAGATGCATGTTGGCGCTATGGCTGGTGACTTCCTCAACCGGGATCGGAAACGACTTCGTGCGCCACTGATACCAGCGACCGCTTTGCCAAATTTCAAGCTCCTCAAGCACGGTGGTATTGGACATGGCACCCCAACCCACCGCCAGATCGATCGGTACAAGATCAGCGCCGGAATCCCATCGATAGCGTTCGCTGGAAAGCACCCGCGCCTTGATTTCGTATTTCGCGAGCGGCTTGATCTGGTAGCCCTGTTTATCAAACTGAGGCGCGTTGACTGGCTCCGTTTGCACGGGCTCCGCTGAAACAAGAACGCCCGGCGATTGCTTCACCGGGCGTCCCATCCACCATTCGCAACCGGCAAACATGACCGGCACAGCAAACATCAAACCAACCCATCCAGTACGCATGGCGATGCAGGCCTTTCGGTGCGCTTAGCTATGAGGCGATGCTGGTTCTTTGATGCGTAAAATTTTCATTCTGGCCGCTGAGATCGCAAGAGACGTCATGTCGCCATCCAGCAATTGTTCGATTAACTTGCCAAAAGTAGCTGGCGCAGATCTT
>JANYHZ010000164.1 GCA_025362135.1 Betaproteobacteria bacterium | reverse complement strand
CATCAGAATTGCGCCAAGGCCGAACGCGATGATAGTGACGTTGACCATGATGGAAACCTGCATGCCGATGCAGTTCCACATACCGCGCTGCCAGCCATATTTCATGCCGGCCGACATAGATGAAAGCGCGCCGGGGCCGGGTGAGAAGCAAAGCAGGATGGTGGCGATGAAGAAGGTGAGCCAGGTGGCGAAGGTCATTGGTGCTTGTTATCCAAAAAGTTATTTGTCATTTCGAACCCGGTTATATCGGGTGAGAAATCTGCTGTTTGATTTGTAAGCAAACAGCAGCAGATTTCTCTCTGCGTTCGACATGACAGCTAAATGTAAATACAAAAATCTAGCATTGGTGCGGCTTTCGGAGCAAAAAGCCGCCACGAATCCCGCCAATGCTGGCGTTTTAACTATTTATGCTGGCTAAGACCGCTCTACATATTTCTGATTGCCCTCCACCGCACGCTTGGCCATGCCATCGATCACACCCGGCGCGATTAGTTTCAGCCACTGGCCCAGTTTACCTTTGACGGTCATGATTTCTTCGCGTTTGCGCGATTCAATCGCGCGCACGATGATGTCCGCGCATTCTTCCGCGCTCATCACATCGTCCTTGTTCACCGGGTCAATCTTCGCGGGTTTGCCGTCGGCACCGGTCGCGTTTTCGCGAATGCCGGTCGCGACGAAGCCGGGATAAATCATCGTCACCGAAACGCCTTCTTCGGCAAGCTCAATGCGCAGCGAATCGAAGAAGCCACGCATGGCGTGTTTGCTGGCCGCGTATCCGGTGCGCGTCGGTACACCGACGAGGCCGGTCAAACTCGCCACCCCAACCACTCGTCCGCGTGAGGCCTGCAAATGCGGTAACGCGTAGTGGGTGCAGTACACCGCTCCCATGTAATTCACCTGCATGATGCGTTCCAGCATCGAAAGTTCCTTGATGTCGGCGAACTTGGCCCACATCGTCATGCCGGCGTTGTTGACCAGCGTGTCGATGCGACCGAATTCCGTAATCGTGGCGTCGATGATCTTCTTGCACTCTTCCGATTTGCCCACGTCGGCTGACACCGTGATGACCCTGCCGCCAAAGCTGCGCGCTTTCTCGGCGACGCGATTGAGTTCTTCCAGTCTTCTCGCCGTGAGGACTAATAGCGCGCCTTGCTGTGCGAGTTGGTAGGCGAGTTCCTCGCCAATGCCGGTCGAGGCACCGGTAATGATGGTAACGTTATTTTTTAGTACGCTCATTTGTTCCAGCCCTCTCGCTTTTCTTTTCGCACCATCAATTTTAGTCCCGACCAGTCCGCGTTCACGGCGCAGACTTTCACATCGACCAGGCCGGTCGGCAACGCCACTGCACGAATGCTGTCCTCTGTTAGATCGATAAACAGCTTCGACGATTTCTTTGGCCATGAAATCCAAAGGCTGCCGTTGCCATGCAATGTTTTCGCGACGATTGGCAGCGCTTTTTTTAATGCAGCCATATCTTTGCAGAACAGCACAACAAGATCATTGCTCGCGGCAAGTTTTGTCGAAAGCCCAGCATTGGACGGCACAGGCACCATGATTTCATCGATCCCCGCTGGCGCATTGAGCAACACCATCGTGCCACCCTCTTTCAAGCCAAGCTTTTTCGGCAATGGTGTTCCGCTATACCCGGTGACAGTCGTGGCCATTATTTCTCCGCCTCCACATCGGGAATATGGTTGAACGCAATCGCAATCTTGCCGTGATCCAGCGCGCGGTGTGCACCACCAAAGTACGCCGCTTTTTTGCCGAAGCGCACATTAAGGTCGTCGATGGCAGCATTGAGTTTTTTCTTGTCGCCCGTCTGCTCCAGATCGTCGAACAGCCGCGCTGACTGCGCTGCTTCAGCAGAAAGATCGAGGAAAGTTACGCCAACCTGAAGCGGCGTGAGCGATTTCTTCTTTGGATATTTAGTCCACAAGGCGTCCAGCGCGTGCATCAGATCGAGCGTGTCCTGTGTCTCCAGAAATCGTGTTTCGTTTTCCCAGGACGGTCCGTTCAGGAATTTCACCTTGATCGCCATGCGGGCCGTGTAGTGCAACACCTTTCGCAATCGCATCGCCGCTTTCTGCGTGAGACGGTTCATGACTGCGTACGCGTCGTCGCGGTTTCGCAAATCAGGTGCAAGCACGTGCGAGTGGCTGATCGATCCCATGCCGTGATCGATGTCCTTCACTTCCTCGCCGCGCAGCCGTGCGTAAAAACGTTCACCTCCCACACCGCCCCAGACGCTGCGGAGCTGCTCGGGTGTTTGTGCGTAGAGTTTGGCAATGGTGTTGATGCCGTGCTGGCTGAGACGTGTTTCCATGTTCTTGCCGATACCGTTCAGCGCGCGCAGCGGCAGGTGCAAAATTTTTTCAGGGACATCGTGCGCTTGCAAAACGATCAAGCCATCCGGCTTTTGCATATCGGATGCGAGCTTGGCAAGAAACGTATTGGGCGCAATGCCGATAGAAACTTTCAAATATTCACCCATGTGCTCGGCCATTGCGCGCTTGATCTGCATCGCCACATCCCGCGCCTGCTCGGGCTCGTGGCACTTCGCGGGCAGATCACAGACCATTTCATCGATCGAGAGTACTTCGCGCACGGGTGCAATCTTATCGACGACTGCGACAGCCCTGTGGTGATAGTTGATATACAACTCGTGCCGTGCAACGACGAGCACGATGTCGGGAATGAGTCTCTTCGCTTCACCGACATTGGTCAGCGTTTTAACGCCGAATTTTTTGGCCTCAACACTTGCCGCAATCAGGCAGGTGGTATCGGCCAGCATTGGTACCACGCCTACCGGGCGGCCTCTCAGCTCAGGCCGATCCTGCTGTTCGCACGAGGCGAAATAGGAATTGAAATCGACGAGTAGAGAGTTGAGCTGCATGTACTGTTAGACCTGCACGACGCGTAGCCTGCATTCAGCCGGTATCGGTATGCGCCAGAAAGGTACGCACAATTTGCTCGATGCCACGCTGGTCTTCGGCATCGAAGCGATTGAGCAGTGGGCTATCAACATCCAAAACACCGATCACTTTTTCGCCGACGATCAACGGCACTACGATTTCCGAATTGGACGCCGAGTCGCAGGCGATGTGTCCGGGAAATTCATGCACGTTAGCCACCCGCTGGGTTTTGCGTTCAAAGGCGGCAGCACCACACACACCGCGCGGCTGCGGAAACACGGGAATGCGCACACACGCGGGCTTACCCTGAAATGGGCCTAGGACCAATGCGTCTTCACGCAGTAAATAAAAGCCCGCCCAGTTCAAATCAGGCAACATCAGGAAAAGAAACGCCGCCACATTGGCCGCGTTGGCGATGAAATCACGCTCGCCACTAAGCAAGCCGCCGATCTGCTTGTTGAGATCCGCATAAAAAATGGGTTTGTTGGAGACGTCTATGTCGGCTGCTTGAAACATGAGGGCACGCTCTCGCGAAAGCTGTAAATACGAACAGTATAGCAATCTGCGTCACCGTGCCTGGACGCAATGCAAAGTCAAAACGGCTTGCGCAAATCTGTCGTGGCTCGCCAGACTATAATCTCGGTCTTGCCGATTTGAGAGATTTACGATGTTGCGCAATGTGTTTACGCTTTTTGCCGTCATGCTATTTCCTCCGCTTGTTTTCTCACAGACTTTGAATACCCCAATGCCGCCCGTCGCCATCAAAAAACCAAAAACGTTTGAAAACTTCGGCGAAAAACGCGTCGATGATTATTTTTGGCTGCGCGATAAATCTGTGCCGGACGTCATCGATTATCTGACGGCGGAAAACAGTTATACCGAGGCATTCATGAAGCCACACGAGGCGTTCCGCGAAACGCTCTACAAGGACATGCTGTCGCGCATCAAGGAAGCCGACGAGAACGTGCCCTACAAAAAAGGAGACTATTGGTATTACTCGCGCACTGAGATGGGCAAACAATATTCCATCTACGCGCGCAAGAAAGGCTCACTCGCCGCTGCCGAGGAAGTCATCCTCGATTTGAATGCGGTGGCAGAGGGCAAGAAATTTCTGGGACTGGGTAGTTTCTCGGTATCACCCAATGGCAGGCTGCTGGCCTATTCGCTGGATGTTACCGGCTTTCGCCAGTACACACTTAGCGTCAAGGATCTGGAGTCGGGCAAAACGCTAGCCGACAAAGCCGAGCGCGTGACGTCTGTCGCGTGGGCAAACGACAATAAGACCATCTTTTACGTGACCGAGGATCAAACCACCAAGCGCTCGGACAGGCTCTATCGCCACGTGCTGGGCGGCACGCCCGAGGAGATCTTCAACGAGAAGGATGAACTCTACGGCATCAGCATTGACTCGACCCGTGACATGGCCTACCTCATTCTCGACTCGTCAAGCTCGGAAACCACCGAGCAGTATCTGCTGGACGCAAATAAACCGCAGGGCACATTCACTTCGTACCTGAAGCGCAAGGAAAACATCAAGTACTCGGTTGATCACCGCGGCAAACAGTTCTACATCGTGACCAACGACAAGGGTCGAAACTATCGGCTCGTCGTCGCGCCTGGAGGCAAGGCAGACCCCAAGAACTGGAAAGAACTGATCCCGCACCGTAAGGACGTGAAGCTCGACGGCGTGGACATGTTCAAGGATTTCTTCGTCGCGATAGAAAAAACCGGTGGCCTGCCGCAATTGCGGTTGTTCGACATCAAAACAAAAAAGCCGCACAACATCAGTTTTCCAGAAGCTGCATTTGAGGCCTCCCCTGGCCAGAACGCCGAGTTTGATACCAAGCTCTACCGGTTCAACTACGGCTCGCTGGTTACGCCGAGTTCGGTGTTCGACTACGATGTCGCCACCCGCGAACGCACTTTGAAAAAGCAGCAACCGGTGCTCGGTGGTTACGACACCAAAGATTATCAGTCGGAGCGCGTCCTCGTCACCGCTGCTGACGGCACCAAGGTGCCGGTGTCATTGGTGTACAAGAAAGCGCTCAAGCGGAACGGCCCGCAGCCAACGCTGCTTTACGCCTATGGCTCATATGGAATTTCGATGCCACTTGCTTTCAGGTCCACGCTTCTGGCGCTGCTGGATCGGGGCATGATATTCGCGATTGCGCATATTCGGGGCGGCGGCGAAATGGGCAAGCAGTGGCACGACGACGGCAAGATGATGAAGAAGATGAATACATTTACCGATTTCATCGATGCCGCCAAATATCTGGTCGATAAAAAATATACCGATCCGAAACAACTCGTGATTCAAGGCGGAAGTGCCGGTGGATTGTTGATGGGTGCCGTCACCAACATGCGGCCTGACTTGTTCAAGGCGGTTGTGTCACAAGTGCCGTTTGTCGACGTCATGAACACGATGCTCGATGCCTCGTTGCCATTGACGGTGGGCGAGTATCTGGAGTGGGGTAATCCAAACGAAGAAAAGTTCTACAGGTACATGCGCGCCTATTCGCCCTATGACAATCTCGAGAGAAAAGCTTATCCGTCGATTTTAGTTGAGACTTCACTTAACGATAGCCAGGTGATGTACTGGGAACCGGCAAAGTATGTCGCCAAAATGCGTACGCTGAAAACCGATACCAATCCCTTGCTGCTGAGAACCAATATGGATGCGGGTCACGGCGGCGCATCGGGGCGATACGACTATTTGAAAGAAATCGCATATACGTATTCTTTTGTACTTTCGCAGGTTGGGATTACCAAGTAGCGTCACACACCCCTTACCCCCACTGTCATTTCGAGCGAAGCGAGAAATCTGCTTTTCGACCGCCTTCCACAAAAAGCAGATTTCTCACCCGATCAGGCCGGGTTCGAAATGACCGTGATATTTTTAGCGCCCTCTATCGCTGCGCCATGGCGGCGCAGTGCGCTGCCAAGATTGCCATGATCTCGTTTTCCAATCTCCATCTTTTCGCCATCTGTGTATTGATCTGGGGCTCAACCTGGCTCGCGATCACTTTTCAGCTCGGCACCGTGGCACCGGAGATTTCGGTTGGCTACCGCTTCGTCCTGGCATCCGCCGCGCTGTTCGCTTACTGCCACTGGCGCGAATTGAAATTGCAATTCTCACTACGTGAGCACGTTGACCTTTTGCTGTTTGGCGCATCGATGTTCTGCATCAGCTACATCTTTGTTTATTACGCTGAAACTTACATCGTCTCCGGCATGGTCGCCGTCGCCTACTCGGCGAGCCCAATGCTCAATATGCTGATGGCGCGCGCACTGTTTTCGACGCCGATGACCACGCGCGTCGTTGTTGGTGCCCTGTTTGGGATCGCGGGAATCGTCTGCGTGTTTTGGCATGAGTTCGTCAATATTTCGGCCAGTCGACACACCGAACTGGGCGCGATACTCACGGTGCTTTCGGTAGTCGCTTCATCTGCGGGGAGCATGTTTGCAACGCGCATCCAGAAGAGTGGCTATTCGATCTGGAGCAGCATGGCCTGGGGCATGCTTTATGGCGGCGGACTGGCTCTGGCTATTGGCCTTGTACTCGGCAAGCCGCTGGCTTTTGCGACCACAGGCGGCTACATTGGCTCGCTCGTGTACCTCGCCATCTTTGGCTCGGTGATTACCTTTGCCTGCTACCTGACGCTCATGGCCAGAATAGGGGCGGCGCGGGCTGCCTATGTCGGGGTGATGGTGCCCATCGTGGCGCTGGCTGTTTCTTTTTTCTTCGAGAAGTTCGCGTGGGGATGGCTGACCACGCTGGGCGTGGCGCTTTCGGTCGCAGGCAACATCGTGATCCTGCGCGGCAAGCGCGAGGCGATTGCCGCCGCTAGTACCGCAGCAACTGCGTCGGTGGCAAAGACTTAGCCGGGCACCGGAAACGCGCCTTCGTGCTTTTCCATATAGTCCTGCAGTGATTTGGCGGCTTTCTTGCGCACCATCGACTTGAGCGGCCCGAACCAGCCGAGCATGACGCCAAGCCCCCCCAACGACTGGCGCGACCAGGTCCAGAAACCAAAAGTGTCAATGTGACGAACGATTTTCCCGTCCCGCATTGCAAACACGGCGTCGATCTTGTTGTGAACAAAGCGGCCCGTTTGTGAGAACGTGTATTTGGCTTCCCAGTGTGCGCGTCCGCCTTCGTTATCGCCGCTTACGTCACCCAGGATGATTTCAAGATCCTTGCCACGTCCGCACAACATGGCCCACATCGCGGTTGCCTCTTTGCCTCGCAGCATCGGAAACGCAGGGTCGCTGAAGGCGACGTCCGGGTGATAGCACCCCGCCATGCCGACCGCGTCGCGTTTGGCGAACGCCGCATAGAACTCACGGATCAGTTTTTCGTTTGCGTGCATTTCATTCTCCCCGGCGCAGTGGTGTTTAGTGAGACGAATAGTCAGGTCGGTGCTACTTGATCAATGCAATTTCGGCGATGCGCGCCTGTGTGATTACTGCGAGCTGCTGCGGCGGAATGTGAAACATCGTGTTCGGATGACCGGCTGCGGGCCACACGCGTGCGAAGGCGAGCAGGTCTTGATCCATGAGTACGACAGGCGCAAACGTGTGCGCAAGTGGTGCGACGCCGCCGATGACAAAGCCGGTCTGTGCACGCACAAAATCCGCGTCGGCTTTTGAAAGTGTCAGCGCGGTCAAGGCGGCAACTTTTTTGTCGTCGACGCGATTCTTGCCGCTGGTGATAACCAGCACTGCTCGCTGGCCTGCACGAAAAATGATGGATTTGGCGATTTCACCGACGCTGCAACCGAGCGCATCGGCCGCCGCCTGCGCGGTGTGGGTCGCTGTCGGCATTACGACGATGGTATCTGTGGCACCGAGACGCAGTAACGCTTCACGCACGCGGGTGACACCCGGATACGCATGGATGCCGCTGGAACCGTCAGGAAAATCGTTGGAAGAAGTATTCATATGCGAGTGTTGATTTGTGTCAACGAAGCATTCTACTTGACGCTTATCAAGGTGCGTGCTTCGCGTGCGGTTCCATACTTTACTGCTCAGAAAACAGGCAAAAAACAAACCGCAACCGGAGGACACCATGCTTAGCGATATCGAGATTGCACAGAAGGCGACGATGAAAAAAATCCAGGAGGTCGCTGCGAGTATTGGTATTCCCGAAGATGAACTGGAGCCATATGGTCGTTATAAGGCCAAGGTATCGTTGGGCTTTGTAGACAGCCTCAAAGCGAAAAAAAACGGCAAGCTGATTCTCGTCACTGCCATCTCGCCCACGCCTGCAGGCGAAGGCAAAACCACCACCACGGTGGGATTGGGGGATGCGCTCAATCATATCGGCAAGAAAGCCATCATCTGTCTGCGTGAGCCATCGCTCGGGCCTGTGTTCGGCATGAAGGGTGGCGCGGCAGGCGGCGGCTATGCGCAAGTGGTGCCGATGGAAGACATCAACCTTCACTTTACCGGCGACTTCAGCGCGATTGCGCTGGCCAATAATCTCCTCGCGGCACTACTCGACAATCATATTAACCACGGCAATGAACTTGGGTTCGATGTGCGCCGCATTGTCTGGAAGCGCGTGGTCGACATGAATGACCGCGCCTTGCGCGACATCACCATTGCGCTGGGCGGACCCGCCAATGGCTATCCGCGTCAGGATGGATTCGATATCGTGGTCGCGTCCGAGATCATGGCGATTTTCTGTCTGGCAACGTCAATCCAGGATTTGAAAGCGCGCATAGGCAAGATTGTCGTCGGCTACACCAAGGATCAAAAACCAATCCTCGCCAAGGATTTGAAGGCGCAGGGCGCGATGACGGCGTTACTGAAAGATGCGCTGCTGCCAAACCTGGTACAGACGCTCGAAAACAACGCGGCATTTATCCATGGTGGCCCATTTGCCAACATCGCGCACGGTTGTAATTCTGTCATTGCCACGCAGACGGCGTTAAAGCTTGGCGATTATGTTGTGACCGAAGCGGGATTCGGTGCCGACCTTGGTGCCGAGAAATTTATCGATATCAAATGTCGCAAATCCGGACTTAGACCAAATGCGGTAGTGATCGTCGCCACCATCCGTGCGTTGAAATATCACGGCGGCATGGAGGTAAAAGAAGTCTCGAAAGAAAACGTCGAGGCGCTGGAAAAGGGCATGGTGAATCTGGAACGCCACATCCACAATATCACCGTACATTACGGCTTGCCCTGTGTCGTCGCGATCAACCACCGTACCCACGACACGGAGGCCGAGCTGAAGGTGCTGGTGGCGCGCTGCGAAGTCTTGGGCGCCAAAGCAGTCGTCTCCAAACACTGGGCCGAGGGCGGCAAGGGCGCGGTGGCGCTCGCCAACATCGTCGTTGAGATGTGCGAGAAACCGAACAACTTCAAATTTGTCTACGATGAAAACATGCCGTTGTGGGACAAGATGAAAACCATCGCTACCAAAATCTACGGTGCGTC
The DNA here is from genome assembly GCA_025362135.1 of Betaproteobacteria bacterium. Lineage (GTDB taxonomy): Bacteria > Pseudomonadota > Gammaproteobacteria > Burkholderiales > Usitatibacteraceae > UKL13-2. The sequence goes on along the minus strand of JANYHZ010000164.1, from coordinate 1,604 downwards.
AGACATCACAGCAGACGCCAAGATACGTGGCCAGATCAAGCGACTGCAGGATGACGGCTATGGTCACTATCCGATCTGCGTGGCAAAAACACAGTATTCATTTTCCACCGATCCGCAATTGCGGGGCGCACCCGGCAATCACGTCGTGACGATTCGCGAGGTGCGATTGGCTGCGGGTGCAGAGTTCATCGTGCTGGTATGCGGCGATGTCATGACCATGCCGGGACTGCCGAAAGTACCGTCGGCGAATGCGATCGATGTGAACGATGAGGGGAAAATCGTCGGGCTGTTTTGATCTGCGGGATCCCGCGGGCGAGACGTGCGCTCGTCATTGGTCACGCCCGGTCGCCATTCGTCGCACTGCACGGGCCAAACGTGACATCCGGCTTGACGCGCGCGCGCGAGGCAACAATACTGACTTCCAACTACTACGGCACGATTCAAGTCACTGTCGTTCCGGATGACCGTTTGGAGGAAATCATGCAGGACTATCTCGTATGGACCATTATCGGTTTCTCGCTCGTCATCATCGAATTGATGACCGGAACCTTCTATTTACTCGTGATCGGCGTGGGCGCATTGGCCGGCGCGCTGGCGGCGTGGCTTGGTGCACCGTTTATCGCGCAAGTCGCGGTGGCAGGCATCGTTGCCGGTATCGGTACCTGGTGGGTGCAACATTGGCACGCCGCCCATCGTACTGACGGAGATCAAGGCAACGCAATCGATATCGGCCAGTCGGTGTCAGTGGCCAATTGGGTCAATCAGGCCGAAGGCGCGTTACGCATCAAGTATCGTGGTGCCGAATGGGACGCCCGGGTGAAGCCCGGTGATGTTTCGGCGAATGCGGTCGGCGTCGGCGGTACGCTATACATTCTTGCGCAAGACGGCCAATGCTGGGTAGTTGGCACGCAACGACCAGGTATCTGATGCTATCCAGACTGATGAATGGGTTGATCGCCGCGCTGATCGCGTGGTCGGTGACCCAATCGAAATGGATCGCGCTAATCGTCTTCGGCGCGACGGTCGGCTTGAGCAGCAATAAATTCAAGTGGGCTGAGGAAGTCGTGAAGGCGATAAAGGACGAAGCAGCCAAAGCGAAAAATCCATCGCCGAACCCCACGGGCCAGCAATCGGCGTCAGGCGCCCAGTCAGCCGCAGCAAAATTGGCGGCGAATCTGGCCGCAAAGGTGGCTCCGCATTTGCCTGTCAAACACGCGGCACCCGCCATGCTCAAACACAAGAAGGACGCTGCCGGGCATAGCCAGACAGACAACACATCAATGAATACAACTATTCCCGCTGTAATCGCAACCGTTATCGAACATCCTCGTAAGGAGATTTCCATGTTTGTTAAATTAGTCATCGCAGTCATCATCGGTGCCGCCGCCGGCTTCATGACACAGAACCCCAATGTCGCTATTGGCGTATTCATAGGCGCATTCTTCGTCGCACTCATCATCGAGGGCATGAAAATCGTGCCGCAGCAGAGTGCGTGGGTGGTCGAACGCCTCGGCAAATTTCATACCGTGCTACAGCCGGGCTTTAACTGGATCACGCCGTTCATTGATCGCGTGGCGTACCGGCATTCGCTCAAGGAGGTGCCG
>JANYHZ010000088.1 GCA_025362135.1 Betaproteobacteria bacterium | reverse complement strand
CAATCGCGTGATCGAGCTGGGAACGCAGGTGCAGATTTGAGCGCTTATGCCCGCGTGCCTACCGAGAAACTAAGCAACCTCCAGAAAGCTAGCACCAGCGGGGCTTTCAAGCCGATAAGGCTGAAACGGCCCATGGAGATTGGTGCCGCTTGGCGCAGGCAGAGCACGCTCGTAAACAGGACTGCGATGAGTTCGCCCAGGCTCGAAACGAAGGCGACGAATGTAGTGAGGTGCGGGCCGGACGGGCGTCACCTCAACAATCGAAGCTGGACTACTTCCCTGCCGAATTGGGGTCGCGCAACGTTGTAGCGGGCAACAGCGTGCCATCCTTGCAGATATGGCAGCACCTTTCACAAGTGCGTTGACCACGTTCGCCGACGCCGACATTGTGTGTCACGCTGCGCGTCAGGCGGCGCTCCCCGTTGGGGCCGACAATTTCGCCAGACACGCTCTGCACTTTCATCCAGGCTCCCCAACATATTTTTTCGCCTTCCTCGCAAGTGATCTTGAGCTGCTGCACAGCGGTGTCCGGCTTGACCAGATAGGCCTTTGTTCTTGATGGCCACTGCTGGTGCGTTTCGCCATCTGAAAAGAGCTTGAGGTTTATTGCGCGCTCGCTGTCATTGATCATCTGGAAAGTCATTTCAGCCGCCACTACGGGCGTGCAGAATGCGTTCAGACACAGAATTGTCATTGCACAGAATAAGCGAAGCAGTCGTTCCATCATTTCTCCGTGTTGGATCAGTAGTGTGCAGGCATATTACGCGATGAAGGACATGTCGCAAGCCGGGGTTCGTTGCATGTGCGCCGCTTACTGTTTTTTCATATGCGCAACCAACTGATCGAGGGCCGTACCCCACCCGTCACAGAAGCCCATGTCTTCGTGCTGTTTGCGGCCTTGTTCATCCCGATGCATGGCGAGTGCGGCGTACTTCGTGCCATTGCCCTGTGGCGCAAGTGAAACCGCTACCGTGAACAGGAAATCACCACAAGCGACCGCCTCGTCGGACGCGGAACTGGCGGGCCTGAAGCCCGGCAAAAGGGCGTTCGTCCAGACCAATTTCTCGTTCTTGATGATTTCCAGATAGCAGCCGATATTTGGAAAATCCTTTCCCTCGGGTGAACGCATTACCGTACGAAAAATTCCGCCGGGGCGAAGATCAATTTCGCATTCCACCGTCGTCCAGGGTACGGGTGTGAACCAGTGTTTGATATGTTCAGGCTCAGTCCATGCGGCCCAGACGAGCGCCGGGGGTAGATCGACGACGCGATCAAAGTTCAGGTCGAGCTTGGGATCGAGTTGGTGATTGTGATTCGCCATGGGTATTTGCCTTTCATTTCCTTCAGTTGACCAGCGATTTGATTCCGGCGCGTTTCCCGGACTTTACGCCGCTGTCGCACCCGATGTACAGATGCTGCATCGACGCCTGCATCGAGCCGGCGTATGGCGGGAGATGAAAAATCTTCCCCGTTCTTTTGTGCGCCTGCGCACGGACGCAATGCGAGACTTCCCGCATGATTATTGCTGGCTGACGGCTGGAAGCAAACCGAACGCCATCATCGCTGCTATTAATCACTCTTAAGGAATGAACATGAATAAAGATCAAATTGATGGACGCAAAAAAGAAGTGGAAGGCAAAGTAAAAGAGATCGCGGGCAAGATCGTAGGCAACAAGGAAATGGAAGCCAAGGGCAAGGTAAAGAACGCCCTCGGCAAGGCGCAGGCAGGTTTCGGTGATGTGAAATCCGACATCAAAAAGGCATCGCGCTGATTTTCGGCATCCTTGACCGTGGCGAAGCTGCCGCACAGGCGATCGCGCCAACACAGAAATACCGGGACCGACTCGCCAGATTGCGATGCAACACGCAATCTGGCGAGTCGGCTCGTCTTGTTCCGTGCGTTCACAGCAGTTACATCAGAGTGGGAACTTCTAAAAACCTCCGTTCGTGCAAGCTTGTCGAAGGATTGATTGGATCGCAATGAATCAATGGGTTAGCTGATGTGTGCTTCGATGGGCTCAACACGAACGGGATTTTTAGACGTTCCCCAGAGATTTGCCTACAGTATGTCTCACTCAGGCGCCATCAATTGATTTTCACTTCTGGCAAAGATACGTGCGGCGTCTTCGGTGCCAGTTGCGCGGGGTCATAGAAAAACGTCTCTTGCGCGATGCGCTCGCCCTCCCAACGCTGGCAGGCGATTTCCTCCATGTGCGTGACTGTTCCATCGAGCCATGTAAAGTGAAATACCCAGCGAATAATTACGTTGTCGTCATCGACAAAGATCGGCCTTACGCATTTCGATGTGAGCGATTTCACCTTTAAGAGCACACGACGTTCGTTCGCAATATGCGCATCCCTCCCCACCCGCAGTGCGCGCTGGTTCTCCTGCATTGAGGCATCGGCCGTGTAAAACTCTTCAATCGCATCGACGTGCGCATTTTGCTCGACACGCGCGATGAATCGTTCGAGCGTTTCAGGGCTTGGCATGGGATCGTCCTCTCGTAGGCACCGCGTGCAGACGCGCTATCAGTTGCAGCCGCTATTTCCTGGCGGAAAAGAAATAGTCGTACGCAGCGCTACTGAATCCGGACAGGCGCTTGCCGTCCGCCATGATCAACGGCACACCCCGCTCGCCGCCTGCCTCAAAATACGCACGCCCTCCATCCGGCGTATCAATATCGAACTCCCGATACGGTATGCGCTTGGCTTGCAAATAAGACTTCGCCCCGGTGCAATAGCCGCACCAGACCGCGCTAAAAAGCGTTAGCGTACCGGTCGCATCGATTTTTTTCGCTTGCGCGAGACGGTTTTGCATGCTTTTTGCCAACTCGGCTTGATACTTCAGTACCGACGCGGGCAGTTTTGTGGTTGGGGCATCCGCGAACTGCAGTGCCGTGGTCGATTTGCGGTCGGCGGGCGGCTGATCCGTATAGGTGACCTTCCCGTCGGCACCGACCACCTTGTAAAGCGTCTCCGCATGCGCGGTCGCGGCGACGGCAACTAGAAAACAGGCGAGTGTTTTTATTTTCATTTTCAGCAGTGATCCGTGGGATGCCGTTGACTATATCGGCATTGTGCATTGGCGCACAAGCACAGGAAAGGCAACTTCAAGTCTGACATCCGTGCGCGTTCGATACGCATTCCCTGCCCGGCAGGCGCAATGATTCGTTGACCGCCCTCAAGAAACCACGCGGGCGTTAAGACTAAACTCATTTTAGAATTGACCAATTTGGAGCATTGTTATGAGCGAAAATAATCGTCGCGAAGTCATGAAAACCGGCGCAGCCGCAGCGCTTGGCGCACTGGCAGGTTGCGCGCTTCCCGGAGGAGCCAATAGCGAAATGAAAACCCTTTTCCCCCTGACACACGCCACTATTCCCGTTGTGGGCAGCAATGCGCAATTTCCGGTGCGTCGCATTTACTGCATCGGGCGCAATTACGCAGCGCACGCGCGCGAAATGGGCTCGGACCCGACGCGCGAGCCGCCATTCTTTTTTCAGAAACCGACCGACGCAATCCAGTTTGTCGCACCCGACAGCATAACCGATCACCCCTACCCCACGCTAACCAAAAACTATCACTACGAAGTCGAACTGGTGGCTGCGCTTCACACGGGCGGCCGCAGTATCCCGATCAGCAAAGCGCTCGATTGCGTGTATGGCTATGCCCTGGGCCTCGACATGACGCGGCGGGATTTGCAGCGCGGCATGGGTGACCAGAAGAAGCCCTGGGAAATCGGTAAAAGTTTTGATCGCTCAGCGCCGATAGGCCCGTTGCATCCCACGTCGCAGATCGGCCATATCAAGGACGGCGCGATCTGGCTCAAAGTGAACGGCACAATCAAGCAGACCGCCAACCTGAATCAGATGATCTGGAATGTGGCCGAACAAATCAGCCAGCTTTCGGAGGCTTTTGAACTGATGCCGGGTGACATCATTTACTCGGGTACGCCGGAGAATGTCGGGCCGGTCGTAAAAGGTGACGTGATCGAGTGTCACATCGATAAATTGCCGAACCTGAGTGTGAAGATCGTTTGATTTTTCCGTCGTTCCAGCTCCCGCCGGCACGACAGTTTTTCAAGTGTCCGGCTATTCCATCGTCGCCGAAGGCGCTAGCGTCAGCACCATCACATCCGGTCTGCTCTTTTGCGCCAAATATTTTCGCAACAACTTGTAGACATCAGGATCGAACGCAAATTCATTGACGCGGCTCGATTTGAGTAGCGCCCATAGTTCATCCTCGTCCTTCGCTGTGCCCAGATGGCACCAGCGGTCAAACAGATACAGGCGCTCCCAACCGTGATCGGGATGCGTCTCCTTGATCGCGATGGGACCCTTCCACGGCCATACCGGAAAGCGGTGTTCGCTTAGCGCATCGAGCAGTCGCAGATTATGCTGCATCATGCTTTCCTCACCGATACAGGCACCGCGACAACGGTGCAATTGGCGGGCAAAACAGGCACCATCGGTCTGCTGCACCCCCAGCGCTTTCCAGCAAAGCTCGAAATCGGCCGCCAGACTCTGCAGGAATGCTTTGGCGCGCGGCTTGGCGGGAAATGGGCCATACATGCCCGTGGCATTGCCGGGATCAAAGTCCACAAATGGCACCATTTCTGCGGGCACGGAAAGATCCGTGAGGCGAATGAATACAATTTGACTATTTTTCCGCAAGCGGTGATTCCGCAGCGGCAGCGCTGACTTCACCAACTGTGCCTCGCGCAGCAAGGCACCTAGTTCACCGGCCGTTTCTTCAACGGCGATGCGGGTGATTTCGGTCGAAAGGCGCTGATCGTTGGCGCTACGGTAATCGCTGGAAAAATGCGAACGCACTCGGTCACGCAGATTCACGCTCTTGCCAACGTAGATCGGCAGCGCGTTGACGCCGTAAAACAAATACACGCCAGGGCCTTCCGGGAGATCGTCGAGCGCACCGGGTGAAAGCTGTGGCGGCAGGCTCGGCATTTTCAGCAGCGCCTTGATGGCAGCGGTTACCGTGTCAGGCGGATTGCCACGGCACATCGCATCCAGCGCAGCCCACGTGATACGCGCATCGCCAAGCGCGCGGTGACGGTCGTCGCAGGTCAGTTTGTGACGTGAAATCAACGCATCGAGATTGTGCGCAGAATAGTCGGGATACAGTCTGCGTGACAGGCGCACGGTACACAAAACATCCGCCGTAAACGGTATTTCCATGCGGCGAAACGCATTCTTGATAAAGCCGTAGTCAAAGCGGGCGTTGTGGGCGACGAACAGACTTCCCTCAAGGCGCGCCAATACGTCTCCCGCGAGTCGCGCGAACGTCGGCGCGTTGGCTACCATCGCGTCTGTGATACCGGTAAGCGCTTGAATCTCAACCGGAATGCTGCATTCCGGATTCACCAGACTCTGCCACTCTTCGATAACCTTCCCGTTCTCGACCAGCACGATGCCGATTTCGGTAATACGGTCGCCCGTCGCGGTGATACCGGTGGTTTCGAGATCGACGATGGCGAGCTTTTGCAGAAGCATATTCAGAGTGTAACGCGGCTGACATATTTCAATAATGTATCGGCTGCACAACACAATTGTAAATAATGTGGCGCTGCGTTTGCGGTCACGCGCGAATTTTGCTAACTTTAACCACTTGTGCCGCCGTCTCATCCAACAATGCGTCATTTACCAGGGAGTATCAAAATGAAAAAGAGCATTCTGGCGGTGGCCTGTTCGCCCCGTTTTCTGGCACAAGGCCTGACATTCGGCTTGACGATCGCCGCCGCAGTGTCGATGCCCGACGCGTTCGCCCAAGCCACACCCGGCGACAGCAAGACTTCCGGAAAGGTCGAGGGCAAACTCGAAACCGTGAATGTGACGGCTGAGCGCCGTTCGGAAAATATCAACGACGTACCGAATTCGATTTCCACCCTGAGCGGAGAAAAGCTCGACGTGATCAATTCCAGCGGACAGGACGTGCGGGCTCTCTCCGGACGCGTACCCAGCCTGAATATCGAATCGTCATTCGGTCGTGCGTTCCCGCGCTTCTACCTGCGCGGCTACGGCAACACCGATTTCCGCCTCAATGCCTCGCAACCGGTGTCGCTGGTTTACGACGATGTGGTTCAAGAGAATCCGATCCTCAAGGGCTTTCCGATGTTCGACCTCGATCAGATCGAGGTCCTTCGCGGGCCGCAGGGCACGCTCTTCGGCCGCAACTCGCCGGCGGGCGTGGTCAAGTTCGATTCGGTAAAGCCGAGGCAACAGCAGGAGGCCTACCTGACCCTCTCTGCCGCCACATTCAAGACCACCGCACTGGAAGGTGCGGTAAACGTGCCGATGAACAAGGATTGGGCGATGCGCTTTTCCGTGCAAGCGCAGCACCGCGATAACTGGGTGCGCAATACTGTCGCCGGCCCGACCCGTGATTTTGAAGGCTACGACGACAACGCCGCCCGTTTCCAGCTGTTGTACGAACCAGGCAAGGATTTCAGCGCATTGTTTAATTTTCATGCGCGTGACCTGAAAGGCAGCGCACGCCTGTTCCGCGCCAACATCATCAAGCCGGGCACAAACGACCTCGTCGATGGCTTCGACCTGAAGAAGGTTTCCTTCGATGGCCAAAACGAATCACGGCTGAAAACCAACGGCGGCAGTGTCCGCCTGCGGTGGGCACTCAATGACTTCACCCTGCACTCCATCACCGGCTACGAATCGCTGGACACGTTTAACCGCGGCGACATCGATGGTGGCTTTGGCAACCAGTTCGCGCCACCCTCCGGACCAGGATTCATACCGTTTTCATCCGAGAGTGCCGACGGGATCCCTAAGCATTCGCAATTCACACAGGAGCTGCGGCTCGAATCGAATAATAAAGGTCCGGTGAAATGGCAAGGCGGGCTTTACTACTTCAACGAAGCCTACACGGTCGAGAGCTTCAGCTACGATTCCCCTTCGAAAGGGGCGCAGGATGGTTATGAACGCGTACGCCAGAAGAACGATGCCACCGCCGTCTTCACGGCGCTTAACTATACGGTCAGCCCTGAATTGGACCTGCGCGCCGGCCTGCGTTACACGCGCGACAAGAAAACATTCAATGTTGAGGCCTACACCAACAGTGGGTTCGTACCTTGCGTGCTGTTAGGCAAGTGCACGCTGGCCCAGCTCGGTTCGCAAGGCCCGCTAAGCGCTTCGCCGAACGACAACAAGTTAAGCTGGGACATCAGCGGCACCTATGCGCTGGATCGCAATGTCAAATTGTTCGCGCGCGTCGCCAACGGCTTCCGCGCGGCCAGTGTGCAGGGTGCCGGGGCGTTCAACAATCAGTCGGTCGCCAAGCCTGAAACAAGCACGTCTTTCGAAGCGGGCATCAAAGCGGATCTGCTTGACCGCAAGGCGCGTCTGAGTTTCGGGGTGTTCAAATACGAAATCAAGGACCAGCAACTAACTGCGGTAGGCGGTGCCGCCAACGCGAACATCCTCCTCAATGCCAAGAAGACCGAAGGCCAGGGCTTCGAGATGGATTTGCAGGCTTACCTCACCCCCAACCTGCTCGCAACCGTTGGTGCAAGCTATAACGACACGAAGATCAAAGACGCCAGCCTGGCCGTCGCGGTTTGCGCTTCCTGCAAGGTCACCAATCGGCTCATCGCGGGCGGACTGGCCCTGATCGACGGCAACCCGCTGCCGCAAGCGCCCAAGCAAACCGCGAACTTCACGCTGCGCTATAGCATTCCCACCAAGGAAGGCGAGTGGTACGCGTACACCGACTGGGTATATCGCAGCAAAGTAAATTTCTTCCTGTACGAATCGGTGGAGTTCACCGGCAAGTCACTGACCGAAGGTGGCGCGCGTCTCGGCTATATCTGGGGTAACGGTAAATACGAAGTCGCTGCGTACGGTCGCAATATCACCAACAAAATCCGTATCACCGGCGGCATCGACTTCAACAACCTGACCGGCTTCATCAACGAGCCCCGCATCTGGGGCGCGCAGTTCAAGGCGCAGTTCTGAGTTGAACGCCTGACGATCCGACGTAGCCCGGATTAGCGTAGCGTAATCCGGGAGCCGTCATGGCGTGTGAGATCCCCGGATTACGCTACGCTAATCCGGGCTACTCGCTACTCTCTTCCCTACGTGCCCGAAGTTTCTCCCACCTTGATTTTTGATTTCGCTGATCCGCTGGTCGCAGGATCCGGCGTACATCGGCTGGCCTTCACCCACCCGCAGCGCGTGATTAAAGCCCGCACCATTGCCGAGGTGCGCCCGGCATTGCGGGAAGTGCAGCAAGCAGCACGTGAGGGTTTCTACGCTGCAGGCATGCTCTGCTACGAAGCGGCACCGGCATTTGACCCGGCACTTCACGCACACCCGTCCGGCCCCCTGCCCTTACTCTGGTTCGGGCTCTTTCGCGCGCCTGCGACATTGCCGCGCGTGACCAGACAACACGCCGCCGTCAGCGGATGGATTGCAGATACGGATCGTGCAGTCTACGACGCCAACATCGTCGCCATCCGCGAGGCCATCGCGCGAGGCGACACGTATCAGGTCAATTACACGCTGCGCTTGAATTCGTCCGTCAGCGGCGATCCGCGCGCATGGTACGAAGCCCTTGCCGCACAATCACACGGGCGATTTAATGCATTTCTGGACCTCGGCGAAAAGCAGATCCTCTCGCTTTCTCCCGAATTATTCTTCGCGTGGGACGGAACGCAATTGATGGCGCGCCCGATGAAAGGCACGCTGAGCCGCGCGGCATTGCCCGCCTCCGAGTCCGCCAGTGCGGCCTGGCAGGAGAGCGACGATGCCGAAGCCCACGCGCTGGTGCACTCCGAAAAAAATCGCGCTGAAAATCTGATGATCGTCGATTTGCTGCGTAACGATCTTTCGCGCGTCGCGGTGACGGGTACCGTCGCGGTGCCGAAGCTGTTTTCACTGGAGACCTATCCGACCGTGCACCACATGACCTCAACGGTGACTGCGACCACGCGTGATGGCGTGACGCTGGAGGATATTTTTTGCGCACTCTTCCCCTGTGGTTCGATCACCGGCGCACCAAAGATAAAAACAACGGAAATCATCGCCGCGCTGGAAGACTCGCCGCGCGGTATTTACTGCGGTGCCATCGGCTATATCACGCCCGATCAACGCGCGGTATTCAATGTGCCAATCCGGACCGTCACCATGGACAGTAACAGCGGCATGGCGCAATGCGGTGTCGGCGGCGGCATCACCTGGGATTCGACTGCGGGCGAGGAGCACGCCGAGGCATTGACCAAAGCACGCTTCCTGGGCGCGGGGGCGGGCCACTTCGATTTGCTCGAAACACTGATGCTGCAAGACGCGCACTATGCGTTTCTGGATCGGCATCTGGCGCGATTGCAGCTCGCGGCAACGCGGTTTGGCCATCCTGCGGAACTGTCAGCCATACGCGCGGCACTTGCCGCCCACGCCGCCACCTATCCGCACCAACTGCGCCGCGTGCGGCTGCTGGTATCACCGCACGGCGAAATCACGGTCACCAGCACGGCGCTCCAATCGGTGCCGCACAATTGGCTTGGCGCGAGCGGCGATGCGGAGCGCGTCACAATTGCATTGGCGACCGGGCCTGTCGATTCGCGTCATGAATTCCTGCGCTACAAGACCACCGCACGCGCGGCATACGACGTGCATATCGCAGTGTCGCCAGACGCGTTCGATATTTTGCTCTGGAATGAACGTGACGAATTAACCGAATTCACGCGCGGCAATGTAGTTGTATCGCTGGACGGAAAGCTGCTGACACCCGCACTCGGCTGCGGATTGCTTCCCGGTGTGTTGCGCGCCGAATTGCTGAAGCGCAATATCATCGCGGAGGCACTCCTCCATCGAACCGACCTCGGACGCGCCGATGCGATCTGGTTTATCAATAGTGTGCGTGGGTGGCTCCCCGTCGAGCTTATCGGGGCATAAACTTATCAAAGTCAAGGATTGGCGCACCTTCTGGCGGCATTTTGCTCCACGAACCTCACCGATGCTTGTGTTTGGCTTTTTATGGAAACTGAAATTCCTTGCGCATGTAAAATACCGATTCCCATTTGACTTGAGCCCGAAATGAATGCACCGACCGACCCGAGACTCCTAGCCAACCCCTTGCTCGACGCGTGGAACAGCCCGCATGGCCTGCCGCCGTTTACCGATACGAAGGCGGAGCACTTCGTGCCCGCGTTCTCGGTCGCATTGAAAGCGCATCGTGCTGAACTGGATGCGATTGCTGCAAACGCGGCCGCGCCGACATTTGAAAATACGCTGGCCGCGTTCGACCGAAGCGGGCGGCTGCTGACGCGAATCGATCAGATGTTCTATAACCTCACCGCCTCGGAAACCTCGCCCGCGTTGCAGGCCGTGGAGCGCGAAATGGCAGCGCCGATGGCCGCGCACACCAACGCGATCTACATGCATGCCGGATTATTCAAACGCGTTGATGCGCTGTACAGCCAGCGAGCCACCCTCGGCCTTTTGCCGGAGCCGTTGCGATTGCTCGAACGTGTCCATCTGGATTTCGTCCGTGCCGGTGCCAAACTATCCGTCGAAGCGCAGGCGCGGTACGGAAAAATCATGGAGCAACTGGCGGAACTGACGACCCGGTTTTCACAGAATGTATTGGGCGATGAAGCCGCTTATCGATTGGTGTTGCAGCACGAAGACGAACTGGCGGGGTTACCAGAGTCGTTG
>JANYHZ010000058.1 GCA_025362135.1 Betaproteobacteria bacterium | reverse complement strand
CATCAGCCGTGAAGATGCCAAGGGATCAGCAGCCGACAACAACGCCATCGCGTCCTGGAAAGATGGCATGTGGACGGTGGTGTTGACGCGTCCACTGGGCTTGACCAATGCCGACGACAAGTCGCTGAAAGCCGGTGGCGTATACAACGTCGGCTTTGCCGTGCATGACGACAACATCACCACCCGTGGCCACCATGTTTCGTTTGTGAAAACATTAGGACTGGGTGCCAAGGCAGACATCAGGGCGGTAAAGCTACCGTGAAACGTCGGCGCAAGTGGGCCGCAGCAATTCAGTGGCTGGAACGACGCCCGCATCGCCTGAGGGCGGCTATACGGCACCCACCAGACCAAATTCCATCGCAAGCAATTCATAGGATCGATGACGCGTCCGGGGATCGTGTGTCCAGGTGTTGATGACAATTTCGTCTAGCGCGAACGTCGCCGCCAGTGCATGCAAGCGGGCGGCCACTTGCGATGCAGTGCCAACAATGGCTTTGCCGCGCAGCGATTCGATGGTCGCACGCTCCGTATCGGTGTAGCCGACGAACGCCGCCTCCGCGTACTCCGGTGACACCAAAGGCGTGCGTTGCCCTTTTTCAAAACCCACGCGCCAGTGCTCACGTGTCATTAGCTGGCGTCTTGCCTCCGCCTCGGTCTCCGCAGCCAGTGCCCATACACAAATGGTCGCTTGGGCGTCTGGATAGCGCTCGCTTGGTCGATAAAGTCGACGATAGAGTTCCAATGCCTGCTCGGTGCCGCGACCTTCAGTGAAAAAATAGGCGTAGGCATACGGCAGACCCAGATATGCGGCAAGTTGCGCACCATAATCGGAACTGCCGAGAATCCATAATTCGGGACTGGTCGGTCCGAGCGGATGCGCCTTGATTTCTTTAAACGCGTGTCCCGTCGGCAGAGGCGTGCCCGACACCCACGATTGCAGATCAAGCACTTGTTGCGGAAATTCCTCGGCAGCGTTCTGGTGCGGATTCAAGGCGAACGCAGTTGCGCGGTCCGAACCGGGTGCGCGGCCTACGCCCAGATCGATGCGACCTGGCGCAATGGCCTCCAGCACGCGAAATTGCTCGGCCACTTTCAACGCCGAATAGTGCGGCAGCATTACCCCTGCACTGCCGATACGGATACGGGCGGTCGTCGCGGCAACCGCGGCCATCAACACTTCGGGTGCGGTGCCGACGATGCTGTCGCTGTTATGATGCTCGGATACCCAGTAGCGGTGGTAACCCAGTTGATCGCAATGACGCGCAATCGCGAGGCTTTCCTGGATGGCAAGATGCTGGCTTTTGCCTTGCGCAGCGGGGGACTGATCGAGGACGGAGATTTTCATGGAGACCGTATCTTACGTCGTCCACGCATGAACACCTGTTCGAACGCATCGTTTCGTCGCCTCACAATTATTTGCAACAAATCGCATAAACTTCTGCGCATGAGAGTCAACGGCAGGCACACACGCAGCATCTGGTCGGACGACGGTAATCATCGCGTATACGTCATTGATCAAACACGTTTGCCATTTGCGTTCGAAACCATTTCGTTAAGCAATCTTGGTGAGGTGGCGCACGCGATACGATCCATGCAGGTACGCGGCGCACCGCTGATCGGTGTGGCCGCCGCGTTTGGCATAGCACTCGAGATGCGACGCGACAATTCCGATGTGGCGCTTGCTGCCGCCATCAGCACCCTCGGCGCCACCCGCCCAACGGCGGTGAACCTCCACTGGGCACTATCGGAGATGCAACGACAACTCGCACCTCTCGCGCCACGCCAGCGCGCCGATGCCGCCTGGTTGCTCACGAAACAAATGGCAGACGACGACGTAGCCACCAACGAAGCCATCGGCAATCACGGCCTTGCTGTGATTCGCACAATGCATGAAAAACTCGCCCGTCCGGTCAACGTTCTTACGCACTGCAATGCTGGCTGGCTGGCAACAGTGGATTGGGGCACCGCGCTCGCCTGCATCTACAAGGCGCACGACGCAGGCATTCCGGTGCATGTGTGGGTCGATGAGACACGGCCGCGCAATCAGGGACTGCTCACAGCCTGGGAGATGCGTGAACACGGCGTGCCGCACACGTACATCGTCGATAATGCAGGCGGCCATTTGATGCAGCACGGCAAGGTCGATATGGTGCTGGTCGGCGCTGACCGCGTCTCGAAGAACGGGGATGTCGCCAATAAGATCGGCACCTATCTGAAAGCGCTCGCCGCATCGGACAACAGCATTCCTTTCTACGCAGCGCTGCCAAATTCCACCATCGATGCTACTTTGATAGACGCGTTACGCGAAATTGAAATCGAGGAACGCGCAGAAATGGAAGTCCGCACTGTGATTGGCTTGCAGGCCGAAATGCCGCCAGACGCCTCGCCAATGCTAATTCTGGACCGTAAAACGCCGGTTGCCAACCCCGCCTTCGACGTGACGCCCGCGCGCCTTGTTACCGGCATCATCACCGAAGATGGCGTATTCGCGCCGACAAATCTGGCTTCTGCGTTCCCGGGATAATCACGATGTCTTTCCTGAGCCTCGATCACCTCCCCCACAAAGCACTGCGCAACGAAATCATTCGCACAACATTGCGCATGAATGAACTTGGCATAAATCAGGGCAAGGCGGGAAACGTCAGTGCGCGCATGGATGGCGGATTTCTCATCACACCGACTGGCATTGCGTACGAAGAAACCAAGGCGGAGCAAATTGTCGCGATGAAGTTAGACGGTACGCAGGACGGCGGTGTGTTGCCTTCCTCGGAATGGCGCTTTCATCGCGATATCTACGCCTCTGGAGGCGAACAGGTCAATGCCATCGTCCACACGCACGCGCCCTACGCCACCACGCTCGCCTGCATGGATCGCGGCATCCCGCCGTTCCACTATATGGTCGCAGTAGCCGGTGGCAGCGATGTCCGCTGTGCGCCCTACGCGACCTTCGGCACACAGGAATTATCGGATCATGTCATCGCTGCACTGCAACATCGCAAAGCATGCCTGATGTCGCACCACGGCATGATCGCCTGCGGTGAAAACCTGCAAAAGGCGCTCGCGCTGGCGGTGGAAGTCGAAACGCTGGCGAGAATATATTGGCAGGCGCTGCAAATCGGTGAGCCCGTGCTCCTGGATGAAGCCCAAATGCAGCTCGTCATCGACAAATTCCAAACCTATGGACAGCAATCGCTGTGACCGTAATCAGACTAATGTGACCGGTCGGTCGTCTTACTCTCTACCGCCTGATGTGGGATAATTACGCGCCTACAAATTCCGAAAATGCGACGAGCATTAATGAGCGCGTTTCAAGCCATTCACATGGCGCTTTCCCGGAGAAATCAACATGCACGCGCAAGCCAAGCCCGTTCAAATGAACGACGCGCCCACCAGCAACCGAAAATTGCTGGCCTGGGTCGAAGAGATCGCCGCCCTGACCAAGCCTGACCGCATCTATTGGTGCGACGGTTCCGATGCCGAATATCAACAACTCTGCGCTGAATTGGTCGCTGCCGGCACATTCAAGAAGCTCAATGAAAAACTGCGGCCCAATTCTTACCTGGCGCTTTCTGACCCAACCGACGTCGCACGCGTGGAAGACCGCACCTTCATCTGCGCTGAAAAGGAGGAAGACGCCGGACCAACCAATAACTGGATGGCACCAGCAGAAATGAAGGGCACGCTCAATAAACTGTTCGACGGCTGCATGCGCGGTCGCACCATGTACGTGGTGCCGTTCAGCATGGGCCCATTGGGCTCGCATATCGCCCACATCGGCGTGGAACTTTCCGATTCGCCGTACGTGGCTGTCAACATGAAGCTCATGACCCGCATGGGCAGCAAGGTGCTCGATGTGCTGGGGCCTGATGGTGTGTTCGTGCCTGCACTGCATTCCGTCGGCGCGCCGTTGACTGCGGGCCAGCAGGATGTGGCATGGCCCTGCAACCGCGATCACAAGTACATCGTGCATTTCCCAGAAACACGCGAGATCTGGTCTTATGGCTCGGGCTACGGCGGCAACGCGCTGCTGGGCAAAAAATGTTTCGCGCTGCGCATCGCCTCGGTCATGGGCAAAGCCGAGGGCTGGCTTGCCGAGCACATGCTGATCCTCGGCGTGAAAACGCCGCAAGGCAAGAAACACTACGTCACTGCCGCATTCCCGTCGGCTTGCGGTAAAACCAATTTTGCGATGCTGATTCCACCGGAGTCATTCAAGCAACAGGGTTGGGAAGTAACCACGGTGGGTGATGACATCGCGTGGATCAAACCCGGTGCGGATGGCAAGATGTACGCCATCAATCCGGAAGCGGGCTTTTTTGGTGTGGCTCCGGGCACGTCTTACGAAACCAATCCGAACTGCATGGAATCCATCAAAGCCAACACGATTTTCACCAACGTCGCGCTCACAGTCGATGGTGACGTGTGGTGGGAAGGCATGAGTAAAGTGCCGCCCGCCCGCCTCACCGACTGGCAGGGAAAAGACTGGACGCCTGACTGCGGCCGTCTTGCCGCGCATGCAAATTCGCGCTTCACTGTTTCCGCGACCCGCTGCCCTTCGCTGGACCCGCAATGGGATAACCCTGCCGGTGTACCAATATCAGCGATGATTTTTGGTGGCCGTCGCTCAAGCACCGTGCCGCTGGTGACAGAGGCCAACAACTGGAACGAAGGGGTCTACATGGCCGCCACGCTTGGCTCCGAAACTACGGCTGCCATCACCGGTCAGGTGGGTGTGGTACGCCGTGATCCGTTCGCGATGATCGCCTTTTGCGGCTACAACATGGCCGACTATTTTGACCACTGGATCAACGTTGGCACAAAAGTTGGCAATGCGGCACCAAAACTCTATTGCGTCAACTGGTTCCGCAAGAACGATCAAGGCAAATTTGTCTGGCCAGGCTTCGGCGACAATATGCGTGTGCTGAAGTGGATCATCGAACGGATCGAGGGCAAGGTGCCTGCGCTACAAACCGCGCTGGGAAATATTCCCGACTACAAGGATCTCGATTGGAGCGGCGCCAATTTCTCTGAAGACACTTTCAAGGCGATCACATCAGTCAATCACTCGCAGTGGCAGCAGGAACTCAAGCTGCACGACGAATTACTGACCAAACTCGAATACCATCTGCCGGCGGCGCTCAAAGCGCGATATGTTGCGCTACAGGCAACTCTGGCTGCATAAAGTCTGGTGATTTGAGCAGTACAAAAAAACGGGCGCCGACGCTCCCGTTTTTATTTCGTGATTGTCGATCGGTTATTTCGCTGTGCAAGTCTCGGCAATACGCTTGCCTTCGGAGTGCATTTTCATAATGCCGCTCTCCGTATTCATGACCATGTCCATGGTGTAGGCATCCTTGCCGTTGAACGTGATGACACTGTCAGCGCTGGTGCCGTCTTTACACTTCATTTTCCACATTATTTTGTTGCCCTCGACCTTTGTTTCGAGGGTCTCGCACTGCTTGTCGCGCCCGTTGGGATTGCGTTGATCCGACCATTTTTTTTCGCCCGGTTTTACGCATGAGGTGATCGTGTGGCTGCCGAACTTGGCGGCGAGCTCCGGTGGCATACCGGGGACATCCGCTTTGGTTTTGATCTCCCACAGCCCGCCCGGCATTTCCTGCGCCGGCGCGCTGTCGGCAAATAAAAGTAGAGCGGCGGTGGCGATCAGTAGAACTGCTTTCATTCGGTTGTCTCCTCGTTGATGATGTCGAATCCCGACGACAAGTACTACAGCGAATCACCGTTTTCCACATGCCGCGAACATTGCACAGTTCACTCGTCGGTGCGCTGCACCCGCGCCTTGAATCCGACTTCGCCCAGCTTAGCGACAATCTGCTCGACATGCGAGTAATTGCGCGTTTTCAACACAAATTCGACCTCCGCCGTCTGCACCGGCAAATTTGTAAACGCGCGCTGGTGATGTACCTCTTCGATATTCGCGTTCGCATCCGCAATCACGCCGGTGATACGCGCCAGCGCACCCGGCAGATCACGCAACTCCACCTTCAGCCGCGTGAGCCGACCGGAACGAACCATTCCGCGCTGGATGATCCCGGCCAATACCAACGGATCGATGTTGCCGCCGCAGAGCACCAGGCCCACGTGC
>JANYHZ010000016.1 GCA_025362135.1 Betaproteobacteria bacterium | reverse complement strand
GCGAACTTGGAAATTCAGATGCGTAGATTCGTAGATCGCCATTTGACAGGAGTCGCAGCCTTAAAGTGTCTGAAAAGGCGCGCCAATGCTAGGGTTTGCCACCGAGCGGGATTGTGTCAGTCTCGGCTTGGGCCGATCCTGCCATCGCTGCGCGACCGCGCTTTGCGCGTCCAATCGAATGCCCCCGGCATGTTCTTAGTCAGACTTAGGATGGATTCGGTCACGTTCCGCGCGGATCGTACGGAGCCGACCCGGTTCGAACGGCATCGAATGAAACAGTTCATTCGCCGAATTCCCGCTCTCACCCCACGGCGCGGCGGCCTTCGGCATCGCCGTCGCCTTTCGAATCCCGCCGCGAGCCAAGCAGTTGGCTCGCTCTTCTCCGCCAAATAAAAAAGCCACCTTGCGGTGGCGTTTTTATTTGGCGGAGAAGGCGGGATTCGAACCCGCGGTAGGCTATTAACCTACGCACGCTTTCCAGGCGTGTGACTTAAACCGCTCATCCACCTCTCCAGTAAGGGGCGAATGATAAACGACTGGGCACTTTGACGCAAATTTCGCTGGTGTTCACACTCTCCCGCAGAGGTCGTTTTAATGGCGTCAGGTGTGGCGCCGTGCCAATGGATCCTGCCGGTAAAACGCCTTGAGCTGTTGATAAACCGCAGGAAACGCGTCGTGTACGGCCTCGGGCATTGCAAAAAATACTTCCGAAATGACGGCAAAAAATTCCGCCGGATTCTCTGCGGCGTAGGGATCAATGGGAATTGCGTCAAGTGCTCTGCCACCGTCTTTTCGGGCCAGCGCCTCGGCCTCATCGACCTGTTTGCAAAAGGCAAGATATGCCGCAAGGAAGGTGCGTTTCCACGTCTCCTTGCTCATGCCACGATGTAGCGGCGGGTAGCCATTGGCTTCACCGTTGAGCATGTCGAGCTTATGCGCGAATTCGTGGATGACCACGTTGTAGCCGTCGCCGCGGTCGATGGCATTTTCAGTTTGTGCGAGGTCGGCGTGCGACAGTACGACTGGCCCTCCCAGCCACGCTTCGCCCGCGAGCGGATCGCGCGTGGTGTGAACGACACCGAATTCATCGATGACGTCATGGGTTTTTGCGAATTGGCCGGGGTACACAATGATTTCGCGCCAGCCATCGTAGAAATCCACATCGAGTTCGAGGATCAGGATGCACGCTTGCGCCGCAATCTGGATGCGGGTGAGTTCATCGATTTCAAATTCTGCGGCACCGATGATGGTTTTTCTCGCCAGAAAATCGGATGCGATCAAACGCAGGCGGCGATTCTCCTCCACTGTCAAACGCCGGACGAATTGGTAATTGGCAGTCGCGCGATTCCACGCGGTGAGATCGATAAGTTCGACCTTTTTCGACGTCAGCGCCCTTGCTTTGCGGAGCGCTCGCGTGGTGGATCGAAACAAGGGGCGAAACAGGTTTTCAAACATTACCAATACGTGGCGGTGAGCACGTGCTTTTCAAGCGCCATTGTGTAAATTGGTGCTGATCTCAACAAAGCGATGCACAAATCTTTCCATTCAAAGCGGTGCAGAACCCTCCGCCTTTTTGTGAATGACCACGCAGGTCGGCAATCCTGCGTCCGGTGTTCGAATGCACTCCTGCACCAGACCACCGCGAGCGTCCAGGAAATCCGCTTGGATTGAATCTGGTGGTGATGTGTTCACGGTGCAACAATAAATGTGAAATGAAATGGTGATCGCGATATTATTATTGATCGTTCAGTTAATGTGTTCTGTACGCAATTGTGATGGTCTTGATGAACCCAGCGCATCAGCAAAAGGAAATAGCAATGACAAAGAAAAACTGGCTGCCACTACTCTGGCTATTGGCGGCTTCGCTGTGCAGCACCGCACACGCACAATGGAAGCCAGACACCGGGCTGGTCATCAAAGGCAAAGTCGTGACGATGAACGACGCAGGTGATGTATTGCCGAACGCCCAGGTATGGCTCGCCAACGGCAAGATCATGGCCATCGCCAAAGCGGGTGAGTCGCTTCCAGAGACTGCCAAAGACGCGGTTGTGATCGAAACCAGCGGCGTGATCTATCCCGGCATGATCGATCTGCATAATCATCCCGATTACGGCATATACCCACTGATGCCTATAACGAAGAAATACGCTGATCGCTACGAGTGGCGCTGGTACGACGAGGTTTACAACAAGCGCATCACATTCCCGCAGGAGCTGATGACGCGTGCCTACTATTTCGACCTGGGTCTCGAAATCGGTCGCTATGGTGAATACAAAGCGCTGGCCGGTGGTACAACGTCGATCCAGGGCGGTGGTGCGCTCAATCGCGGACTGGCGCCCGGCAAGTATGGAAAATTCCAGGAGCTTCCCGGCGGTAGTCCACCGCTATTTGGAACCTCCGTGAGCATGGTGCATGCGCGCGAGGAATGCCTGGTGCGAAATGTGGAGTTTTCAAAAGTGGAGGCGAGAGTCGCGACCAGTCGCGTCGATATCGGCAACAGCGCCAGGTCGTGGGCGGAAATGCAGGCCGAAAAGGCCAGGGGACCATTGGTCGTACATCTTGCGGAAGGCGCGTCTTCGCGTATGGCGGGCGAATTCAACAGCGTCAAAGATAGTGGTTTGCTTGGCCCGGAATTGATCGCCATCCATGGCGTCGGATTGACCGAACCGCAATTGATCGAACTGGCCAAAGTCGGCGCAAAGCTGGTCTGGTCGCCGCTATCGAATTTTATTTTGTATGGCAAGACTGCGAATATTGACGCGGCGAGACGGTCGGGTATTGTCATCAGCATCGCGCCAGATTGGGCACCATCGGGCAGCAAATCGATATTGGGTGAATTAAAAGCGGCGGATTTGGTGAATAAAAATGAATTAAAAATGCCGTTCACGGATCGTGAATTGGTCGAGATGGTCACA
>JANYHZ010000277.1 GCA_025362135.1 Betaproteobacteria bacterium | reverse complement strand
GGTGATGCCTGGCGACAACGTCAAGATCGTGGTGCAGTTGATAGCCCCGATTGCGATGGAAGACGGGCTGCGCTTCGCGATCCGCGAAGGCGGTCGTACCGTCGGTGCGGGCGTCGTGTCAAAAATTATTAAGTAAAAAAGTCAGGCCAGTACGTTAATTGGCAGGGAGGCGGTAAAACGCCGCCATCTCTCAAAGGAAAAAGCATGGCAACTGCACCACAAGCCAAACAAAAAATCCGGATTCGTCTAAAGGCATTTGATTATCGCCTCATCGATCAATCCGCTGCAGAAATCGTCGAGACAGCAAAACGAACCGGTGCGGTCGTCAAAGGCCCGGTCCCATTGCCAACGAAAATTGAGCGTTTCGACGTGCTGCGTTCTCCACACGTGAATAAAACGTCTCGCGATCAGTTCGAAATCCGTACTCATCTGCGTTTGATGGACATCATCGATCCGACGGACAAAACCGTCGACGCATTGATGAAACTCGACTTGCCCGCTGGAGTGGATGTCGAAATCAAGCTGTAAGCAGTTGAATTTTATTGCGGAGGCGGCTATAATCTCTGCTCTTTGCTGCCTGCTTTATCGATTTGCGGCAAGACTAATGTAAGCGTAGTGCTTAAAAGTACCAACAAGGTACATTTGATTCGTTGGCCAATAGTAGCCAACACCCTGCAAACGACTGGTTTATTATGTTATTCCAGTGGAAACGGGGCTAACTAAAAAAGGAAGTAATGATGAGTCTAGGTCTCGTCGGCCGGAAGGTTGGCATGACTCGCATTTTTACGGATGATGGTACTGCCATCCCCGTCACTGTGCTGGACGTGTCGAACAACCGCGTCACCCAAATCAAGACCCCCGACACCGATGGTTATTCGGCCGTGCAAGTTGCATATGGCACGCGTCGCGCCTCCCGTGTCGCCAAAGCGCAAGCCGGGCACTACGCCAAAGCTGGTGTGGAAGCGGGCTCCGTCTTGAATGAATTCACCGCAACACCGGAAAAACTCGCCGAAATAAAAGTCGGTTCAGTTCTGTCGGTGGAAATGTTCACCGTCGGCCAAAAAGTCGATGTGTCGGGTACCTCGATGGGCAAAGGTTTCTCCGGCGTGATTAAACGTCATCACTTTTCCTCGAACCGTGCATCGCACGGTAACTCGAAGTCGCACAATGTGCCGGGTTCTATCGGCATGGCGCAGGATCCGGGCCGCGTGTTTCCAGGTAAACGCATGGCCGGTCAGCTTGGCAACGTGAGCCGTACGGCACAACTGCTCGAAGTCGCCCGTATCGATACCGCTCGCCAGCTAATTCTGGTCAAAGGCGCGGTACCAGGTCACAAGAACGGCACCATCGTGGTTCGTCCGGCAGCCAAGACGAAACTCGTGAAAGGTGGGGCCAAATAATGGAACTCAAACTGATTAACGACAAAGGCGCAGAAGCAGGCACGATGCCAGCCTCTGCGGAATTGTTCGGCCGCGATTATTCCGAGGCGCTGGTTCACCAGGTCGTGACGGCGTATCAAGCCAATGCGCGTTCGGGTAACCGCGCGCAAAAAGGGCGTAGCGACGTTCAAAAATCGACCAAGAAACCATGGCGTCAAAAAGGTACCGGTCGTGCACGTGCCGGTATGGCCTCCTCACCTTTGTGGCGCGGTGGCGGTAGAATTTTCCCGAACCTGCCTGACGAGAATTTCTCGCAGAAGGTCAACAAGAAAATGCACCGTGCTGGTATCGCCGCGATCCTGTCACAACTGGTGCGCGAAAACCGTCTGTCGGTCATCGACAACATGACATTGGAATCGCCAAAGACAAAAGCACTCTCGCTGAAGCTAAAAAACATGGGCTTGGAGCAAGTGTTGATCATCACCGACAATCTGGATGACAACCTCTATCTGTCTTCACGCAATCTACCTGACGTTATGGTGCTGGAAGCCAAACATGTTGACCCAGTCAACCTGGTGCGTTTCGCCAAAGTCATTTTGACCAAGGGTGCCGTCAAGCAATTCGAAGAGGTGCTCGCATGAGTAGCCAGGAACGCTTATTGACGGTGGTCTTGCGCCCCGTCATCTCGGAAAAAGCCACAATGGTGGCCGACAAGCGAAAGCAAGTCGTGTTTGAAGTGCTGCGGGACGCGACGAAGACGGAAGTGAAAGCTGCCGTTGAACTCCTGTTCAAGGATCAAAAGGTCGAAGTCGCGAGCGTCAACATCGTCAATCAAAAAGGCAAGGCGAAGCGTCATGGACGTTTCGAAGGCCGCCGCAATCACGTCAAGAAGGCCTATGTTTGCCTGAAGGGTGATGCCGACATCAACTTTGCCGAAGGAGCCGCATAATGGCACTCGTCAAAACCAAACCGACCTCACCTGGTCGTCGCAGCATGATCAA
>JANYHZ010000275.1 GCA_025362135.1 Betaproteobacteria bacterium | reverse complement strand
AATTGCGTCGTCTTCAAGCCCGCCGATCTGGTGCCCGGTTGCTCGTGGGCGCTGGCTGAAATCATTTCCCGCGCCGGTCTTCCGGCGGGTGTATTCAATTTACTGATTGGTCGCGGCTCTGTCGTCGGGCAAGCGATGGTCGATCACGAAGAGGTCGATGCGATCAGCTTCACAGGTTCGGTGGCGACCGGTAAAAATATCGGCGCGTCGGCATTGAAACGCATGGCCAAGATGCAGCTGGAAATGGGCGGAAAAAATCCGCTCGTCGTGCTCGACGACGCCAATCTGGAGCAGGCAGTCGAAGTTGCAGTACAAGGCTCGTTCTATTCGACCTGTCAGCGTTGCACCGCGTCGAGCCGCATCATCGTCACGGCGGGAATTCACGACGCGTTCGTAAAGCGGCTTACTGAACGCACGCAGAGCCTGGTCGTCGGCGATGCCCGCGATCTGAAAACGCAGATCGGGCCAGTGGTCGATGCAAAACAGCTCGAACAGAACGAACGCTATATCGCGATCGGCAAAGACGAAGGTGCCAAGCTGGTTTGCGGTGGCGAACGCCTCAAGCGCGACAAGGAAGGTTTTTACTTTTCGCCCGCACTGTTTACCGGCTGCAACAACAACATGCGCATCTGCCGCGAGGAAATTTTCGGGCCGGTGGCGTCAGTGGTGCGCGCAAAAGATTACGACGATGCGTTGCTGCTGGCCAACGATACCGAGTTCGGGCTTTCCGCCGGTATCTGCACGACATCGCTAAAGCACGCCACGCATTTCAAGCGACATATTCAGGCCGGAATGGTGATGGTGAATGTGCCGACGGCGGGTGTGGACTATCACGTGCCGTTTGGTGGACGCAAAGGATCAAGCTATGGCCCAAGGGAGCAGGGGCGTTATGCGGCGGAGTTTTATACGACGGTGAAGACGGCGTATACGTTGGCGTAGGAATTATTTGTAATCTCATTCCCGTTCGCCCTGAGGTATCGAAGGGTTGAATGGGCTTCAACAGTTGAGCAGCTTATGGATACAGCGCTTCGATACCTCAGCGCGAACGGAGATTAGTGAAAGCCCAAAAAATGTAGCATTAGCACCGGCGCGCTTTTCCAACCATTTTGTCGCCAGCAACCGCGCCAAATGGCGTTCTATAAGAATAGTTGAATCAACCAGAGGAGAAAGTCATGACAATCCGCCTCGCGAAAACCATCGGCATAACGCTACTCGCGGCCCTTGGCTTGATGACCGCACCGCTTCTCCACGCGCAAGCCTGGCCCACCAAAACCATCAAATTCGTGGTGCCTTTCCCGCCCGGCGACAGCACCGACGCCGTGGGCCGGCAACTGGCGCAAGAGCTGACCAAGTTGCTTGGCCAGCCGGTGATTATCGAAAACAAGGGCGGTGCCAACGGCAATATCGGCTCTGATTTTGTCGCCAAGGCGGCCCCTGATGGCTACACGTTTTTGGTCTCGGGTGTCGGCTCCAACGCGATCAATTACTCGCTCTATCGCAGCATGCCATTTGCGGACAAGGATTTTGCGCACGTCTCGCTGCTGGCCACCGGACCGAATGTGTTGGTGGTGAATCCGGAATTCCCCGCCAAGACGTTTGCCGAATTCATCACGATGGCCAAAGCCGCTCCTGGCAAATATTCACACGGGAGTTCAGGCAGCGGCTCCTCCGGCCACCTGGCAATGAAGATGCTGGAACTCGCGTCAGGCATTAGCTTGGTTCACGTGCCGTACAAGGGCGGTGGACCCGCCATCATGGATACCATCGCCGGCCAGGTGCCGATCCTGTTTATTAATCAGGACAATGCGCTGCCGCAGGTACAAGCGGGAAAGTTGCGCGCGCTCGCGGTTGCCAGCCTGGAACGAAATCCCGTCTATCCAACCGTGCCGACGATTGCGGAATCGGGCTACCCGGGCTTCTCGGCGGTATCGTGGTTTGGCCTGACTGCGCCCGCGGGAACGCCGAAGGACGTGATCCAGAAATTGAATGAAGCCACTGCCAAAGCGATGAACATGCCGGAAATGAAGCAGCGCTTGCAAGCACAAGGTTTTGTTGTCGTCGCGGGAACGCCGCTACAGTTTTCCGAGTTTGTGCAGGTCGAAATTCTCAAGTGGTCAAAGGCGGCGCAAGTTTCTGGCGCGCAAGTCGACTAATCGCGATGGCAACAGCAAAGGCAATGGGGAAATCAAATGTCACCGTATCAAACCCCGCCCAATAATTTTCGCCGCGACCTGCTGGCGGGCAAACAACTTACCGGTTGCTGGTGCTCACTCGCCAATCCGATTACGACGGAAATCCTCGGCCTTGCCGGTTTCGACTGGTTGTTGCTCGACGCGGAACATTCACCGAACGACGTCATCACTCTTATCCCGCAGTTGATGGCGCTGAAGGACAGCATGAGTGCGCCAGTGGTGCGTCCGCCGTGGAATGAGCCGGTCATCATCAAGCGGTTGCTCGATGCCGGCTTTCATAATTTCCTCATCCCGTTTATCGAGTCAGCGGAACAAGCGAAGAATGCCGTGGCGGCAACACGCTACCCGCCTGCAGGCATCCGTGGCATTTCGGTTTCGCAGCGCAATAACCGCTACGGCACCGTACCCGATTACTTCGCCACCATCAACGACCACATCGCGGTGATGGTACAGATCGAAAGCCGCGCCGGTGTCGATGCGGTCGATGCGATCGCGCAAGTCGAGGGTGTGGACGGCATTTTTGTCGGGCCGGGCGATCTCTCCGCCGCGCTCGGCCATCTTGGTAATCCGGGGCATCCTGAAGTGCAAACGGTGATCAAGCATTTGCTGGCGCGTGCGCGCGCCAACGGCAAACCCAGCGGCATCCTCGCCCCCGCCGAAGCCGATGCGCGCCGCTACATTGAGTGGGGCTGTACGTTTGTCGCGGTCGGCAGCGATCTCGGTGTTTTCCGAGGTGCCACGCAAGCGCTGCGCGATAAATTCAAAAGCTGATCGACCGTGACCGTTGATTTGCACGTGACGCCGCGCGCGCTTGAAGACCTCGCCGCGAAGATTCTCGTTGCGGCAGAAGGGGTGATCAAAGCTTTGAAGGACGCGGCAGCACTTGCGGGTGCGCCGGTTAAACTGGTCGAGCATTTTATTTCGACTGCGGCGCCGCGTGCTGCCGCGTCGGCGATGAACTCTCCCTCACCCTTACCCTCTGCTTCGCTTCAAGCGTTCCCTTGTCCCAACGGAGAGGGAACCGGAATGGTGTGAATCGACGGTTATCAAATATCGACAGGAAAAAAATGAAACCTCGCGTACTGCAAAAAGGCGCTTACCAGCCCGCCCTCGAAAAGGCGCTAGCAGAGCAGTTTGATGTGCATCAGCTATGGAAAGAGACAGATCAAGCGGCATACCTTTCCGCGCATGGCAGTGAGTTTGTTGCGCTCGCCACATCCGCGCGCTGGGGCGCAGACGCAGCGCTGATCGAGGCCCTGCCCAACCTGAAAGTGATTTCCAGCTTCGGCGTCGGTTACGACACCATCGATGTCAATGCCGCCGCAAAGCGCGGCGTACTGGTCGGCAACACACCCGATGTGCTCAACGATTGCGTGGCCGATATTGCGTTTGGATTACTCATCGATGTCGCGCGCGGGATTTCAGCGTCGGAGCGATTCGTGCGTCGCGGCGACTGGCAGAGCGGAGCGTTCGCGTTGCAAACGCGGGTGAGCGGAAAACGCCTGGGCATTCTCGGCCTCGGGCGCATCGGTCGCGCGATCGCAAAGCGCGCGTCGGGTTTTGATATGGATGTGCGCTATCACAATCGTCGCCGCTTGGAAGACGTGGGATTTACCTATGAAGCGTCACTCGCGGATCTGGCGCGCTGGGCAGATTTTCTCGTCGTTGCAAGCGCGGGCGGGCCGGAAACGCGGCACCTCGTTTCTGCAGAAGTGCTCAGCGCTCTAGGCCCTCAGGGCTTTCTCATCAACATCGCGCGCGGCTCGGTGATCAACGAAGCGGCACTGGTGGATGCGCTGGTAAATAAAAAAATCGCCGGTGCGGGATTGGATGTATTCGCGAACGAACCGCAGGTGCCTGAAGCTTTGCTCACGCTCGACAATGTGGTGCTGTTGCCGCATATCGCCAGCGGTACGCATGAAACGCGGCAGGCGATGGCAGACTTGACGCTTGCGAATCTGCGCAGTTTTTTTGCCGAGGGGCGATTGTTGACGCCGGTTAGCTAGAAGTGCGGGTGCGGTGAAATGTTGAATCGTTTTTCCGACGCGACGCGGTCCGAGCAAAAGCAGCGCGCGTTGCGGCCCATCCTGTCGAAAGAGGCGGGTGAAAGGATGCAGGTAGGCCCGTCGCGGAAACACGGCAAAATCACGATCTATTCCCGCCCCGTCAATCCACCACGGATTCTCCTCACGCAGCCGACTGTTGACTTCCTGATCGGATACTTGAAGCACGGCAACCTCAACATCAAACTAAAATAAATTTGCTTGATTGTATCTAAATAAGAAAATAATATTTTCTACGATGTGCGTGAGCACTCCATTTAGTTTGCTTGAACTGCCCGCTGGCACTATGCATTTCGAACAATTGCACCTTCGACTGGGTGTGCCCCAGACAATCTTTTCGAATATTGCGAATAAATCGTTTATTGCGAACAATATTAGTACAATAGGCTCAAACGTGGAATACAAACATCAATGGAAAATCCAGCATGGCTACGCAAAACGACGCGCTAGATAATGTACTTACGGCTGAAGAAGCCGAGCTCGCAAAGATCGCCCAGCGTTGCCTGATGAAGGCGCTTGATCACTCGCGTGCGCAAAAAATCGTGCTACTCGACGAAACAACGCTCGATGATGCTCCCACCCTTGAAGTACCGCCAAAAGCTTTGCGATTATTTGCCGACCTTCTCGGCGCAATGAGTCGGCGGCAGGCGATCGCGCTCGTGCCGCAAGGGCATGAATTGACGACGCAGGATGCGGCGGCGATGCTGAACGTGTCCCGCCCATTCGTCATTAAACAGATCAATGACGGCAAGCTTACCTGCCGGAAAGTAGGCCGTCACCGTCGCATTGAGTTTGAAGAACTGATGCGTTTCAGGCAGCAAATGAAGGCCGAGTCCGAAACCGCACTTCAAGCGCTCACCGATCAGGCGCAAGCGCTGAACCTCGAGGACTGAGGGCTGGCGTCATGCGCTATGTGGCCGTGTTGGATGCCTGTGTGTTGTACCCGGCAACCGTACGCGACCTGCTGCTGAGCCTCGCCCACGCGGACCTTTATCATGCCAAGTGGTCGGAGGACATTCAGCGCGAGTGGGTGGAAAACCTGCTCGCCAAGCGCACCGACCTCAATCGCGCTCAACTCGAAAAAACCTGCCAGGATATGGCAAGAGCCGTACCCGACTGCCTGGTGCGCAACTACCACTTCATCATTCCCAATCTCACGCTGCCGGACCCAAATGATCACCATGTTCTCGCCGCCGCGATCCGCTGCAATGCCGACGCAATCGTCACGATCAATCTCAAAGATTTTCCACAAGATCTGCTGGATGAGCACGGCATCGAAGCGCAACATCCTGACGATTTTGTGATGAACCAGATCGAGCTTTCACAGCCCCACGCCTTGCAGGCAATCAAACAAATGCGCTCGCGCTTGAAAAACCCGCCACGTTCCGCAGCCGAACTCATCGGGACAATCGAACGTCACCAGTTGCCGCAGACGGCGGCGTTTCTGCGGGAATGGCAATCGTTGATTTAGCGATTTGCGATTGCATCGCGACGGGCAGGAATAGCAAGCTGGGTGCGGACTTTGCAGAAAAATGCGAGGCCCTATAAATCTCGGGTAATTCGCGAAGCGGCCCAAGCGCCGTAGCCACCGTCGTTAGCACGGCGAGATTCTTCTCGTCAGCGGTGATGGGCATCATGATGATGTTGATCGGGTTGTCACGCGATCAGCGTAGTCGTTCTTCGAGCAATGCAATCGCAAGCTCACGCTCCCGCGCCGCACCGATGCGCAAGGCGTCGAACAAGGAAAGCATTTCGTATGACGCGTAGCAGCATAATTTGTCACATTCGATCATTCGTCGAAATTTATCAGGGTGAGGTTTTCCATGCGCACAGTTCGTTTAGCGGTTTCGCTGCTTTTGCTTGGTACGGCCTGCTCCGGCTTCGCGGCGGATGTGGACGTGCGGGTGATTATTTCCAGCGATGTTCGACCGGGGGTATATGGCCGCGTGGATTTTGGCGGTGCGCCACCGATGCCGGTGGTCTATGCCGAGCCAAGGGTCATTGTTCGCCAGGTACGGGCTGAACCGGTGCAGCCGATCTATCTGCACGTGCCGCCGGGGCACGCAAAGGACTGGGCCAAACATTGCCGCAAGTACAACGCCTGTAACACGCCGGTTTATTTTGTGAAGTCGGAGGAGTACGAACCGAAAAAAACCAAGAAATAAAAAAAGGAGAAGAAAGAGAAATAGCGGTCGACGCCATTGCAATACTTACCTCGCGGTTCGCGACAGGCCGGTCTTTATTGGGGCGCGGATACAAGCGTTTTTTACTTTTTTCCCTACACAACTTTACACTCCGGTTTTACATTTCGCCTGCATGGGCGTACATTTTCCCGCTTAGGCTATTTAACAAAGCTGAGGGGGAATGATCGTGGCAAAACTGACTGTCAACGGCAAAGCCGTCACCATTAACGCAAGCCCGGATACACCGCTGCTCTGGGCGCTGCGCGACGACCTGAAAATGAATGGCACTAAATTCGGCTGCGGGCTTGCGCTGTGTGGTGCGTGTACTGTGCACATCAACGGTGAGCCTGCGCGTTCCTGTTCGACGCCAATGTCGGCGGTGGACGGAAAGAAAATCACGACGATCGAAGGCATTTCGGCATCGGGTATGCATCCAGTGCAAAAGGCGTGGATTGAGCTTGATGTTCCGCAGTGCGGTTATTGCCAGTCCGGCCAGATCATGTCGGCGGTAGCGCTGCTGACGAAAAACAAGAATCCCTCGGACGCTGATATCGATGCGGCCATGAGCGGCAACATCTGCCGCTGCGGCACGTACCAGCGCATTCGCGCGGCGATTCACAAGGCCGCAGCGCAGATGTCCAGCAAGAAGGAGGCATGAAAATGAACGCGTTAAAAAGCAGCAGCCGTCGGAATTTTCTGAAAACATCGATCGCGGTGTCGGGTTCACTGATGGTGGGTTTTCACGTTCCGGGCTTCGCCAAAACAGAGGCTGCGAGCACAGCAATAAATGGTTGGGTTCGCGTTGGCAGCGATAACTCCGTCACGATCATTTGCCACCGATCCGAAATGGGCCAGGGCACGTACACATCAATGCCGATGCTGGTTGCCGAGGAACTTGAAGTCGATCTCAGGCGCGTGAAAATAGAGATGGCCGGGGTAGATCCCATCTACATTAATGCCCTGCTTGGTGGGCAACTTACCGGCGGCTCGACCAGCGTGCGTGATGCTTTCGACGGGTTGCGCAAAGCCGGCGCACAGGCGCGCATGATGCTCATTTCTGCGGCCGCAAATGAATGGAAAATTCCCGAGTCCGATTGCCGCGCCGACAACGGCATGGTGATCAGCAACGGCGGCAAGAAACTTTTCTATGGTCAGCTCGCGCCCAAGGCTGCCATGTTGCCGGTGCCCAAGGAGGTCGCGCTCAAGGACGCGAAGGCGTGGAAAATTATCGGCAGGCCTGTCAAGCGCCTCGACACACCTGCCAAGGTGACCGGCAAGGCCGAATACGGGATTGACGTGCAGTTGCCGGGCATGCTGATCGCCTCGCTGGCGCAGTGTCCGGTGCTGGGCGGAAAACCGATCAGCGTCGACGACACCAAAGCCAGGGCGATGCCGGGGGTAAAAGCGGTAGTGAAAATTGACGATGGCGTGGCCGTGGTGGCGACGTCGTTCTGGCAGGCGAAAGTCGCGCGCGATGCACTCAACATCACCTGGGATAACGGCCAGGGCGCGACGCTTTCCTCAGCAGGAATTTCGCAGGGGCTCAAAGACGCACTCGCGAAACCTGCGGCAACACTGAAGAAAACGGGCGACGTCGACAAAGCGATGGCGGGCGCTGCGCGGAAAATTGCGGCGAGCTACGAGCTGCCCTTTCTCGCTCACGCGACGATGGAGCCGATGAACTTCACGGCCGATGTGCGCACGGACGGTTGCGATATTTACGGCCCCACGCAATTTCCACAAATGGCCGAGGGTGTGGCGATGCAGATCACCGGGTTCCCGAAGGAAAAGGTGAAAGTACACACGACTTTTCTCGGTGGCGGGTTCGGGCGGCGCATCGATGTCGATTTCATTGTTCAAGCGGTGCAGATTTCCAAAGCCGTCGGCAAACCGGTGAAGCTGATCTGGACGCGTGAAGACGACATGACGCACGACTTCTATCGTCCGGTCAGCCTGAACACACTCGAAGCCGGATTGGACAAAGATGGCAAACCGGTCGCGATGAGGTTCCGGCTCACATCACCCTCTGTGACGGCGCGGCTTTTCCCCTCGTTTGTGAAAGACGGAATAGAGCCGTTCATGGCCGAAGCCGCCGTGTTGCCCTATGACATACCCAACACAAACGTTGAAATGGCGATCCACGATGCCGGTGTGCGCGTTGGCTATTGGCGCTCGGTATCGCATGCGTTGAATTGTTTCGCCAACGAAAGCTTTATCGACGAACTGGCTGCTGCCGCGGGCAAGGACCCGGTTGCGTACCGCCTGGCGATGCTCAATGGCAAAGAAGCCGAGCGCTTTCGAAATGTGCTGAGTATCGCGACGGCCAAAGCCGGTTGGGGCAATGCAGCAAAGGGCCGCTTTCTCGGTGTTGCATTGATGGAAGGCTATGGCTCGTACGTCGCCCAAGTCTCGGAAATTTCCATCGATAACGGCGCCGTGCGGGTACACAAGGTCACCTGCGCGGTTGACTGCGGCATGATCGTCAATCCCGATATCGTCAAAGCCCAAGTGGAATCCAGTGTGGCGTATGGCATGTCAGCGGTACTGCTGTCCAAGATCACGTTCAAGGACGGCAAGGTCGAGCAGAGTAACTTTGATAGTTACCCGGTGATGCGCATGAACCAGATGCCGGTGGTCGATGTGCATCTGGTGGCGTCGACGGAAAAGCCCGGCGGTATCGGCGAGCCGGTTGTCGCCACCTGCGGGCCCAGTGTCGCCAACGCGGTGTTCGCGGCGACGGGCAAACGTGTACGCAAGTTACCCATCGACGCGGATGCTTTGAAATCTGCTTAGCGATCAACGTAGATCAAGCACTGGCGCGCCTTCCGGCGGTATTTTGGCTGGAGAAGCGCGCCAATCGGGCAGTTTGCTTTTTTGGTTTACAAAGTGCCAGGTCGCCCACTACCCAGGGGATAAACCGGATCGGTGTAGCCTGGTGTGGATGGGTGGCCGGGGCTTACCAATGAATCGACCAGTTTTTCGTCTTCCGCGGTGATGGCGATCTCTAGAGCGCCAAAGTAATCCTGCCATTGTGCGAATGTGCGCGGCCCG
>JANYHZ010000195.1 GCA_025362135.1 Betaproteobacteria bacterium | reverse complement strand
ATGAGCGGCGGGTAGATGCGGTTGCGGCAATCTTGGCTGTGACGCTCTACCCAGCGTTCAAGCTCAGCTTGCCCAAGCAAGTTGCCCAACGCGCCACCGCAGCCCAGCACAAACCGAGTGCGGAACCGCTTGACCTGTTCCCCGAACCGCCTGACCTTGGTAGTATCCATTTGGGCTGATCCTCTTTCGTCTTCATTCTCGGATTCGACACCCGGATGATAACGATTCGAGGCTCTCAGCCCAACTGCCTCACTCTCAAAAATGCCTTAAGGTAGTGCCATTGGGGCCAAGCTCGCATTTCTTCGCGACTTCCGCCTATAGACTAAGCCCGCGCCGGACGCAAAAAAAACGCCGCGGACCATGGCCCGCGGCGCCACTGAGCGATATCGCTTTAGAACGTCTTGCGAATCGTCACGCCGATAGTGCGTGGCTGGTTGGTCGCGAATCCGAGCCGTGCGCGGCCACCCCGTTCCCGGTCGAAGGAGAGCAGCGCCTTCTCGTCGGTCACGTTGTTGACGTAGAGGACTGCCGACAATCCGCGCTCGAAGTCCATCCCTGTACTGAGGTTGACCACGTTATAGCTGGGCAGTTCGAGATTGACCGTTGTCGCCGCGCTCGCCGGGGCGCCCAGGAAAGGCAGGTTGGCCACGAAGGTGCGCGGGTTGTTCTCCTGGTCCGAGGGCTGCGTGAAGCGGCTGCCGACGTGTTGCACCGAGGCAGTGATATAGGACTCGCGTCCGGCCAGGCTGAAGTTGTAGGTAAAGCTGGCGGTGAGCTGCAGCTTCGGTACAGAGGGCAGGCGGTTGCCGTCGCGAATTCCACCGAGCACTGCCCCGGAACCGTCCCTGACGGTGGAATCGAACACCGCATTCACCGCGGCGCCGGAAAGCGCCAGCTGGAGGTTGTCCGTCGGCCGCGCCGTCATCTCCAGTTCAATGCCCGACGAGTGCGCCTTGGGCACATTGAACACCACCCGCGACGAGCAGGAACCGGCATCCAGCGTGACCTGCAGATCCTTCATTCGGGTATAGAACGCTGCCGCGTTGAAGCTTATGCCCGGCTTCTGCATCTTGACGCCGATCTCGTAGTTCCACAGCGATTCGTCGCTGAAGCGCTGATAGCCGCCGAAGATGGCGCGGTCCTGGGCCGTGCACAGGGGCACGTTCAGCGGATCATTGACTCCGCCGAGGCGGAATCCTTTTGACGCCTGGCCATTAAACGTCACGCTATCCGAGGCCTTGTAGGCAAACAGAACGCGCGGGTTGAAGCCGTCCGATTTCGTTTTGTCGAAATTGTTGTTGCCGTCGGAGAACAAGCCGCCCGACTTGAACGTGCGCTCTTCCTTGTAATCGTAATAGCGCCCGCCGAGCGTCGCCGTGAGCTGTTTGGTCATTTCATAGCTCATTTCGCCGAAAATCGCGGTCTGCTTCAAATTGTAGGGAATGTCGGCGTTGTAGGGCGATTCCAGCGGGAAACCATTGGCTACGGCCGCTGCCGTGCCGGCGCCAAACCGCGCGTTGGTAAAGGCATCATAGCCGGGGGTCGGCAGGCGCTGGGCGTACTTGCGGTCGGTGTCGGCAAAGAAGGCACCGACCAGCCATTGCAGCGGGCCTTTGCCTGCGGAACTCAAGCGCAGTTCCTGCGTGAAGCCCTTGAATTTGGTGGTGTCGTTGAGGCGCGAGGGCAGCAGCACGCCGGCACTCGGAAAGCCGAGATCGACCGACACCGAACCGGTCAATGCGCTGGCATCACGGCTGACCAGGATGTCGCGATCAGTGTAGGTGGTCACCGATGTCAGGTCAAAACTGCCGAAGCCAACCTTGATCGTCGCATCGGCGATCGTCGTCTTGTCCTCGAACTTCTCGCGCTGCAGCAAGTATTGCTGGCGATCCTGCAAAGTCACCGGCGCAACCGTGGTGGTAAACCGGTTGGCATACAGGTTGAATGCCTCCTGGCGGTTGAAGCCGTCCGCGGTCACTTTCTGGGTTACTAGCCGCGGCGTGATCGTCACGTCCCGGGTCGGCTGAAAGGTGAAACTCACCCGACCGCCCGTGCGTTCACCGCTATTGACGTCCTTGCCGCCGCCTGGGCCCAGAGCGTCGATCCAACCGCCAAATTTGGTGTAATAGCCGACCACGCGCATGGCCGCCGCATCGTTTATGGGCACATTTATCGCCGCCTTCACGCCGCCGCCGCTGCCGCCGTCGGCAATTTTGTTCACGTTGCCTTCGACGGTGCCTTCGCTGACACCAATCTTCGCCTCATTGGTGATGGTAGCGTATCGTGCCGCCGATGTTGCCGGAGCCGTAGAGCGTGCCTTGCGGGCCGCGCAGCGTCTCCACGCGCTTCAAGTCGAACAGATCGAGGTCGGGCGTGAAAAGCGACATCGAAATCGCCGTTTCGTCGAGGTAGACGCCAACCTGTTCCTTGACGCCGGGCTGGTCGCGGACGATCTGCCCCGAGGACACGCCGCGGATCGACACCTGGCTCTGCCCGGGTCCGAGATTCTGGATGGCAAGACCGGCGACATTGCGCGACAGATCTTCAAGCGTGACCGCGCCGGACCGCCGGATGTCCTCTTCGGTCTGCGCGTTGATCGAGAACGGCACATCCCGCAAGGTGCTCTCCCGTTTCGTCGCGGTGACAATGACGCGATCAAGTACTTCAGTGGCCGACTTGGCGGACTGCTCAGTGCCCGCCTTGGCGGGCTGCTGCGCTTCCTGGGCGCTGGCAATATTCGCCGCGCCGATCGCCAAACCGGACGGGAAAACCAGCAATAAGGCTTTTGTAATTGGACGCAATTTCATGATGACGTCTTCTCCCTGAAAGTTGATGGAATCTTCTATACACGCGAACGTTATCCTACACCAGGATTGGACGGCCCGAGGGCAAAAGGATCAACCGCAGCTGCCCACCGCGCCGCCGGAAAAGACTCCGACACCACTCATACACTCGTGAAGGACTCAAAGGGATTCACCCTTTCGCCGAACGAGCGCATCTGGATGGCATTGCCGTTACGGAACGTGTAGACATCGGCAAAGCGTCCATCGATCCAGTCCGCGTTGTCTTTCAGCCTGACTCGCGCATGAACGAAGATAACGATTTTGTCGACCGCAACAATCAACCGTTCCAGCTCGCAACTTCCTTCGGCCCAGG
Organism: Betaproteobacteria bacterium; assembly: GCA_025362135.1. Taxonomy (GTDB): domain Bacteria; phylum Pseudomonadota; class Gammaproteobacteria; order Burkholderiales; family Usitatibacteraceae; genus UKL13-2. The sequence continues at coordinate 2,464 of JANYHZ010000195.1, read as the reverse complement.
TGTTGCGCCCCTTCGAAATGCTTGCCATCACTTCCGCGTGCCTGCGGTGCCTCCCGGCTCCCGGATAATGGAGCGGTTCGGATCCATTCCATCTGCGGGTCAAAGGCGTTGACGGCGGCCGTAATATCGTTCCGGCTGAAGTGCGATGAAGGCCAGGGTCGAATTCCCGCCGAGTAAAACAGAAAACTCTAGCATTCAAGCGCTTTTGCGAGCACTTTCAGCCTACAACGCCCGCCAGCACTAGAGTCTTGGCACCTAAACGGGCAAATGTGTCTGATCCCGTCTGCTCCATGCGACAAGCCGCCTACTTGGATTCAGGCATTCGAAACGCAAACCCCGGCCACAGCCGGGGTTCTTTGTTTCTACAGTGCAACAGTGTGCGTTTCAGCCAGGCAGGGCTGCATAGTCCGTGTAGCCCTTCGCGCCAGGTGTGTAGAAGGTCGACATATCCGGGGCATTGAGCACCGCATCTTTTTGCATGCGGGTGAGCAAATCCGGGTTGGCCAGAAATGCGCGGGCAAACGCGATCATGTCTGCCTGGCCTTCATCGAGTGCAGTTTGGGCGGACGCCGCATCAAATCCACCGGCGAGGATGAACGGCCCGTTGAAGGCGTGGCGTAGTGCGAGCTTGAAGGCGGCCGGTACCGATGGCGCGCCCATGGCCGAATGGTCGAGCACGTGCAGATAGGCAAGCTTCAGCGCGGAGAGCTCTTTGACCAACGCTAGGTACTGCGCTTCCTGCTCAGGATATGTGCCGGTAGTATTAAAGACACCGTATGGCGAGAGGCGAATGCCGACCCGTTCCGCGCCGATTGCCGCAACGGTCGCCCGGGCGACTTCGAGCGCAAAGCGATTGCGCGCCGCGATTGAGCCGCCGTAGCCGTCGGGTCGCGTATTGACGTTGGCATTGAGAAACTGCTCGATCAAATAACCGTTTGCGGCATGTAACTCTACCCCGTCGAAGCCAGCCTCAATGGCGAGTGTGGCGGCGTTGGCGTATTCGCTTACTGCGTGGTCGATGTCGGCCTGCGTCATCGCGCGCGGCTTGCTATGCGGCTGCATGCCCTTGCTATCGGTGTACATTTCGCCGGGACAGATCTCGTCCGTGGGGCCGATTACCTCGGCGCCCGCCGGCAAATTGGCGGCTTGGGTCACGCGGCCGGTGTGCATGAATTGAATGAATATCTTTCCACCTTTGGCATGCACGGCATCGGTTGTCAGTTTCCAGCGTGCCACCTGCGCCGCATTAAACAAACCAGGGATTCGAGGGTAGCCCAATCCATTTGCGGAAGGTGAGGTGCCTTCGGTGATGACGAGGCCGGCACCGGCGCGTTGGCCGTAGTATTCAGCCATCAGGGCATTGGGGGTATTGGCGTCCACCGCGCGGCTTCGTGTCATTGGTGCCATCACAGCACGATTGGCAAGCACCAGGTTGTTCATCGAGTAAGGGGACAAAAGAGTGGTCGGTGACATGGCAGTCCTGTAGAAAATGAGAGAAGGGAAGTGCGGAATAGGAAGTTGTCGGCGCGTACAGTGGGCATTCAGGTGCATGAGGGCGCGGCGCTGACAAGACGTTGGGGCTGAATTGGCAAATTCAACGGCGAGGAACCGTTCGACTATGAACAACAAAAATGAATGGGGTCAGCCTGTTCACTATTGTTCCTAACCGTGTAGCGTGTTCACTTTCCAACCAAGGTCGCGAAAATATCATGCGCGCAAAGTCAGCACGAGTCGGCCCGAACGCAGCAAAGAAAACGCGACCACCGCTCCTCGAAAAACTGAGCCTTCACCCGCGCAATCGCCATCGCGGTCGGTACGATTTTGCTGAGCTCTCGCAGTCATTGCCGGCGCTTAAGGATTTTCTGGTCGCCAATCCGTTCGATGCCAACGAATTGACAATCGACTTTGCCAATCCCGCTGCGGTGATGGCACTGAATGCTGCGCTATTGAAAGTGTTTTATGCGGTCGAGTCGTGGCGTGTTCCTCCCGGCTATCTGTGCCCGCCCATTCCCGGTCGCGCGGATTACGTGCATCATGCGGCCGATCTGCTCGCGCGAGACCGCAACGGCACTATCCCGCACGGGCCGGATATTCGGGTGCTCGATATCGGTGTCGGCGCGAGTTGTATTTATCCGTTGATCGGCCATCACGAATACGGTTGGCGATTTGTGGGAAGCGATACCGACGCCGCGGCCCTCAGCGCCGCACAACAGATTGTGGATGCAAATGTGGGCCTGGCGGCGGCGATAGAATTGCGGCTGCAAAGCTCAGGGCAGAAAATTTTCGAGGGCATTCTCACACCGGATGATCGCTTCGATTTTGTTCTCTGCAATCCACCCTTCCACGCCTCCGCGCGGGCAGCCAAAGCAGGCTCCAAGCGCAAATGGAAAAATCTCGACAAGGCGGGCGGATTACCGAGAAGCGCCGAATCAAATCCCAAACTGAATTTCGGCGGTCAGGCGGC
>JANYHZ010000157.1 GCA_025362135.1 Betaproteobacteria bacterium | reverse complement strand
CACAGACCCTTCGACAAGGGCGAACGGCCTCTTGAATAGTTACCCGCGCTTCTTTTGAGAATCCGAATTACTTTCGCAGACACGATAAAGGCATTGCTCACATTGCTATCGCGTTGCTGCGCGTCCCAGCGCGGTAGACGTTGGAAAAACGAGCGATTTGATCACCACCGGCACGGCACCGGAAAGCTCAAGCACCGCGCCAATATCGATGTAATCGAATTCCCTCAAGGTGATGCCGTCGATGGAAACGATGGCATTGGCGAGGCTCATTTCCTCCTTGAAGTGGATGCCGACCAGGCCACCGATATCGCCATCGCCCACCAGGACCATTGGCAGGCCGCTTTCAAGCAGAACAGTCAGGCCATCGCGGATGCCGCGTGCAAAAGCATCGAGGCGGGCGAATGTTGCTGAGCCTTGCCAGTGATAGCAAAGCGCCACTGCCTGCTCACCTTCATGCAGGTCGAGTCGTCGCAGCGCTGTTCGTACCGTGTTGGCGATGTGCGCGACGTTTAGTTCTTCGACGGCCAGTGGCAGATCGGGCGTAATCACCGGCACATTGCGTAGCGGCAGCATGCTCATGGGCACCACAAAGATGGTGCTGCCACTCACCTGGATCGTGTATTGGGACGCGCCGACGACAGTGGCGCGGATGCCCTGGTCCGGTTGCTCGACATGAGGTCCCCACTTAGCGACCCGCTGCATGATCGCCTTGGCAAGGTGTGGGCCGAGGTCGCCAAAATCACCTTCTTGTCGCTGGTATATATATTCGGAGACGCCGCCCGAAAAAGTAATGACATCCGGCGCGCGTTCATTTCGCAACGGCTCAAGCCGCAGTAATTCCCTTGTCGCCGCGCCGAGGGACGCGCTGCTCATCGCTTCAAACAAACGGTCAGCCATCCGCTCGACCAGCAGGTCCAGCACAGCCGCATCGATCGTCATTCCAATTTCAAGGGTGGCACCGATAGCCGCAGCGAATCGTCTGCCAGCCTCTTCCATTCGCACAATGCGGCCGTTGGGGTCAAACGAGATGATTCTTGCTCCGACGTCGATGGCCGTCATGTCTATCACGGCACCACCCTCGCAAACGGCGATCTTCGATGTACCACCTCCGATATCGACGTTCATTACGCGGTTGGATTCTCGGATCGAACGCGCCGCTGCGCCAGAACCGAATGCAGCGAGTGTGGTTTCCAGCGCATCACCCGCGCTGACAGAGACAAATTTGCCCGCCTGGGCCGCGAACAAATCAGCGATGGCGCGCGCGTTGCTGCGACGCACCGCGACGCCGGTGAGGATCAACGCGCCGGTGTCGATGGCACGTGGATCGACTTTGGCCAGATCGTATTGCGCGTCGATGAACGCACCAAGCGCAACGGCGTCGATGGTCTGGTCGGCAGCGTATGGCGTGAGCGATACATCGGATTCGTGGACGATTTCACGTTTAGACACGACGTAACGATTGTCGAGGCGCTCGAGCAACAAACGTGAGAACACCAAATGAGAAGTCGACGACCCAATATCGACGCCAACGCTGATGAGGAGTATTTCGTCTTCGACCTCGAGACTACGTCGGACGTTGCTGAAAAAGACCCGTCCACCGATCATTTCGCCATGGGTGCCGGCGGTTCTGTCCGCCCCGTCTTCCATCACATCCACACTCATGTACTTGCAATAATCAAACGACCGTATTCTTGGTATCTGCGTCCGCCGGTTTCTCGTACCAGGACGGATCCATGCGATTACCGACGCCGTTTTCCTTGAGCTTGGCTTCGTACTCTTGGCGCAGATACGGGTCCTCCATCCAATACGGGATTGCGCTGCCACCCTGATTCACGTCGATGGCGGTGTAATCGGTATGTTTGGCACCGGGTGCACCTGGATCGCGGCCGGGGTTATGCGGCCCGAACCACGCGGTGAGGCGCAGCGGTTCAGCCCCTGCGCTGAAATGCTGGTGGTACCAGCGTGCGCCGCCAGGAGCAGCGGTCACCATGCCGACCGGTTCGTAATCGAGACGCCGGATTTCGTCCGCATGGCCATCCTTCCATGGATTTACGCCACAGCGTTCCGGCCAACTGTACGTGTAACCCTTGCCCTTGAGACAAATCAGGATTGCTGCAGAGGTATGCGCATGCGCTTTGGAATAACGCCCCTGTTCGTGTTGGCCGATCCAATAGTAAAACTGGTTGTTGGTCATGAATGGTTCAACCCGACGCCAGCCGACCGAGCGTCGATTATCCAAAGGCAGATCGCAATTGACGACGTCGGGAATGAAGTTGGTTCGGCGCATCGCCAGACCGCGGACGGGATCGGGCTCGATGTCGTCCTTGGCTTTGAAGAAATCATCCGCGCCATTGAAGCGGTCACGGAAAACGAAGGGATTATCGAAAACGGCATCGACATTGTTGATCATGTTCAAAACGTTAGGTGCGGTGGTGCCCCCTAGCAACAGTGCGCCACCGGAGGTGGCATTAACGAGACGATGCCAGGCATTCATGGGTATCGAGAACATCGAACCCTTCTGCCATTCGAAAATGTGTTTCTTGGTGTCGCCTTCCAGCCATACCTCTGTCGTGCCACGTCCCTCAACCACAAGGAAAATTTCCTCGTACATGTGTTTTTCCGCATTCAGCGCACCAGCAGGCGGAATCTCGACCACATAGCAGCCCCACTTTGTTTCTGTGCCATAGAGCTGGATGAAGTGGCCGTTACCCCCCATGCGCTTCCACGGAAATAGCGGCAGGTTCTGCACCTTGCTGATGCCGATGTCGCGGAATACCGGTATGCCCTGGGACTCCATCCACGCGTCATACGGCGTCGGTTGCTTTCTAAATTCACCGAAACCGGCTTTCTTGTTGCCAGCGGGTTCGTGCCAGTGGGTGCGGTCTTTGTCGTGCGGCATGCGGGTTCTCCAGAATCGTTATTGAGTCGGTGCTGTCAAACCTAGGCAATGTCGTCGCGCGTCCGGTCTTGCGGCGTTAATTGGAAACAGCACGGCTTAGATGTAATTGACGGTACCGGGCTTGTGTTCCGTATAAAGGAATCACGTTCCATTGACAGCAAGAAATGGTTTAACATACGATCCGTAGCGCGTCAAATAATAAAATATTTTTTTCACGGTTGCGCGTGGTTTGGGCCCACCTTAATGCGTAGAAACGAGGAGATGTTCGAGATGAAGACCTTGCTGCGCTTATTGTGTTTTGCGCATCGGCTGTCAGTAGTTACCCTGATGGTGTTCCCCGTCGCTGCCAACGCCCAGACCGCGTCGACGAAGAATGAATTAGTCTACCTGTACAAGGGTGCAGATCGCGACCACAAGCTTGTGCAGGAGGCCAAGCGCGAGGGCACGCTGGTTTTGTACACGTCGCTGGCACCGACAGAGTCGACACCACTGGGTCAGGCGTTTGAAAGGAAATATGGCATCAAAGTCGAAATCTGGCGCGCCGTCAGTGAAAAAATCGTGCAGCGTGTCGTCACCGAGGGCCGCGCCAAGCGTCATGCTTTCGATGTCGTTGAAACCAACGCACCTGAACTGGAAGCGCTTGCGCGGGAAAACTTGCTCGGCGCTTTCCATAGCCCCTATTTCGCGGATCTGCCGCCTTTTGCGCTACCCGCGCACCGACAATGGGCATCGGATCGGATGACGGTTTATGGTGTCGGTTTTAACACCAATGTCATCAAGCGTGAAGACCTGCCCAAAACCTATGAAGGATTTCTGGAGCCCAAATGGAAAGGCAAAATTGGCATTGAAGCAACCGATGGCGACTGGATGTCAGCCGTGCTTAAGGCAATGGGAACTGAGCGCGGGACCTTGTTCATGCGCCGCCTTGCCGAGCTTCGCCCCGATGTGCGAAAGGGGCATATCCTGCTTGCCGAACTGGTATCTGCTGGTGAAATCCCAGTCGGCTTGACAATTTACCAGTCCAACGCGATAACAATAAAGAAGCGAGGCGGGCCAATCGATTGGGTGGCGCTGGATCCCATAGTCACCCGCCCGCAGGCGATCGGCTTGGCGAGGAATGCGCTGCATCCGCACGCGGCATTGCTGTTCGCCGACTTTGTGCTCTCTCCGGAAGGTCAAATGCTGCTGGAAAGTATGGGGCGTTCACCGACCAGCACCAAGATCAAGTCTGAATTCAGTGGCATGAAGTACACGATGATCGATCCTCTCAGCGTTCTCGATGAATCCGAAAAGTGGGAGAAGTTGTGGAACGATCTGTTTA
>JANYHZ010000155.1 GCA_025362135.1 Betaproteobacteria bacterium | reverse complement strand
ACGGATATGGTGTTCGACGCGATTGGCAATCCCGTGGCAGGCTTCGTCGTGCTCGATCCGTCTGTGTTAATGAAGCAAAAGGCTAACGAATGGGCGACCTGGAAAGAAAACACGCCGTTCATGCCTGGTCCGGAATTCCGTCTGACGGCTGAAATTGAAACTGCCAGTCAAAACAATCGCAAGAACGCCATCCAGTACATTTTGCTGCACGAGCTGGCGCACGTCATTTCAATCGGGGAGACTATTCACCCCATGTGGAATATTGCACCCAAGGACGTTCCTTCGTTGTCGTCATATTCGTTCTTTCAGTTGTCGTGGAGTCGCTCGAAAGACGGTAACAGCTATGAATCACTATTTGACACGGATTTTCCGCAGCGCAAGGATGTCATCTACTACTTTGGCGCGCGGTTCGCGGCAGGCCAGATGTTGCGCATTTATGAGAGTCTAGAGCGAACTAATTTCGCGACGCTGTACGGCGCAACGCGGCCAGGCGATGATTTCGCCGAGGCGTTTGTCACCTACGTGCATACGGTTTTAATGAAGCGGCCATTTGCGGTTCGCCTTTTCCAAGGCGATACAGAAGTGAAAGTCTTTGAAACCTGTTGGGGCAAGCCCAGATGTGCGGACAAGCGGAAACTACTTGAGAAATTACTCGGCGTTGGCGCACCTGCAACATCCTGACAGACCAATACCGTATGCCGTTGTCATTTTGCGTCGTACTCCTTTTGCATCGTCAGATCGACATCCACACGGCTCCACCAATTCTGCGATTGCACCAGAGGGCGGCGAAACCCGATCACATAGGGATACCAAAGATCAGTCGCGATGCGATGCAAGCCTAACCGCCACGGCGCATAGGCGACCATCAGTTTCGCCATTTCCTGGTACAGGCGGATGCGTTCCGGCGTATCGGGAAGCTGCGAGGCTTTGTCGTAAGCGTCGTCATAGGCCTTCAACTTGAAATTCGCTTGGTTGCCTTTTTGCCCCTCGTTGGGACCGTAGAGCGCGTTTAACCAGGTATCGGCATCAGGTGTTGAAGCCGACTGGCCAAGTTGCCACATCATAAGCTTGCTTGCGTAAGACTCTTTCAGTAAGTCCGGCCATTTGGCTTTGCGCACTTCAATGCGCACGCCAATTTCCTCCATCGATCGTATCCACATTTCGTCTATCTGCTTGTCGCGCTCAGTCGGTGTGGAGTTGTGCTTTAACACCAGTGGCTGGCCGTTGGGTAGTCGCCGATATCCATCATCGCCACGCGCGTATCCGTATATGTCCAAGAGGGCGTTAGCTTTTGCCGGGTTGTATTCATTGGCGCTGGTGCGAAAATTTGCGTCGTAGCCCGCAACACCGGGACTGTACGGTGTGCTGGCGTGAATCGCCTGACCCTTGCGGATAACATTGATTTCATCCTGCGTCTTGTAAGCCAGCGTAATCGCGCGCCGTAACGCGACCTTCTCCGGCGTGTAGCCGCCCACTGTGGGGTCGAGCATATTGAAATAGGTGTAGGTCAAATCGAGCAATGGCGATTGTCTGAATTGCAGCCCCAGTCGCTTCAAATTCGGCGCGAGCTGATGGTTGGGGACGGCGGTATTGGCAAACTCCTCGGGCATCCTCCACATCAAATCTTGACCCCGCCCCAAAAAAGAAATCCATCGTGGCTGCATTTCTTCGATAACCGATACCTCAATGCGACCCACCATCGGTAATCGTTTGCCCTTCAACCGCGCGAGAATTGCGTGGCCTTCAACGTCGTCTGGGTTGGGTTCGGCATCGAAATATACTTCGCGAAAATTGGGATTCGGCTCAAACACCATTTTCGACGAGCGTCGCCATTCCGTGAGGCGAAACGGTCCTGTGCCGACTGGGTGAGCACCAAATTCAGCGCCGTATTTTTCGACGACTTCGCGCGCCACCGCGCAGGAGAAAGGGCAGTAGGCGAAGTTATAAATGAACACCGGTTTGGGGTTTTTCAACTTGATTTGGAAGGTATAGCGATCCAGCGCCTTCACACCCTCGAAAGGCGCATCGTAATCAAGCTTATTAGCCTTGCGCGCGCGGGCGATGTATTCCTCCGAGCCCAGCACAAAGCCTTCAACGTCGGCCAACTGCGGCGCGGTGAGCGTGGGATCGAACAGCCGCTTGATGGAGTAGACGTAGTCTTCCGCCACCAACTCGCGTTTTTTGCCGCCGAACGCGGGATCGTCGGCGAAGTAAATCCCGGGCTTTACGCGCAAGGTGAAGGTCTTGTAATCAGCCGATACATCGGGTAACGCGACCAATGTGTTGACGCGTAGTTTGGCTGGGTTGGCAAGATAGTCGTAGAGCAAGGGCGTATCAAACATGGCGCTATTGACGATATTGGAATACGTATCGGCGACTTTATGCGGGTCGAAAGTAGTCTCGGCAATCTCGAAGGCGTAGCGCACGACTTTGCGGGGGTCGGGTTTGTATTCGATTGCGGCCGCCGACGCTGCAATGGCAATGAGTGGCAGCGCCAGTAGCTGGCAGACGAGGACCTTTTCCCACCTCAACCTGGACTCCATAGCAACTCGAAAATTCACGATGCTCCCCCATGAAAATGCTTGTTGACTATATACGAAGCGCTCCGCAACTGCCTCCGGCCGAACGGGATCACGGTGCGTCATAAATATTAGTAGGATCACTATTATGTATAGGGTACGCGGTTGTGTACTGCTCAGTTACTGGTAACGGGCCGACGTAATTGCTTTGCTTGCCCAGGCCGCATAAATTGGAACGCAAAGGATTGGCTGCGGGCACCGGCTGCCACAGCCTTGACGAGAGCGTTCCACTTGGTGGGGGATGTGGGCGCTAATATTTAGGTCGCCATGCTCGCCCGACCGAAGCCGAATGAAGCCTCCTTATGGTGGATGCCATCAATGAAACTAATCTCCATTTGGAAATCACGGACATCGATGATTCCGTCCCGCTGATTCCAAGCAATGTTTTTCGCAAATAGGGTAAAAGTTTCTTGCGAATTGACACGTAGAGTTCGCCGGGACTACAGCAACGTTCCCTTCAAAAAAACATAGCCCACGCTAAAATAAATCACCAAGCCGGTCACATCGACTAGCGTTGCGACGAACGGTGCAGACGAGGTTGCCGGATCAAGCCCAGCCCGACGCAAGATGAACGGGAGCATTGAACCCGCCAGCGTTCCCCACATGACGATCCCTACCAGGGATACGCCAACCGTTAATCCGACGAGGAACCAATGGGGACCGTAAATTTTGGAAAATTGCGACCATGCTGCGATTCTGAAAAAACCGATCGAGCCGAGGATGGAGCCTAGCGCGAGTCCAGCAAATATCTCACGACGCATCACGCGCCACCAATCCGCGAGCTTCACTTCGCCCAACGCCAACGCGCGTATTACGAGCGTCGTCGCTTGGGAACCCGAATTTCCCCCACTGGAAATAATCAGCGGTACGAACAATGCGAGTACCACAGCCTTCTCGATCTCGCCTTCAAAAAAACCCATGGCGGTCGCTGTCAGCATTTCACCGAGAAAAAGGATCACCAGCCAACCTGCGCGTTTCTTGACCATTCGCCAGAAAGTAATCGACATATAAGGCTCATCAAACGCTTCCGAACCGCCGATTTTCTGGATTTCTTTGGTGGCTTCCGCTTCTGCCACCTTCAATACGTCGTCGATGGTCACAATACCGAGCAGCACTCCAGCGGTATCAGTGACGGGCAAGGCTTTGCGATCCTCTTTCAAGAAGACATTCACCGCGACTTGCTCCGAGTCGGTCGCTGTAAGCGCCACGAAACGGTGATCCATGATGTCCGAAACCAGCTTGTTGGGGTGGGCCAATAAAAATTCCCTGACGCGAATATCGTCAATCAATAGCCCTTCGTCGTCGACAACATATAAAACATTCAACGTCTCGCTGTCTTGGCCATGCTCGCGTACGTAGCGCAGCACCTGTTCCACGTTCCAGTCCTGTTTAATCGCCACAAAATGCGGCGTCATCAATCGACCGATACTGCTTTTCGGGTAGCCGAGTAGCGATAAGGCAACGCGATGCTCCTCAGGGGACAGCAGGGTCAAAAGCTGTTTGGTGATAGCCGCGGGTGATTCTTCCAGCAGCGCTGTGCGGTCATCTGGGGACATATTGTTCAAAATGGTGGCAACTTCTTCCTGCCCCATTGCCTTGAGCAGCTTTTCCTGTTCGGGCCGATCCAGAAACTGGAAAGTTTCGGCAGCAGCTTTGCGTGGCAGGACACGAATGATGATCGCCTGTTCGACGTCTGTTAGATCTTTGATTGCCGACGCGATCATCGGTGGCGTCCAGTTTTTCAATGCAGTGCGGATCTGCACAATGTCTTGAGCCGCAACTGCTTCACCTAGGCTATTTCCGTCCATATAGTCTTCTCCATAGTTCTGGGGCGTTTGTATTTTTCCGATGACAAGCTACAAAAAAAATGAAATGCGGCACCAAATCATAAGCCCATCTCAGGCTACGCCGTTTGCCCGTTTCCCAAGAAAAAGTGGCCTGATGACTGGCATCACGAATTTGTGTACCGCCCAACGATCGCACGGACATCCCGAGTGGCTGGGAAAATAACGGCGCAACCCTCTCCAAAAAAATACGCGCCGCCCGTTCAGGTGGCCCGAATTTATCGACGCAAAACAACGAGCGGCAAGCATCGCAACGGCTTCAATTAAATCCGAAGCGCCGGATGAACCAAACCTTGACCCATTGTGTCAGGAGAGCATAGGCGAACAAGATGCCGGCCAGCCAGGCAAAATATGATCCTGGCAGCGGTTGCAGCCCGATCACATGCGCCAGCGGCGAGAAGGGAATGTACATGCCGACGAGCATGACGGCTGCGGTCATCAATAGCAACGGAAGAGCTGCCCGGCTCTGCACAAAAGGGATTTTTCCCGTACGAATGATGTGAACGATCAGCGTCTGCGAGAGCAACCCTTCAACGAACCAGCCTGACAGAAACAAGGACTGCGATTCAGGTGCATTGGCGGTGAACACGAACCACATCACCCCGAACGTCGCATAGTCGAAGATCGAACTGATTGGGCCAATGAAAATCATGAATCGCACCAGATTGCCGATTTCCCATTTGCGCGGTTGCTCCGAGAATTCCTTGTCTACCTCGTCGAACGGGATCGCCGTCTGTGAAATGTCATACAGCAGATTCTGCACCGGGATCTGGATCGGCAGCATCGGCAGGAAGATGCTTGCCCCGAGTACGCTGAACATGTTGCCGAAATTGGAACCCGCTGCCATCTTGATGTACTTGGTAATGTTGCCGAACGTGCGGCGGCCTTCGATCACACCTTCTTCCAGCACCATCAGACTCTTTTCCAGCAGAATGATGTCGGCCAACTCCTTGGCGATGTCCACTGCGGTGTCGACCGAGATGCCGATATCGGCGGTTCGTAGCGCCGGCGAATCGTTGATGCCATCGCCCAAAAAGCCGACGACGTGACCGTTTTTATGAAGCGTGCGGACGATGCGTTCCTTCTGCGTGGGGAACAGCTTGGCGAAGATCGATGTGTGCTCGACCATCAGCGCCAGTTCGCTGTCTGCGAGCTGGTCGATCTGGCTTCCTAGAAGGAGATGATCAGTATCGATGCCAACATCTTTGCAAATCTTCCTGGTCGCAATGTCGTTGTTGCCAGTCAGTATTTTTACTTTGACACCGTGTTCGTTCAACGCCCGAATGGCAGGCTCCGCGCTTTCCTTGGGCGGGTCGAGGAACGCTATAAAGCCGAGCAGACCAAATCACACTCGTCCTTGACACCGTATGCACCCTGCACCGGGGACGTTTCCTTACAAGCGACTGCAATGACGCGTAAGCCGTCGTCATTGAATCGGTAGACGACATCGCGGATCCTGGCCTTCAAGTCATCATCCAGCGGCGTGACGTTTTCCGACAGCCTGACCCGTGTGCTAACGGCAAAGATTTCCTCGATGGCGCCCTTGCAGATCAACTCGTTGTGGTCCTCGCGCTCGTTGACCACCACCGACATACGGCGACGGAGGAAGTCGAAAGGGATTTCGTCGACCAGCCGGTAGCTTCCCGGCAGCTTCAGTTCATCCACCAACTCGGCGTGCTTCAGTACGGCGACATCGAGTAAATTCTTCAGCCCGGTCCGGTAGTAACTGTTTAGGTAGGCATGCTTGAGCACCTCTGCCGAATTCTCGCCGAACACATCCACATGCCGTTCGAGGATGATCTTGTCTTGCGTAAGCGTGCCGGTTTTATCAGTGCAAAGCACGTCCATGGCACCAAAATTCTGGATAAAGTTAAGGCGCTTTACGATGACCTTCCGGCGCGACATCATCACCGCGCCCTTGGCCAGCGTGGCGGTGACGATCATCGGCAACATTTCCGGCGTGAGCCCTACGGCGACCGCGATCGCAAACAGAAAGGCTTCGCCCCAGTCATGCTTGGTAAATCCATTGATCAGGAAGACAATCGGCACCATCACCAACATAAAACGGATCAGCAACCAGCTCACCCGGTGGATGCCCTTGTCGAACGCTGTTGGCTCGCGGTGTCCGACAATTTTATGAGACAAGCCACCAAAATAAGTTTGGAGACCGGTGGTCACCACTATCGCCGTCGCTGAACCACTGATCACGTTGGAACCCATGAAACAGAGGTTGGGAATTTCCAGCGGATTGTCGATCTTCGTTGTGACCGTCTCGGCTGTCTATTCCACGGGATAGGCTTCGCCGGTCAGCGGCCCTTGGCTGATAAACAAATCCTTTGCCGACAGGAGACGCACATTGGCGGGAATCATATCGCCGGCCGATAGCCGCACGATATCGCCGGGAACCAGATACTTGATTGGAATCTCGCGCATTTCCTTCCCGATCGAGTGCAGAACGATGCCGATTTTGCCGGCGTATTCCGAGGCGGCAATTTTTACGTCGTCAACTCGCTTCACCGTGGCAGTTGTGAGCACCATCGCCTGCAGACGTTCGGCCGCGTTGCTTGATCGGAATTCTTGAACGAAGCGAAGCAGCGAACTCAATCCGACCATCACCGACAAGATGATGGTGGCCTTCATGTCATCCGTCACATAGGAGATGACGGCGAGTACGATGAGCAGGATGTTGAAGGGGTTGTTGAACGGACGACCCAATTGGCGGGGCCAGCCCATCCGTTGCTCGTGCGCGACTTCGTTAAATCCGTGCTCGCGAAGGCGCGCGACTGCCTCCCCTTCGCCAATGCCGCCGTGAGCGGACTTCATCACCGCCAGCAGGTAGTCCTGGTCATATGAAGCAATATCTTTGAGTAAATCGCTGTTTCGCGTGGCGGCTTTGTCGACCGTGGTCCATTTTCGCTGGATGAAGTAGAGCATGTTGTGGCTTCTGGTCTCCTGGAGTGCCCGATAGCGTTCGCTGAGGTTTTGATCCACGATTGTGGTTTGCGTTGGTTGGTCATGCTGTCAGCTCTCAATATTCAAGATGCAGACGAAAACTCACGAACTTCACCGGGCCTCGATTGCTATTCATTCCCGGATTGCGGATGTACTGGAAATCCGGTGAAAGTTGGACATGCTTGAATAGGGCAATGCGATAGTACGCTTCGACAATTTGCTCGCGGCCATAGCGCAACGCGCCATCACCGAGCACGAAGCCGGACCCGCCAGCAGCCAAATAGGCCCGATGCGCGCCAGACAACCCGTTGGTCACGAACGCAACGCCAATGCGGTCGTCGGTGCGCCCCCAATGAGAGCCCGACAGTTGTGCGCCTGCGGCGAGAGTGGAATCGATTTCGGTGAATGCAAATGATTCGGTCTTGCCGTTGTTCCAACCCATACGGAGGAAGACACCGGTTTCGCCATCATCCGCCAGCGGCTGCTCGATATTGACGCCGACGCCGTATTTCTTCCGTCCATCGCGATCCTGCGCTGCAATATCGGGTGTATTGCGCGTGGCTTTCGCAACGGCAAGTGCATCGCGGTAGATGCCCATTCTGGCAATATTGCGATAGGCAAGCAGTCGCACGATGGTTCCGCGATCATTTGGCGTTGCGGTAAGTTCGACGTTTTCCGCACGAGCCTTGCGCAAGGGGGCGTCCAGATCTTGTCCATTGGCCATGGACGGTATCTGGTAAACACCCGCTCGCAGCGTCCAGCCGGGACTCACATAGGCGGCCAGCACACCGTTGGAATAACCGCGTGTATCGGCTGCGAAATCCCAGGCGCCGTTATTCCACAGCGCCCAGTTCATGAATTGGGTGCGGGTGGAGTTGGCATAGCGATTTTTGTCGAAGTCGTCACTCACGGCCATGGTACCGATCTTGAATTCGACCCGAGTGATTGCTTCCTTGCCTCGCAATTGGTCCTGCGCCGCCTCGACGCCGGACGTATCCGCAGATAAAGGGACGATATAGCGCAAGTATCTACGGGCCACGTAGGGGCGCTTTTTCAAATTGCCCGCCCCTTGGCGCACCACGTCGCCGTTGGTCAGACCCGCCAAACCGGTGGATCCGCTGACGCCCGAGCCCATGAATTTTTCCAAATCGAAGTAGGCCTGCAGCCTTTCGGTGAGACTCCAGCCGAAGTAGGCACCAACCGTATGACTCGCGGCAATGTCGCCGGCCGGATCCAGGCTCAGGGGACCGGAATAGGCCGCACGAAGCGTGGACTGACTCTGGCGCACCCACGTGTATTGCGCACCCAGTAGCTCCGGCCATCGAGGGGTCGGCACCATGGTTGGCTCTTTTCCGACTGGCGACTTACTTACGGTCAACGCTTCGACGGCCACAACCGGGCTCACATCCTCTGCAATCGCGTTACCGGGGCAACACATCGTCACGGTTAATATGGCCAACAGCGTCAGCCAGCATGCAGTCCGAACTGTATTTTCTACTCTTTTCATCATTGCGCTCCTTGTTCAGGCGAACGCGCCATGCATGACTGCTCGACTGGACAGGCACACATTCGCGCGCTGGCGCACGCACCGGCAATGACCGGAGGTGTGCCGCATTTTCAATACCAAGGGAGGGGTGCGATGACACCGCTCGTTGCCCATCGATGATATGAGAGTCGTATTACAGAAGGATGACTCTTGCGCGCACCGTCCCGCTTTTCAGCGAGACGATGGCGGGGAGGCGTGGGAAGAAACGACCGAACCAGTGCGTCTCGCGGCTATACAGCGATCAGGAAACTCCAACTGGGACCATCGTCCATTCGTCACTCCGTTTGTTGCAACGCAGCGAAAGATACTCGCCTAGCTATTGGGCGTCAACTTTTATTTGTTGGTTTGCCACCATTGACCAGACGCGCAAGGCAAACACACGACGCCAACAGCGTTTGCGTTTAGCAAGCGGTCACCATCCAAAGATCAGTCCGACGAACTTTTTAGCATCCGCCTCTGCCTTGACTACCTTTCCTCCAGACCAAATTCGCGAACCGCCGCAGCATAAGCCTTGGCCTCACTTGCTGCAAACGCCGCAAACGTGGCCGCATCGCGAAAGAGCAGTGGGCTGTTCAAGCGGTTGGCGCTGGCCTTGTATCCTTCTGTACCGGTTGCTTTGGCGCACGCCGCTTGTAGCTTGTTCCGCACATCGGCGGGCAAGCCTTTCGGCGCAACCAATCCACCCCAGACCGTGCCGCGCACATCAATGCCGCTTTCAATGACGGTGGGAATATTGGGGTGAGTCTCCAGACGTTTGTCCGCAAACACGGCAAGCGGACGTAAGTGATACTGCGTCGCGACAGCGGGCGTTTCGGCAAATATCATCACATGTTTACCGAGTAAACCGGTGGCCATTTCGCCGGAACTTTTGTAAGGCACGTGCAGCCCGTCGGCCCCGGCTTTCTTGAGAAGTGCTGCCATCGAAATGTGCAATGCCGTTCCCTGTCCGGAAGAGCCGTATGCCAATTTGCCGGGGTTCTGTTTCGCGTAGGCGATGACATTCGCCAGCGATTCAAAAGCGGAATCAGCAGTGACCATCAGCATCAGCGGAACGTCGTAGGTGCCGCAGAGATAATCGAAACTGTCGGTCTGGTAGCTGAGTTTTTTCAATGTCGGTTGCAATACTTGCGGGCCGATGGTGGTCATGGCAATTGTGTAGCCGTCTGGGTTTGCGCGCGCGACTTC
This sequence comes from Betaproteobacteria bacterium, assembly GCA_025362135.1. Taxonomy (GTDB): domain Bacteria; phylum Pseudomonadota; class Gammaproteobacteria; order Burkholderiales; family Usitatibacteraceae; genus UKL13-2. The sequence continues at coordinate 20,771 of JANYHZ010000155.1, read as the reverse complement.
GGCCATGGCGATGGTGCCACCCGCACCTGCTTTGTTGGTGATGATGATCGGCCCGCCAAGCACTTTTTCGAATTCCACTTGCAACACGCGAGCCATCAGGTCGGTGGTGCCGCCCGGGCCGAAGGGCACGATCACCGTGATTGGTTTGGTGGGAAACGGCTGCGCGAATGATGCAGACATGGAAAACGAAACAAACAGCATGAGTAGTTTTTTCATTCTTATCTCCTCAATTCACGTTTTAGAAATCAAGCGCTGAATACGGTGATATGCCGATCAACGTCTATCCTGCGACCGACACTTGTGCCAATCCGGCATCGACAATTATGTTCTGTCCGGTAATGCCATTCGAATCATCCGCCGCAAGAAATAGTGCGGTACGCGCAACGTGCGATGCGTCAAGCCGAAACTTGAGGCATTGCAACTCGATGAATTTTTCGTCCTCATCTGCGTCGCGCCACAGCGCCTCCTGCCGCTCGGTAACAATAGCCCCCGGCACCAATGTGTTGACGCGGATATTTTTCTCGCCAAGTTCGCGTGCGAGCGTGCGCGAAAGACCGGATATGGCGGCCTTCGCAGTCGTGTACCCAACCAAATTCGCGCGCCCACGCATCCACGACACGGAACCCAGATTGATAATCGAGCCGCCGCCAGCCGCCGCCATGCCGGGTACCACCTGTTGAATCGCAAATACTTGGTGTTTGAGGTTCAGTGCCTGACACTGGTCCCAATATTCGGGCGTGAGCGCGGCGAGCGTATGGCGCGCATCGTTACCGGCATTGTTGACGAGTACGCGGATGGCACCCATCTCGGTTTCGACTTGGCTTAGGTGCGACTGGTACGCCGCAATGTCTGTAACGTCGCATATGCCGAAACGCGGCGCGTGTTTGCAAGTACCGGTAAGTCTCGTAACCAACGCCACACTTGCTGCGGCATCGATATCACAAAACACGACACGCGCGCCCTGCCGCGCGAAGTGTTCGACGAGCGATGCACCGATGCCGGAGCCGCCGCCCGAAATGAACACGACACGTTTGTCGAGGCTTGCGTAAGTTGTATGGGCATTCATTACGTCTGCTTTCGTTTCGGGAGGGCAATTAGCTTACGTTAGCGTCAAAATTGTAGGTCGCCATTTTGTGCGCCTCTTCAGCCATTTAGGCTCGGAACACCGCGCCAAATGGCGATCCATACGATTTCATCATGAAGCCAAGCCTGATGCCGGGCGCGATTGGCTTAATCAAGATACAGCGGTTCCGCACGCCCCGGGATATCCAACTCACAAGCGAAAATTCCACCTGCATGAACATCCGCCACCAGTTCACCCTCTGTCGCTCCTTCACGCGCGGTGGTGATGTAGAGCGTATGTAAGTCTGCTCCTCCAAAGGCCACCATCGTTACGCGTTTTGATGACACGTAAATGACGCCGGTGATCTCGCCTTCCTTCGAGTAACGCAGTGCGCGACCGCCTTCGTACTGTGCGCTCCAGTAATTTCCCACACTGTCGATTGCCGCGCCGTCGGGCCGTCCGCCGTAGTTTGCATCGGTTCGATTGTCCGGTCGGCGGGCAAATTCGCGGCGTTCGCCCACCGTCCCCTTATTCGCATCGTACACAAACTGATAGATCACGTGGTTTGGCGTATCGGATTGAAAAACGTGGTGGTTATCAGCTGTGAATGCCATGCCGTTGCTCACCTTGACACCGCATTTTTCATCCGGCCCCCAACCGTTTCGCACCTTGCCGCGTTCGAGGCAATAGACACCTGCCAATTTTGCCGTGCGTGGTTCAAACATGGTGCCAGCCCAGAAGCGGCCTGATGCATCGCAGCGGCCATCGTTAAAGCGCATGATGTTCATATCGTAAGGCGCGTCGACGATTTTTTCCAGGCGCGCATCGGCAGGATAAAAACGGTGGAAACCATCGCGCAGTGCCGCCACCAATCCGCCGCTTTCTGCCAGCCCGATACATCCTGGCTCACAAGGCATTGGCCAACATTCATTTTTTCCCGTCAGCGGGTCAAATCGATTGATCGCGCGGCCCGTAATATTGACCCAGTACAATTTTTGTTCCGCCACACTCCAAAGCGGACACTCAGCCAGCGCCGCCTTCGCGTCGAGCACCAGTCGCACATCGCGAATCTCAAGCATTCGGCTTCTGTGGCGCTGCGCGGCCGGAAAGCGTGATCGACATCGACACTTCAAACGCCTCATTGGTCGCGAGCATTCGCATGCCGGTATCGGGTACGCCGTTCGCGGCTAGTGCAAAGGCGTTATTGATATTGGTGACGGGTTCCAGCGCGATAAAGTTGCGGCCATCGTTCGGTACGAAGACGACGATCTGCCGACATGCCTCGGATGCGTCGAGTTGCATACGGTGCGTCGGATAGTCGAGAATCGCGCGGCGACTCCAGCCGGTAAAGCAGTGATCCACTTTCCAACTGGTTACCGGTCGCAATTGGCTAAAGTCCGCCTCCATTGGCACCGCTCCCAGTGCGGTTGGTAGTGAATCGCCGCCCATCTGCCACATGCCGCGCCATTCAGTTTGCAAATGCGTGTCAGGGGTCAAGGGGAAAAAAGGATGAAAACCCAGCCCGGCTGGCATTGCTCGCTTGTCATTGTTTTTCACGGTAAGACTAAGGTGAAGTGCGTTTGCCGAGAGGCGCGCGACTTGTGTGGCCTCACACGCAAATGGCCAATCAATGTCGGGGTCGTGCTTCAGGTGAAGTTCAGCCGAATCCGCGTTGCGCTTGTCCACCTGCCAGGCACGTTGCCAGCCAAAGCCGTGGATCGCATGCGGTTCGGGGGAAAAGTTTGGCCGCAATGAAAACGCCTGATCGCCGACAATCAATTTTGCCTGACCGATGCGGTTCGAATACGGCACCAGCGGATATGCGGCCATCTGGCGGACTAATTTTTCGGTGATGGCCTTGTCCGGTACAGGGCGCAGGATGTCGTGGCCTTTCCAGGTGAAGTGCGCGATGGCCGCACCGATTTCCGGACATAGTGTTACGCGGCTTTCGCCATTTTGTAGCTGCACAATCTTGACTGGCTCGGTCATGAAATTTTTAAATGAGCTCGATACGAATGCGACCACCCTCGTCCACCGCCTTGAACCCAGCAGCAGGAAAGCAGCGAGCTGCCGCAATACCGACGACATAGGTAGCGCCACTTTCCTGTACCAACGTCACACACTGATTCATCACGCAGGGCTGCAACCACGGTTCGCCAAACAACCAGACGGCGTCGATCGGTGCGTCAAGATCGATCTCGCCGGTATGCATCACCTCGCGCCCCAGGCATAACATGTGGCCTTCCCGGCCCCAAGCGGGCAATTGATCGAGCGCCTTATACACCAAGCGTGTCTGTCCGCCTTCGATGCGCTCTCCCGTGTCGAGATCACGCCAAGCCTCGCCCGTCGGAAAATACACTTCAACCGACCCGCCGGGCCGAATAATCGGCGCTACCAGCAGAGCATCACCAAACAGATACTGCCCTTCAAACGAACGCGCAAGCCGGTCATGCGGGAACGCCAGCGGCATGGCGCGCATCAGCGGCAAGCCACTTTGTGCTGCTTGTTGTGAGGCACCCATTAGGTACGGAATCAAACGGTAGCGAAACGCCAGCAGTTTTTTGGCGATCACTTCGGTCTCGGTACCCAATGCCCACGGTTCGCGCTCGCCGATGCCGTGATAACGAAAGTGCGAACAAAAAATACCATTCGCGGTCCAGCGCAGATAGAGCTCGGTGTCGGGTTGTTGCGCGCCATAAAATCCGCCGACATCGGTCGCGTAGTACGGCACACCGCTCATGCCATAGCTTAAGCCGCCGCGAATGCTGGCCGCCATCCCCTCCCAGTCGGTTTGCGGGTCGCCGCCCCATTGCATCGGAAGGCGCTGGCTGCCGATAAATCCGTCGCGGCCCCACACCATCGCCGGTCCGCGTCCGTGCGCGTCGTTGTAGCGCTGCGTGGCATTCCAGACGCACTGGTTGTAGAGCAGCGGATAGACGTTGTGCAGGCGCCGCCCACTGTCACCGTTGTGCGCAACCATGTCGTCTTCGACCTGCTCACCGAAATCGGTCTTGATCACGTCCACGCCATCATCGAACAACTTGTCGTGGCTGTCGGCCCAGAATTTCGCGGCAGCGGGATGGGTGAAATCGAGAATGCCGGAAGGTGGCAATGGCGTCAGCACCGAACCAAAGGGATTGTCGGTCGGGTCTTTTACCCAGTCAAATATAGCCGCTTTTCCGTCGCTGTTTTTGAGCAGCCAGCCCTTGCCTTCCAACTCGGCAAACAAAGGATTGTGAATCGAGATGTACGGATACTCCCAGGCGCACACTTTGAGATTGAACGAACGCAGCGTGTCGAGGATCTGCTTTGGATCGTCGAAACGGCTCTTATCCCACTCGAAGGCAAACCGGGTCCGCACCTCCCACGCGGCACGCCCGTCGAGCGTGATCACGTCACAAGGAATACCACGGCGGCGCAATTCGGCGGCGGTGTCGATCGCGTCCTGTGGCACTTTGTAATAGGCGCGTGACAGCCACATACCGTAGCTCCACAGCGGCGGCACCGCGGCACGGCCGGTGAGGGCGGTGTAGCGGTCAATAATGTTTGCGGGTTCGCCAGCAAACAAAAATAGATCGAGCACATCGTCTTCAACTTCCAGCACATAAGTCCGATGCGACCATTGCGGGTATCCCACACCGTGCCGCACCACGCCGGGCGTGTGCGCCAGCAGCCCCCATCCGTCAGGGCTCCAGCAAAACGGGATGTTCTTGTAGGAAAGTTCGGTGTTCACGCCGAGCGCATCCTCGGTGCGGCCACGCACCAGTTGGCCACGCTTGTCGAGTGGTCCGAATTTCTCGCCGAAACCGTAAACGGCGGTGTCGCTGTTCAAGGCGAAAGACGCACACCAGCGACGCGGTCGTTTGCCGTCCGCTTCGCCTTGCTGCAAACCGATGGCAGGCAAGCGTGTGCGGCCGCGAAAATGCTGGTCGGTGATGGAGGTGAGCACCGTCCTGCCCGCCTTTGACAATGTCAAGTGCATCGGTGCCGCCTCGATCACGAGCGAGACATCGCCACTGTCGACGTGCCAACCCTCGCCCTGCGGCGCGACCGCTAGCGTGCCTGCGGCACCGGGCTGTTGCAGCAAGCCGTAATCGGGGAGTTGCGATTCGCCAAACGTGACGCGCAGCGTGTTCTCCGCATGCGCCGCGATAGTCAGCGCGATTCCATCCACATCGAAGTGCGCATGGTGCCCGTCGGCGTCGATGAAACGAACCTCGTTCAATCGTCGAAAGCTACTCTGCTGAAAAACATCTAATGACAAATTGCGACTCCCATTGCGTTTCGTATTTTGTACCTCGTAGCCCGGAAGAAGCGTAGCGTATTCCGGGGAGACGGAAACTGGAATACAACTGCGTGCGTCAGCACGGCCCCTCGATTGTGCTTCGCTGCATCGAAACCACAAAGCCGTACAAACTCCAACACTGGCGCGGCTTTCCAGGCTTTTTCGACCTGTAAGGCGCACCAGTGCTGGTGTTTACTATCCTTTCAGGCCACCGGAGGTCAATCCACTCACCACCCGCTCCTGAAAAATCAAAATTACCGTGACCACCGGTATCAGCGCGATCACCAGTGCTGCTGAAATGGTCGGCCATGGAAATGAGAATTCTCCCTGATACATCTGGATGCCAACCGGCAGCGTTCGATAAGCCACCGCCGCGTTCATCGATATCGACAACAAAAATTCGTCCCACGCATTCACGAACGCGAGAATACCCGCCGTGAACACCCCGGGTGCCGCTAACGGCATCACCACGTGCCACAGCGCGCCGAGGCGCGTGCAGCCGTCAATCATGGCGGCGTTTTCGATGTCGCGCGGAATGTCCTGAAAGAAACTCACCAGCACCAGCGTGCAGATCGGCAGATTCAGCACGGTATACGGCAACACCAGCGCGGTGTAGGTATTGAGCAGATTCAAGCCGCGCATGATCTCGAACAGCGGCACCATTAACGTCACCAGCGGAAACATCGATACGGCGATGATTGCGGTGAGGATCAGGTTGCGGCGCTTGAGATTGAGTCGCGCAATTGCGTAGGCAGCCAGCGTGCTGATAAACAAGGCCAGCAACATCGACAGCGTGGCGACAATGACGCTGTTAAGCAAATAGCCCGGCAGCGGTTGATCGCGGAATGCCGCGACGTAATTGCTCAATACCGGATTCTGCGGCCAGTAGGTTATCGGTTTGGCCGTCAGCTCGACTTCGTTTTTCAACGATGTGAACAGAATCCAGACGGCAGGAAAGAAACCGTTGACCAGCACGATGGCGGCAGCGAACCAGCGGAGGCGCTTGGCAGTGAAGAAATTATTCAATTCGGCACTCAATCTTTATCTCCACGCACATAGCGCAAATACACCCAGGTCGTCGCCATCGACAGCAGAAACATGAATACCGCGAGCGTGGAACCGTAGCCCAGATCGAGGTAGTCAACGGTATTGAGCTGGATATACATCGCCAGCGTCTGCGTCTCCTCGCCGGGGCCAGGCATGCTGAAGGGAATATCGAACGACTGAATGGCCGTGAGCGTGCGAAAGATCAATGCCACCAGCATCGACGGCACCAGTAGCGGCAACGTGATCTCGACGAACTGCGTCCATTTGGACGCGCCATCGACTTCGGCTGCTTCATACAGCGAAGCCGGAATGGTTTGCAGTCCCGCGAGCAGGATCAGCGCCATAAACGAGGATGTTTTCCAGATGGTGGCGATGCAAATGGCCATCATCGTCAGACCCGGCGAATTGAACCAGATTTGCGGCGCACCACCGAAGCGGCGAATGATGTCGTTGATGATGCCGTACTCGCTATGGAAAAACCACGCGAAGATCAGGCCCACAAAAGCCAGCGGTAATGCCCACGGCAGCAACAGCGCAAGGCGGATCGGTCCGCGAAACCGGAATGGCATATTGGCCAGCATGGCGAGTCCCAACCCCACCACCAGCGCACCGGGCACCGTGACAAACGTAATGATCAACGTGTTTTTCACGGCACGCCAGAACATGCTGTCGTGAAGTGCGGCTGCATAGTTATCGAAACCGATAAAGCTGGTGGGCAGCCCGCGTGACAGGCGTATGTCGAAAAAACTATTGATCAGGAGTGTGGCGACCGGATACGCGACGATGATGGCGATGAACAACAGTGCAGGCGCGAGCAGCGCCCAGGCGAGCGCCGTCTCACTTGGGTCGAGGATGCGATCACGGAGCGAGCGTGCGGTCATCAATTGCCCTTACCTTAACGCTCGCGCGACGCGCTGCTCGATTTCGTCCAACGCCTGCTGTGGTGTTTTCACACCCGCCATCACCGTGTTGGTATTGATGCGCAAGGCGTCCGAAATGGCACGATACATCGGTGTTACAGGACGCGCTCTGGCAGTCTCCACCACCGGCAGTGCATCGGCAAACCAGGGGATAGCCTTTAGCACCTCAGGATCTTTGTATACCGAAGGAAACACGGGATGGAACGAGCCTTTGAGTGCCAGTTGTTTCGATACTTCGGGGCTCGATAGCCAGCGTACCAGCGCAACCGACTCGGCTTTGTGTTTCGAATAGGCCGACACCGACCAGTTCCAGCCACCCATGCACGACACGGGCTTCCCGCCCGGCATCGCCGGCAGCGTGGTCACGCCGACCTTATCCTTCACGCGCGTGTCAGCACCGCCTTGAAAGTGATTCCACGCGTAACCCCAGATCACACCAAAAATCACCTTGCCCGCCTGGAATTCCTTGCGGGTGTCGTCGGTGCCGACCTCGGCGCTATTCTTCTTGGCCACGCCCTCGCTCACCATGGTGCGCCACATATTCAATCCCGCTTCGGCCTTGTTGCGCTCAAACGACATCTTGCCGTCACGAATGATTTCGCCGCCGAGGCTCCAGTACGGAAGCAGGAACGTGCACACCGCGCCTTCGACTGCCTTGCCCTGAAAACTGAGGCCCTGCAAATTGGGATCATTTTCGCCACGCTGAATTTTTTTCGCGACGCGCGCCAGTTCGGGCCACGTTGTTGGGGGCGGCTCCTGGTATTTCGCCAGTAAGTCCTTGCGGTAGTAGAGGAACAGGGAATCGGCCAGCGCGGGTAACGCGATCACCTGGTTGTTGACGGTATTGGCTTCGCGATACGCCGGCAAATAGCGCGACATAAAGGCTTCCCGGTCGCTACCCAGATACGCGTCGAGCGGCTCGGCCCAACCTGCGGCGGCAAACTGCGCCGGGCGGATGATGTCGATGAGGAATACGTCGAGTGTCGTGTCTTTCGCGGACAACACCATATTGAGATATTTCTGGTGCAGGTCGGATGTTGCGCCACCGACTTCAAGCGACACCTTTATCCCGGGGTTGGCGGCCATGTACTGTGCGAACAGATCGCGCATGATATCGGGCCGTTGTTGACCGCCGATATAGGCTTTGAGGTGGATCGGGTTCGTGGGCTGCGCGCGCGCAGGAAGTAAAAACGCCGCCATCAACAGCGAAATCAGGATCAAGTGTTGCATGGCGGGAAGGATACCCACCTACGCGGGGCGCAGCACGCTGCCGCTCGCCGCATCGAACAGATGAAACTTGTCCATGTTGACCCACACGCCCGTCTGCTGATCGGGCCTGAACAACACGTTTGGTGGCAGGCGACCGATCAGCTCGCCACCCTCGCAGGCCAGCGTCACCAATGTCTCCGCACCCAGCGGCTCGACCACCACCACCCTCGCGTCGAGCCGGACATCGTTCTCGCCAGTGCGCTCCACGCCGATATCTTCCGGACGAATGCCAAACGTCACCGCGCGGTTGGCGAGCGCGCCGTAGTAATCCTGCTGCGCCGGGATCGGCAATCGCTGCGCGCTGTTTCCTAATGCCACGCACGCCCTGCCCTCATCCAGCGTAATTGTCGCAGACAGAAAATTCATCGGTGGCGAACCGGTAAATCCTGCCACGAACTTCGATACCGGCTGGTTGTAAATTTCGTCCGGTGTACCTACCTGCATGATGTGTCCACCCGACAGCACAACGATACGTTCGGCCAGCGTCATCGCTTCGACCTGATCGTGCGTGACGTAAATCGTCGTCGCGCCGATGCGTTGATGCAGCCTCTTGATTTCGGTGCGCATTTCGGAGCGCAACAGTGCGTCGAGATTCGACAGCGGCTCATCGAACAGGAACAACTTTGGCTGCCGCACAATCGCTCGTCCCATCGCGACGCGCTGACGCTGGCCACCGGAGAGCGCACGCGGTTTACGGTCGAGGAGACGATCAATTTTGAGAATCGTTGCCGCTTCCTTGACGCGCTTGTCGATGTCCGCCGCCGCAAACTTGCGCAGCTTCAAGCCAAAAGCAAGATTGTCGAATACGTTTTTATGCGGGTAGAGCGCGTAATCCTGAAACACCATCGCAATGTCGCGCTCGCGCGGTGGCAGGTCGTTGACGACGCGGCCTTCGATGGAGATGGTGCCGCCGCTGATCGCTTCCAGCCCCGCCACCATACGCATCAATGTGGATTTGCCGCACCCGGATGGGCCGACAAAGACCACGAATTCACCGCGCTGAATTTCAAGGTCGATACCGTGCACGACCTTGATGCCGTTGTCGTAAATCTTGACGACTTTTTCGAAGTTGACGCCGGACATGTGCGCGCTTTCGGTTTTCGCGTCCGGCACTCAGTACACGCCGGTATTGAGTGATTTGGCGAGCGCCGGCTTCATGGCAGCAAAGAACGCATTGGCCTGGCGCATCATCATGCCCATGTCAGAAGCAACCGCGACATAGTTGTAGCCATAGCCGATGAACTGCTGCACCATTTCTGGCGTGGGCCCGACGATACCGATCGGTTTGCCAATTTTATTTGCGCGCACCGCCGCGTCTTTCAACGCCGCCTGCACTGCAGGGTGTGCAATATTGCCAATCTGCCCCATTGCAGAAGACAAGTCCCCCGGTCCTATGAAAAGCGCGTCGACACCGTCGACCGCGGCGATCTTCTCCAGTTGTTCAATAGCGGATGGTGTTTCGAGCTGGATCATGCGAAAGATGCCTTCGTTGGCGCGCTTGCCGTAATCAGGCGCAGTGGCGTAACGGCTGGCGCGGTGCATCGCGGCAAACCCGCGCGTGCCAGGGATAACGTCGGCGGGCTGCGGATACCGAGTGGAAGCGACCGCGCGCTCGGCATCCTGCGCGTTCTGCACGAACGGAAACATCAACGTCTGTGCGCCGATATCTAGTGCACGCTTGACCAGAACAATGTCGTTCCAGGCCAGGCGAATCACCGCTGTGGCGTTGGTGCCTGCGATTGCCTGGAGGATGTGATAAGTGTCTTTGTAGTCTATCGGCACGTGCTCCATATCGACCACCAGCCAGTCGAAACCGATGCAGCCCATCGCTTCGGCGGTGGACGGGGTGCCGGACATGAGCCAGGTGCCGAGCGGGATGCTCGGCTGTGCAAGCAAGGCGCGAAACGGATTGTTGAACGGGTCCATGTTGTTCTCAGTAAATGGGGGGTTCGGGCGTGGCGGCATTGCCCATGAGGAAGTCAAAGTCGCAACCCTGATGCGCCTGTGTTGCGTGCTCAATATACAGTCGTGTAAAGCCGCGTTCGTAAACGCGTGCCGGCGGCTTCCATGCGGCGCGGCGGCGCGCAAATTCGTCAACGGAAATTTCCAGGTTGAGACTGCGCGCCTCAATGTCGAGTGCGATCATGTCTCCCGTCTGCACCAGCGCCAGCGGCCCGCCGACCGCCGCCTCAGGCGATACGTGCACCACGCAACTACCGAAGTGGGTACCGCTCATGCGCGCGTCTGAAATTCGCAGCATGTCACGCACACCCTGTTGCAAAAGTTTTTTAGGAATCGGTAGATTGCCCCATTCCGGCATGCCGGGCGCGCCAACCGGGCCACCGTGTTTCAGCACCAGCACGGTGTTCTCATCGACAGCGAGATCCGGCAAATGAATTTCAGCGAGCATCTGAGCGTTGGATTCAAACACCAATGCACGGCCGCGATGCCTGAAGAATTTCGGGTTCGCGGCAGAAGGCTTTATCACGGCACCCTCGGGGCAAATATTCCCACGCAGCACTGCGAGTGCTGCACCCGGTGCCACGGCGCGATCAAGGCTGCGAATCACGTCCGGGTCGAGATTTTCAGCGCCAGCAATATTCTCACCCAATGTTTTTCCCGTGACGGTCAACGCGTCGAGCTTCAACTGAGATCGGATTTCCTGCAATAGCGCCGGCATTCCGCCCGCATAGAAAAAATCTTCCATCAGCTTGTCGCCGGAGGGAAACAGATTTGCGAGGACGGGAATCTGTCGTGCGGCTTGATCCATTTCATCGAGCGTCAGGCTCAGGCCCGCGCGCCCGGCAATCGCGATGAGGTGGATGGCGGCGTTGGTGGAACCGCCGAGCGCCATATAGGCATTGATGCCATTGGCGAGTGAGTCTTTTGAAAAGAAACAAGAGGGTTTCAAATCTTCCCAGACCATTTCAACAATTCGTTCTCCACATGCGGAGGTCATCCGCACGTGGTTCGCATCCATAGCGGGAATGCTGCTGGCCCCCGGTAACGTGAAGCCCATCGCCTCGACAATCGAGGTCATGGTACTGGCCGTTCCCATGGTGTTGCAGGTGCCAGGCGAACGCGTCATCTTCGCTTCAAGCTTGATCCACTCCGGCTGTTTGATGTTGCCTGCGACGTATTCGTCCCAGAATTTTTTAGTGTGGGTCCCTGCGCCAACGCTCTTTCCCTTATAACGATCATTCAACATCGGCCCGGCGGGACAAAAGATGACCGGGATGTCCATACTTATCGCACCCATCAGCAGCCCCGGCGTGGTCTTGTCGCAACCTCCCAACAGCACGGCACCGTCAACCGGGTGCGAGCGCAATAACTCTTCGGTTTCCATCGCCAGCAAATTGCGGTAGAGCATCGTGGTCGGCTTGACCATGACTTCGCCCAGGGACAAGGCTGGTAGTTCTACTGGAAATCCGCCCGCGAGCAGGATGCCTTGACGAATCGATGTGGCACGCTCGCGCAGATGTGCGTGACATGGCGACAGATCAGACCACGTGTTGACGATGGCGATGACCGGGCGGCCCAGAAATTCTTCGCGCCGCAGACCACGCTGCTGCAACCTTTGCCGGTGTGCAAACGAGCGCATGTCGTCTTTGGCCAGCCAGCGCTGGCTGCGAAGCGACTCCAAAGCGCGGCGGGAAGAGTTGGCAGACACAAATGGCCTATCGGGTGAAACCGGCGGAAACGAAGATTTTATCCCCGCCTTGCAGGCAATGGCGATGTTGACGGGCATCCGACCTATCGATCCCCGTCATTCGTTACCCGACAGTCTGCTAGAAATCGAGACGTGCGTTTATTCCGAAGTAGCGCCGGTCATCGCGTGGGACTGCCCGGACAATGAATGCACCGCCTGTTGCCAGCGCTGCAGCGTAGGATTTGTTGGCAAGATTTTTACCGAGAATGGCAACGCGCCAGCCTTTTCCTGCATCAGAAACCGCGACGGTTGCATTGAATATGCCATAGGCACTTTGATAGGTATCGGGTGCCTGCGTGATGTCGAAGAGCACTTTGCTTTGCCAGTTGTAGTCGCCACCAACATCGAGGGTCAGACCACTGCCGATCGGCGTTTTATAGTTGGCACGCACATTGATGCGTGAGTCAGGCGAAAACGGTAATGGCTTGCCATCGACGTTACAGCTCGCCGACGCACCCACCGGGCAGTTGAACTTGTCGATTCGCGCCTTGATACGTGCTGCGGCACCTGACACCGTGAACTCTTTCGACAATTTCGCCGCGAAATCCACTTCGACACCCTTGGTCGATACATCACCGGCATTGATCAGGCGCGTGATGACTGTGCCGACGACCAGATCCTGGATGTTGGCCTGATAGTTTTTGTACTTGCTGTCAAAGATGGCGACGTTAAAACGCAAACGGTTATCGAGTGCGGTCGTCTTTAGGCCAATCTCATAGGTGTTGGAGGTTTCGGGCTTCAGCGGGATCGAGTCGCGTGGCACGGTACCGCTGAACGGGAGCATGTTGAAGAATACGTTGAACGCCGGCCCTTTGTAGCCGCGCGAACCGGTCGCATACACCATCGCGTCCTTGCTCAGCTCAAACTGCGGCCCGATCCTGCCGGAAACCCCGTTTTCCTTGATTGATCCATCGCTGGACGTGGCGGGTTGTACACCCGCGATCGCTGCCGCCTGCGTGGATGTGCGAGCGTGATAGTAGGACAGGTCGTCGGTCGTGTAGCGCAAACCGGCGATGCCGCGCAATTGCTTGCTGAAATTGAACGTGCCTTCGCCGAACAGCGAAGCGCTCTTGCTGCGAATACCGTAGTTGGCGATGCCCGTATCAAATGTCGTCGTGGCCGCAGTGCACGGCACTAATCCCGAAGGCAATGCCGCTGCCGTGCTGGCGAGGCATCTGGTAACGTCACGCTGATAGCGCTCATCATTCTTCGCGTTCATGTAAAACCCACCGGCGACGTACTCGAAGAAGCGTCCTTTCGGCGAAGCAACCCGCAATTCCTGGGTGGTTTGGTTGAAGTCCAGATTGCCCTTGTCGGCCTGCTGTACGAACTGACGGTAGACCGTTGAGAGTCGATCCTGGTCCTGAAACTGGTTGTTCTCCCACTTGCGATAAGCGGTGATCGAAGTCCAGGTGTGCTCACCGGATGTCCAGTCAACCTGCGCGGACAAGCCGGAATTGGTATCCGAAACCCGCGTTTCCATTTCGCTGTTGATGCTGCGGTTGTCCGGCGAGGGCACGACAGGCAAAATCGCCGCAGCAAACAGCGGATTGGCGGTCACGACACCGAGCGGATACGAGGTCAGCGTGGTGCCCACTACGACACCCTGCGGGCCGTTGTCCTGCGATTTCATGTAATCGGCAATCAAGGTGATCTTGAGATCCTTGTTTGGCGTCATCTCCAGCCGACCGCGTCCGCCGTCGCGTTTATAGCCGTTTACCTTGCTGCCATTGAAGACGTTGGTCACGTTGCCGTCGTAGTCGCCGTGCAGGAGTGAGAGCGAGCCTCGCATCGTATCGGGCTGGAGCTCGCCGGAAACACCCAGGCGCAGTCTTTTCTCGTTACCTTGGTAGAAAGACAGGTCGACGTAACGCTGGGTGTCACTTGAGGGGGCTTTAGAAATGATGTGGATCACGCCCGCAGATGCGTTCTTGCCGAACAACGTGCCTTGTGGTCCTCGTAGCACCTCAACCCGGTCAACCTCCACCAGATCAAGCGTCGCCTGTCCGGGACGCGCCGTGACAACGCCGTCGATGACGGTGGAAACGGTGGGCTCCACACCAGGGGACGTGGTAATCGTGCCGACGCCGCGGATGAACAGCGACGTGTCCTTGTTGGATGCGCCGGTACGAAAATTGACTGTCGGTGTCTGCGTGGTAATTGCGCCAATCGTATTCAGGTTGCTTTGCTCTAGCTGCTCGCCACCGAGAACTGTTATGGCGATGGGTACCGATTGCAGCGGCTCGCTGCGCTTGGTGGCAGTGACGGTGATGGTATCGAGCTTGTCTGATGCCTCAGGCTTGGCAGCATTGGCGGGTGTTTGCTGGGCATGGGCAAGACCAGCCACCAGTGCGGCAATCGTTGACACGGCGGGCAGCAAGAGCCGCCGGACACCCACGGGCTTGTTCAAATTCCTGGCTAGTTTCATGCAATTCTCCTTGTCCATGTATTTTTTTGAGCGGACACGTTGCCGGACCTGCGACGTATCAGCCAATGATGACCAACCACTCCGCGCAGCCTGACGCGGCCTGCGCCAGCCCCGCCACTTTGCTGCGCAACATACAGATGGGCACTTTATTCAGTGATGTTGGTAAAGTCAAGTAGGTCATCTATATGAGTTGGCTAACTTGAACGTTTCGGTGTTTTTGCCACAAATCAGCGCTGCCGCGTCAGCGTTTGCGAACAAATATGCTGCGCCGCCGCAACCACGCCCGCGTTGTCGAGGGACAGGGACGTACTGGTTTTAAGTATTTCGACGCATAAAACTGAGACCATGCGCCGGCAGCCCTGCGCGAGCACTGTCCAAATAAAGAGAAAAATTGATGCCGACCTGGTTTGCCGCAAAAAATCATGTCGATAAGCTGGCTCCTGGCGTTATTTGTGCGTCCGTGGTCGCGATTGCGGCGACGTTCATGTCCGAGCATTACGGGGCATCGGCGATGCTGTTCGCTTTGCTGCTGGGAATGGCGCTCAATTTCCTGGGGCAGGAGGGCAAGTGCGTCGCCGGTGTCCAGCTTGCGGCATCGACAGTGCTGCGCATTGGTGTTGCGTTGCTGGGATTGCGCATCACCTTTGGCGAGATCAGCGCGCTGGGGCCGAACACGGCCTTGATGGTTGTCGCGGGCGTATTGCTCACGATTCTGTCTGGCTGGCTGTTCAGCCGCTTCTCGTCGGCCGAAAAACATTTCGGATTGCTCACTGGCGGCGCGGTGGCCAACTGCGGTGCATCCGCCGCACTTTCTACCATCGCGATGGTGGTGTATCCGGTTATCGTCGGCGTGACGGGCTTCAATCCCCACCGGGCCGGCATTTTTCTGGGTGCCACCATTCACGATGTTGCGCAGGTGGCCGGAGCGGGCTACAGCATGGGCAAAGATGCGGGTAACACCGCCACTATCGTCAAGCTGTTGCGGGTGGCGATGCTGCTGCCGGTGATACTTGTGCTTTCGTTGATGTTTCGCGAACGTGCCCAAGGCAGCGCCATCGCGATACGCCCGCCGTTGTTGCATGGTTTGCGGTCGCGTTCGGCGTACTGGTCGCATTAAATAGTTTTGTCGCGATGCCGAAGCGGTTATTGTCCTCTGCTGGCGATGTATCGAGATTTTCCTTGGTGCTGGCCATCTCGGCGATTGGAATGCACGCCTCATTGAAGGATCTGACCGTGCTCGATATGAAGCCGGTCGTGTTGATGGTCGCCGAGACGGTGTTTCTGGCTGGCATAATTGCACTCATGATGAAGTTGTCGGTAATTTAGCTGCAACCACTGGAACTGACGAATGACGCATAAATTTTCAGGTGTTATCCCGATTCTGGCGACGCCGTTCAATGAAGACGAAAGTCTCGATGTCGGTTCGTGGCAGCGCATGATCGAATTCATGGTGGAGCTTGGTGTCGATGGCATCACCATTCTTGGCGTGCTCGGCGAATCCAATCGCCTCAGTGACCAAGAACGCGAGGCGCTCATTAAGTCTGCGGTCGCGACGGTAAAAAGGCGTATTCCCCTCATCGTTGGTACCAGTCACAGTGGGTCTGCAGCGGCGGCTTATTTATCGCGCATGGCAGAGGATCTTGGTGCGGACGCGGTCATGGTCGCACCTGCAAAGGAGCAGGTGCCGAATGACGAGCGCGTTGTCGAGTACTACCGCCGCATCAGTACCGGCACGCGCTTGCCAATCGTGTTGCAGGATCATCCGGCATCCACCGAAGTTCACATGTCGGTGCCGTTGATTTTGCGCATCATCAATGAAGTCGCGTCGGTTGTGTGCATCAAAGCCGAAGCGGTGCCGACGCCGCCGAAGATTCGTGCCATACGTGAAGGGCTGTCGCGTCCGGTTGTCATCCTGAGCGGTCTCGGTGCGCTTTATGCGCCGTTCGATCTTGAAGCCGGCTCGAATGGCTTCAACACCGGTTTCGCGTTTCCGGAAGTATTGATGGCGCTCGTTACCGCCGCAAAGGCGAAGGATTTTGATCGCCTGCATGCGCTGTATGCGCGCTTCGCTTCACTCATTGTGTTCGAGCAGCAACCGGGACTTGCGATTCGCAAAGAAATTCTACGCCTGCGCGGATTGATCAACTGCAATCGCGTCCGGCATCCGGGTGCCACAGTCTCACCACCCATCGCTGCGGAATTGTCCGCGCTGATTCGCCGAACGCTTCCGAACATGGATATCACCAAACCGATCCAGCCATGAGTCCGCAGCGCTTGTTGCTCGACAAATACGATGCACGCCTCAAAGCGCCGTTTGCGACGTTAGGCATCATCGCGAGCGACACGCATCTGTTGCGCGTTCACTTCCTGCCGTTGGACATTACCGCAAAAGCACCCAAGACCAATACTGTCGCGCATCTGGTGAGTGTGCAACTGATGGCCTACATCGAAAATCCGGATTTTATTTTTGCTCTACCGTTAAAGCTCGCGGGCAGCAAACATCAGCTCGACGTGTGGCACGCGATGTGCAAAATTGCGGCGGGGGAAACGCAAACCTACGGAGGGCTTGCCGCCCAAATTGATTCCTCTCCACGCGCAGTCGGAACCGCGTGCGGACAGAATCCGGTGCCCATCGTCGTGCCTTGTCATCGCGTGGTGGCAGTGAATGGGCTCGGCGGTTTTATGGGTGGCAAGCAGAGCGACCCCTTGCGCATCAAGCGCTGGTTGCTCGCACACGAAGCATTAAGCGACAAGTCGTCGCTGTTTTGACCAATGCAGACCGATGAAGCGTGATCCGATCATCGATCAATTCGCCGACAGTCTTTGGCTCTCTGATGGACTGGCTCGCAACACGATCGAAAGTTATGGGCGTGATATCGCGCAGTTGGCTGACTGGTTGCGCAGGGAAGATGCCGGTGCGCTGTTGACCGTGGAGGCACAACACTTGCAGGCATTCATTGGCCATCGCATCGATGTGCAACATGCAAGTCCCCGTTCCACCGCACGGCTCACGTCGGCGATGAAAAGATTTTTTCAGTATCTGGTTCGGGAAAAACTGATTGCTGCTGATCCGAGCGGGCATCTGGAATCGCCAAAGCTCACACGCAGCTTGCCGGTGTCTCTTTCTGAAGCTGATGTCGAAGCGCTGCTCGATGCGCCGGATGAAAACACTGCGCTTGGCCTGCGTGATCGCGCGATGCTCGAAACGCTTTACGCGAACGGGCTTCGAGTGACCGAACTGGTGACCCTCAAGGTTGCCCAAGTGAGCCTCGATATGGGTGTGGTGCGTGTGCTGGGCAAGGGGTCGAAGGAGCGGCTGGTACCGTTAGGTGAGGCGGCTTCTGATGTCATCCAGCGCTATTTGAATTCGGCACGCATGAAAATTCTCGGTCGCAAGAAAAGTGACGATATGTTTGTCACGCAGCGCGGCAGCGCTATGACGCGCCAGATGTTCTGGCACATGATCAAGCGCTACGCGATCAAGGCGGGCGTGAACAAACCAATCTCGCCACACACGTTGCGACATGCATTCGCCACGCACCTGATCAATCACGGCGCGGATTTGCGCGTTGTGCAATTGCTGCTCGGGCACGCCGATATTACGACGACGCAAATTTACACTCACGTAGCGCGAGAGCGGTTGAAACAGATTCATGCGCAGCATCATCCGCGGGGGTGAACCACTGGAATCTGTCATCCTCATCGCAGAATGCCCGTTGAAGCGCTTTCGCAGCCGTTTTGGAACAGACTGCGCTGCCCACCATGCTGCGGCAGCCGCGGTGCCATTGTCGCCCGCCAGCAGAGAAACCAGAATATTGGTATCAGCGTAAATCATTCGTGCTGGTGCCTGCGATAGGCGCGAAGCTGCCCGTACCCTTGCTGGGAGCCCTGCAACGGGCCGAAATCGCCGACGCGGGTATCCTGGCTCCGGCACTGGGCCGACCAGGGGGCGATCACAGGGGCCGCGTGTGCTGGAACTTTTGTGCTCGCAAACGCGGGGCTCCCCGACAGTGAAGCGGCGACAACATCGTGTTGGCTCGGGCCAACGTTTCGCGAGTGCTTCCTCAAGGTGAAGCTCGATGAATCGCGCATGCTGGTCACATCAGCGCGCTGCATCACGGCAGGTGCGGAACTAGCCCATCTCGATATGGCACTGTCGCTGGTGCGTAGCGTCAGCCAGGAGCTGGCCGCGCTCACGGCACGCTACCTGGTAATGGATCCTCGCCCTTCGCAAGCGGCGTATGTGATTCCTGATCACCTCGCGCATACTGATTCAATTGTTGAGCGCTTCGAGCATTGGGCCGGAAAATAATGGAAGAGTGGATTTTCAGTTGGCGATGCGGCGCGAAGTATCGGCACCAGTGAACGCGCACTGGCGCGGCGCCTGAAAGCGGTGATGGGCAAGTCGCCGCTTTCGTATTTTCAGGATCTGCGCGTTGAACGCGCGGTACATCTGCTGCAGACGAGTAACGCGAGCGTGGATCAGATTGCGGCACAGGTCGGCTACGCCGATGGTGTCACCTTGCGCAGCTTGCTGCGACGACGCATCGGTCGATGTGTGCAGGAATTACGCGCCAGTTAATAGCCGCGTTCACGGTCAATCGCACCTTCAATCGTCTCGCTACGCTCAAGCGCAGATATTTTTTGCGCGATCTGCAGCACGCTTTCTGCGCGACGAGTGATCGCTGAAATGTGCGGCGTGATAGTAATTTTTGGATGATCCCAAAAAGCGTGCCCGCCTGATAGTGGCTCGTCTCGAAACACGTCGAGCGTGGCGCCCGCGAGGTGGCCACTGTCGAGCATGGTGAGCAGGTCGCTGTCAACCAAATGTTTGCCCCGCGCCACATTGATGAGATAGCCGTTTGGTTTGAGCGCTGACAGGTTCGTCGCATTCAATATCCCTTCCGTCTCCGGCGTGAGCGGCAACACGCACACGAGCAATCGCACGCGTCGCAAAAATTCACCGAGGCCCTCGCTGCCGTTGAATGTGGTGATGCCGCGCACGCATTTGGCCGTGCGCGACCAGCCGAAAGTGGGGTACTCGAACGCGGCGACGGCTTGCGCCACGCGTGCGCCGATGTCGCCGAGACCCATTACCCCGACGGGAAACGCGACGCGGTCAATCGGGGGTTCACGTTTCCATTCGCGATTTTTTGCATGGACTTCATAGGTATCAAAACGTCGTGCGTGCCGGAGCAGTGCATGACAGACGTATTCGGCCATCTGCACGGCCATGCCCGCATCGTTCAGGCGCACGATCGGCACGCTGGCGGGCAGGTTGGGTAATTTCATCACGCCGTCGACGCCCGCGCCGATATTGAATACCGCTTTGAGCTCGCGCTGCGACGGGAATAATTCCGGCGGGGGTTCCCACAAAACCGCGTAGTCGGCCTGACGTTCTGCGCACACTGGCGTCCATGCCCAAACGTGGGCACCTGGAAGGACGGCGCGGAGTTCCTCAAGCCAGAGCTGGGGATTTTTTTCGGGGGAATAGAAAACAATTTTCATTTTTGTGTCAACTTGAATCAATATTTGGCGGGCCGCACTACCACTTGCACCCGTCCTCCCGAACAGCGCTCAATACCAGCGGCACCACTGCCGCCAGCCCCATGTCGGCGTAGGCATCGCGGCAGTCGTTTTTCTTTAGCGCTTTGTCGAAGGCCTGTTGTTCTTTGGACTTCGGCTTTTGCGGCGGGGTCGCGGGAAATGGAAATACCGTGCGCGGGCCCGTGCCGCTGCTGCTGATTTCGCGCGCACGCCTGCGCACGGCGTCCAGGTCGATGCCCGGCGCTTTGCCGAGTGCGGGTGCGAGTGTATCGGTTGATGGTGTCGTCGCATCGACGCGGGGCTTGAGGAGATCGCGGTCTGCACCGGGTGTGCCAGTTGGTGTGCCGCTCGGCGCACGTAACGTGGTTGGTGCGGCAGCCGGGGTAGATACGGAGGCAGCAGGAGGGAGTGTCGGCTTCACGGCTTCGCGTTCGATCTTCGTTGGAGCAGGAGTCTCGGCGCGTGCGGGGGGGTCACTCAGTGCCGGCGGTACGAGGGGGGCC
>JANYHZ010000144.1 GCA_025362135.1 Betaproteobacteria bacterium | reverse complement strand
GCTACCGCACCAAGCAGATGATGGTCGTGCCGATCACAGGCGGCGAAGGTGGGGGCGAACTGCTGGGTGTGATCCAGGTAATCAACCACTTGCCAGGCACCCCATTTCCTTCACTGGCCGAGGAAGGACTGGTTGAACTTTCAAAGACGCTTGCCATTGCGTTTCGCGTGCGCCAGCAAATACCCGGCCAGATCAAGTCCAAATTTGAATATCTTATTGTTGATAACATCATCTCTGATGCGGAACTCGAACTTGCAACGAGGACTGCGCGGCGCAAGAACAAGAACGTAGAAGACATACTGATCGATGAATTTCAAGTGAAGCCTGCTGCGCTTGGCGGAGCACTTGCCAAGTACTTTGGCGTTGAATACGAACCCTTTAAATCCGACCGCATCAAGCCGCTTGATCTGCTGAAGAATCTAAAAAAAGAATATTCCGAATCGGCAAATTGGTTGCCAATTGAGGATGGCAAGGCTGGTCTGATCGTGATGACGACCGATCCCGAGCACGTAAAGAGTTCGAGGGTGGTGGAGAATATTTTCCCAAAATTAAAACCGGTCTACAGGGTTTGTACCGCGCGTGATTTTACCCAGACGGTCAACCAGTTTTTCGGTGCCGATGGCGGCGCCAGCGAGGACATCGGCGACTTGCTCTCGAACCTCGATGATGAAGCAGAACCTGGGGATATTGGCGGGGACGAACTCTCCGCGGCTGCTGACAACGAGTTGGTAAAACTCGTTAACAAGATTATCGTCGATGCCTATCATCAGGGTGCGTCCGATATTCACATCGAGCCAATGCCTGGCAAAGGCAAGACAGGAATCCGTTTCCGCAAAGACGGTTCACTTTCCACCTATATCGAAGTACCTGCGAGTTACCGAAATGCGCTGACAGCTCGCTTGAAGATCATGTGTGACTTGGACATCTCCGAGAAACGCAAGCCGCAGGACGGCAAGATCAAATTCAAAAAATACGGGCCGCTGGATATCGAGTTACGGGTCGCAACCATTCCGACTGCCGGAGGTGTGGAAGATGTCGTGATGCGTATTCTCGCCGCTGGAGAGCCAATTCCACTGGATAAACTTGGCCTCACGACGAAGAACAAGACGAACCTGGAGAAGGCGGTTTCGAAGCCGTATGGTTTGTTTTTTGTGTGTGGACCGACCGGCTCTGGTAAGACCACGACGCTGCATTCCGTGTTGGGCTCGCTCAACAAACCGGATACAAAAATCTGGACTGCCGAAGATCCCGTCGAGATCACGCAAAAAGGCTTGAGGCAAGTCCAGGTAAACAAGAAAGTCATCGATTTCCCGGTCGTAATGAAAGCATTTCTCCGTGCGGATCCTGACATCATCATGGTCGGCGAGATGCGCGATGCGGAAACCACGCATATCGGTATCGAAGCTTCTCTCACGGGCCATCTGGTGTTTGCAACGCTGCATACGAACTCGGCGCCGGAGGCCATCATCCGGCTTCTCGATATGGGCATGGATCCGTTCAATTTTGCCGATGCTTTGCTCGGCATTCTTGCGCAGCGCTTGGCGAAACGTCTGTGTGGCAAGTGCAAAGAACCCTATACGCCGGATGCCGAAGAGCTAAAGCACTTCATGACCGAGTACACCAACGATCTTCGCCAAACGGAGCCCTGGAAAAAAGATCCGCAGGGCGAAGCCAAGAAGATGTACGACTACTGGCTGAAAGAATACGGCAAGGACGGCAAACTGACCCTCTACCGGGGTAAAGGTTGCGATACTTGCGGTGGCACTGGGTACAAGGGACGCGTTGGCCTGCATGAACTGATGGTGGCAAGCGAAGCGATCAAGAAGATGGTGCAGGAAAAGGCGCGCGTCGCGGATTTATTTGTCAAATGTGTCGAAGAGGGTATGTCGACGCTGAAGATGGACGGCATGGAAAAAGTCATGATGGGCGTGACGGACATGAAGCAGGTGAGAGCAGTCGCGATTAAATGACCTCGTCCGCTCTTGCCGACATGGAAGCCAAGGCCAATCTGCAGTCGCTGGGGCGTTCGTTCGAGGGCGTTACTGACACGGCGCTGAGAAACCGCCTCTTCACTTCGCTTGAATACCTTAACCGGATAGGTATTGCGCTCTCGCAGGAAAAGGACATTAATCGGCTGCTGGAGACAATTCTTACCGCGGCCAAGACCATCACCAATGCGGATGGCGGAACGATTTACCGCCTCATTGAGGACAAACTTAAGTTCGAGATTGTACTTAACGACAGCCTGAAGATTGCAATGGGCGGAACGACGGGTGTCGATGTTCCGTTCTATGCAATTCCGCTACACCAGCCTGACGGCGCAGAGAACAACAACATGGTAGCTGCTTATGCGGCGCTGCACGACGAAACGGTGAGCATCGCAGACGCCTATACGGCAGATGGTTTCGATTTTTCAGGTACGCGCAACTTCGACAAGAAAACCGGTTACCGCTCGATTTCTTTCCTGACCATCCCTATGAAGGATCACGAAGGGGAAATTATCGGTGTCCTGCAACTATTGAATGCCCAGGACGAAAATAACAAAGTGATCCCGTTCACGAATGAGGATCAGCGTTTGGCTGAGTCGCTGGCATCGCAGGCGGCGATCGCACTGACCAACCGCATGTTGATTAACCAGTTGGAAGAGTTGTTTGAGTCCTTGATCGATCTGATCAATAGTGCCATCGACGATAAATCACCCTACACGGGTGGACATTGCAAACGCGTGCCCGCGTTAACGATGATGCTCGCTGAAGCTGCATCGAATGCAACTATCGGCCCGCTTGCAGACTTCAAGATGACTGAGAAGGATCGGTACGAGCTAAAGATTGCAGGCTTGCTTCACGATTGCGGCAAGATAACGACACCGGTACACGTGGTCGACAAAGCAACCAAGCTGGAAACAATTTTTGACCGCATTGAATTTGTTGCGCAGCGCTTTGAAATTTTGAAGCGCGATGCCGAACTGGAAATGCTCAGAGCCGCAATTAGTGCGCGCGGCGAGGGTAATGCGATTGACGCGAAACGCGCGGAGCTTGAATATCAGGCGCGCGTGAAACAATTGGACGATGACTGTGCTTTCTTGCGGCGTACCAATATCGGTGGCGAAAAGATGGGTGCCGACGATCAGGCCCGTGTGGCGCAAATTGCCGAGTACCGTTACAGGAACGCAGAGGGTGACGATGTTCCGTTTCTATCGCTCGACGAAAAAGATAATCTAAATATTCCCTACGGAACGCTAATGCCTGCAGAGCGCAAGATTATTAACCACCACATTGATGCGACCATCAAGATGCTGGAGGCACTACCTTGGCCGAGGCATCTGCAAAAAGTGCCTGAATATGCTGGCGGACATCATGAGCGCATGGATGGCAAGGGCTACCCGCGTGGTCTGACGCGGGAGCAGATGAGCATTCAGGCTCGTGTCATGGGGATCGCGGATATTTTTGAAGCACTTACCGCTAAGGATCGCCCCTACAAGCTGGGCAAGACGCTCTCTGAATCGTTATACATACTTGGCAAGTTCAAGCTCAATGGGCACATCGATCCGGACCTGTTCGACGTGTTCGTGCGGGAGAAGGTTTATCTGAAGTATGCGGAGCAGTTCCTCGATCCCGCACAGGTGGATCAAGTGGACGAACGCGCCATTCCAGGCTTCGGGGATCGCGCGTGAACTGACGGAAATTGTCACGTTGGGCGCAACCGGTCATCCAAAATGCCGCTTACGCGCGACTATTGTGCATTTAATGCGTCGTGGGCTGGCGGTAAATTGAAGATATATGTCCCTTGGCTGAAAAATCGTGACGGAATGGTTGTTCACCTGATGTTGAAGTTGCGTAACAACATGATGCCAAATGGTAAATTTGTGGTAATTGCCGCTTTCAGCCATAGTGTGAATTAGCACACACAGGGCTGCGCGAAGATAGTTCGGGTCTGGCACGGGGATTGCATATAAGCAGCACAACACATCGCGATGTGTTTGGAAATCAACCTAACTAGTTATTGGAGAATCAAATGAAGAAAGTTCAACAAGGCTTTACCTTGATCGAACTGATGATCGTCGTTGCGATTATCGGTATTTTGGCCGCTGTTGCTATTCCGGCATATCAGGATTACACCAAGCGCGCACATGTGACGGAAGGTCTGTCGCTCGCTTCTTCGGGCAAGACTGCAGTTACCGAGTATTACAACTCCAAGGGGTCATTGCCACCAGGTAATGTATCAGCTGGCTTGGCTACAGCGCCTTCCATTAAGGGAAATGCTGTCCAGAGTGTGAAGGTCACTGCCGGTCTCCTCATAATTACCTATAACGCGAAAGTTTTGACGGGTGCCATTCTCAATTTGTCGCCAACCACGGGTGTTGGTGGTGTAAAGTGGACCTGTAAGGCAGGTACCTCAATGAAAGCACAGTGGCTGCCTTCGTCCTGTCGTTAATTCGCTTTACTTTTGTAAGAAAGAACCCCGCAAAGCGGGGTTCTTTCTTTTTGGGCGCTCGGTTAAGCGTTCTCCGCGCAAGTATCAGGTCACGCACAACCTGGCACGGCACGTTTAACAGCGGAAGGATTTTCGGTCGTCGCCTCTTTGCGCGAAGCTCTATCCGGTCGGGCCGTTGCTGCATCACAGCGCGGCAAATGCACTCAGTAGGCGCTTTCGACTGGGCTGGCTTCCTTCGTTGGTTGATTTTCGTTTCGCAACAAAAGCCTGCCACCAGAAGTGTTCAGCCCACCATTCGCTGGAGCGTCAAACAAGAAATCATGGCCCGCCACAGCGGGTGAAAAATCTGCCCTATCACAGTGTAGCGAAGCAGCATGAGGCACCGCTGGGCTCGGAACCAATTTACCGCGTTAAATTTTCGCCGCATACTATCTTCGTCACTGGTGGACGACAGTGGCTTAAAAAACTGCGGAGGGATGCGCGATGGGTTGTGACAAGTTGCAACGCGGTTTCGCAGGCAAGGGATCGCTGCTATTGCATTTGGTGGCCTCGCTCGTCATGTGGCAGATTGTGTTGTGGGTATCGGTACCACAGGCCGTGGTCACCCACGTACGCGATCCCCTGGTTTCCACCACAAATGAAGAAGTCGTCGGACGTGCACGACTACCACGCCGGTCGCCGTCTCGCGACCGCGAGACACAAGTCTTTGTGCGTGAACAAAGCCGCTTTTACAATCCCGGCCCCGCAATGCTGGCGGAGAATTTTGATGCGGAGTCCCGTTACTACGCGGCTATGGCGCTGGAGGAGTGCTACGCACTTTCTCACGACGGACTTTCCCGGTTTCGCGATGACTTCGCGCAGCGGCTGACCGCGGGCAAGGTCGCTGCTGAGGACGATGACAACCGGGCACGTGAGCATGCGTTCGAACGAAGCAATCGTGACTGCGTGGTTTTCGACGGGTCGCCAATTTCTCCGGCTTACGTTTTGGGATTGATACAAAGTGCCGCGCGCGACGGTGACCCCCGCGCGATCGCGCGTACGCTGCTGTTTCGCGATCTGGCCGACAGCAAGGCCGGCAACTACGATCTTGTTGCCCGACTCTTGTCCACGGGCGACCCACATGTTATACGTGACGTCGGCCTCTTTCTGGCGCGTGGTGAATCGACATTGATGTTGGGCGACGCTGTTACGCCAGTGCGTGCGACTACGCTTGCAGTAGCGTGGGAATTGGTGGCGTGCGACTTTGGCCTTGATTGCGGTGCCGACAGTAAATTGTTGCACAATCTTTGCGCCTATCAGGGCCAGTGCGGCGCAATTTCGTACGAGGACTGGATCAGCCGCTTTTCCGAATCACGTGAAGAGTTCTCGGAAATCCTGCGGGTGAGAGTGCTGTTGCGGCGTGGCCTGGTGATGCAGGACTGGCACCTGCTGGGTTTGTCTGTTCTCAAGCCGCAGACCGACCGCGAACAGCCTATCGGACTCAAGCAATAGTAGCGAAAAAAAGAGCGGGGCGAAGGCAGATTTCCCTTGAGTACGTCAGGCTGCTACGGGGTGATGACGATTTTGCCTACCACCTTGCGCGCCGCCATGTCCATCAAAGCCTGTGGCGCATTGGCAAGCGCATAGGATTTCGAGATCAGCGGTTTGATTTTTCCCTCATGCATCCAGCCCATCATCTCCGCCATGCCCTTCCTGTTTTGCGCGGGTTCGCGTTTGGCAAATTCGCCCCAGAAAACGCCGACGATTGACGCGCCTTTAAGCAGCGCAAGATTGAGTGGCAGCGATGGAATTTCACCCTCTGCAAAACCGATCACGAGATAACGTCCACGCCAGCCAATGGAACGAAACGCGGGCTCGGCAAATTTGCCGCCCACCGGGTCGAAAATCACATCGGGCCCTTTGCCACCGGCTTCGCGCTTGATGGCTACGCGCAGGTCTTCACGCGAATAGTTGATCAGCGCATCGGCGCCGTGCTTCTTGCAGATAGCGAGTTTCTCGTCGCTCGACGCTGCGGCGATGACGCGCGCACCAAGTGCCTTGCCAATCTCCACCGCCGCCAGACCCACGCCGCCGGATGCGCCTAGTACCAGCATGGTCTCGCCCGCCTGCAGCGCAGCGCGGTCACGTACGGCGTGCCATGAGGTGCCATAGGCCAACGAAAATATCGCTGCGAGTGGATAGGAGACACCGGGCGGCATTGGCATCGTCACCGCAGCGGGTGCGATCACTTCTTCAGCAAATCCCCCTACGCCGCAAAAACTAACGACCTTGTCCCCCGGCTGCAGGTGGGTGACGCCTGCACCGATGCTGAGAATGTCACCGGCCACTTCAGCGCCCGGCGAAAATGGCAACGGTGGCTGTATTTGGTATTTTTTCTGGATGATGAGGACATCAGGAAAATTGACACCCGCGGCGCGCACGCGAATTTTGACTTCGCCTGCAGCCGGTTCGCCCGAAGCGACATCTTCAAGCACCAATGTGTCCGGGCCTCCCCAGGCCTTACAGAGGATTGCTTTCATCTATTGCATTTCGCTGTTTTGGATATGCGAAACCTTAGCACAGTCTTTTGTGGTAACAACTGCTACTGCACGCCCTCATCGAGAAGAATGCCGTGCGGCAGCGAAACCGTTTCGATGCCCTCTTCGCTCAGCGCCACCGCTTCGTCCTGCGAGACCCGACCGCGGATATTGCGATGGCTTTCCTCACCGTAGTGCATGCGCCGTGCGGTCTCCGCGAATTGCCCACCGACGTTTTCGGTATTGGCACGCACGAATGCCTTGAATTGTTGCAGCATGTGCTCCTGCAGACCCGGCATCAGTGAAGCGGGCATAACTTCCTGTGGCCCGCTCACCCGCGGCAGTGCTGGCACCATATCGGTTGCACCCATGTTCAGCCGCGGGGCAGAGAGCCGCTTCGTAATGTGCGTGTCGCCGCAGTGCGGACATTCCACCATCACGCTGTGCGCCTGGCGATCAAAGTCCTCTGAAGAGCGGAACCAGCCGTCAAATTCGTGGCCGTGAACGCAGGATAGGTTGAATACAATCATTGAATTCTTAATTTTCGGTTATCAAACATGTAAAGAAAACTTGGGGTCTTGTCGGCTATTTTCAAGTTATGTGTGGTTCGCGCCGCGCCGAGTCACAATCAGCTAACGGACAACTCTGCGAAAAGACTACTTGAAAGTATCGGCGTAACGCTTGCGCAATTCGTTCTTTTGCACCTTGCCCATCGCATTGCGCGGTAAATCTTCCACCAGGAAGATGCGTTTGGGCAATTTAAAAGCGGCGAGCTTGCCCTTGATGGCGGCTACAACATCAGCCTCGACCAAAATTGCGGCAGGTTTTTTCACGATCACGGCTGCCACTGCTTCGCCAAAGTCAGGATGTGGCAGGCCGATCACCGCGCTCTCCGCGACCCCGGCAATCTCATCGAGCAGCATTTCGATTTCTTTCGGATACACATTGTAGCCGCCTGATATCACCAAATCCTTGGAGCGACCTACGATGGTGACGTACCCATCGGTGTCAATCTTGCCCACATCTCCGGTCTTGAAATAGCCGTCAGCCGTGAATTCTTCCTTGTCCTTGTCCGGCATCTGCCAGTAGCCCGGCAATACGTTATCGCCCTTCACTTGCAAGCCGCCGATATCGCCCGCGATGCAGGCGCGTCCTGCCTCATCCACCACACGCAGCGCAATGCCGGGCAAGGGCAGACCCACTGTGCCGCCACGGCGCTCAGCGTCGAGCGGATTGGAGGTGATCATGCCGGTCTCGGTCATGCCATAGCGCTCCAGGATTACGTGGCCAGTGCGCGCAAGAAATTCGTGGAACGTCTCGGCCAATAGTGGTGCGGATCCGGATACAAACAGGCGAATATTGGCGCAGGTTTGTCGGGAAAACGAAACATCAGCAAGCAATCTAACGTACATCGTCGGCACGCCCATGAACACCGTTGCACGCGGCAGCGCAGCAATGGCTGCCTTCGCGTCGAATTTCGAATGGAAAATCATTTTGCTGCCGTTGAGTAACGCGGTATGGCAGGCGACGAACAGTCCGTGGACGTGAAAAATCGGCAGGGCGTGCAACAGGATGTCGCCCGGCTTGAAGCCCCAATACGCGTGCAAGGTTATCGCGTTGGACGACAGATTTCTGTGCGTAATCATCGCGCCTTTGCTGCGACCGGTCGTCCCGGAGGTATACAGAATGGCGGCAAGATCATCATGATCGCGATGGGCGACATCCAGCATTGGCAAGGCTTTTGAGGCATTTTCGTGCCAGGTGTGCCGCCCTTGCTGGATCTCCGCTCCATTGTCCTCTGCCAGCGTAAAACGGTGCGCGATCCGATGCGCTACGCACAACGTGCTCATCCACGCTTCGCTTTTTTGCTGATGTACGACTACTTTTGGCGTCGCGTCGCCGAGGAAATAGTCGACCTCTCCCTCTTGATACGCACTATTGAGCGGCAGAAAGACCGCGCCCGATTGCAGGCATGCAAGGTATAGAAATAAGGCCTCAGGCGATTTCTCAACCTGCACCGCGATCCGGTCTCCCGGCACGACGCCAAGCGCGTGTATGAAGCCTGCATAGCGCGCGGTCATTTCCTCCAGCATCGCGTAGGTATATGTGATGCCCGAAGCAGTTTCCAGTGCCGTTTGCGAACGATTCCCGGAAAAGCGCGATTGAAGTAGAGCGTAAAGATTTGCGTTCATGGAGCTATACGATTCCCAGTTTCAATTCCTGATCGGCCACGCCTGCGACCTTGTACTCGTTGAATTCGTGTTTCTGCAGCGCCGCGTCGCCCAGAATACTCGCGATGGCCTGGCCAGGCAGAAGTTGAATCTCCGTGCCGTACAACATATTTACCTTTGCCACTGCCGCGGCCAGCGCGACATAAACGCCCCCGCCCAGTTTACCAAGCACAGTGGTCTCGACATGCATTCCTGCCGATGCCAGAGCGTGGAGTGCGGAGGCGATATCGGCGAGGTAGGTAGATAGCATGATTCGCTCGTCATCGAGCGACGTGGAGTGAGAATCACAATCGACCAACACATGCAACGTTGTCGGACCAACCGGGACTGGCGCGGGTGCCTCTCGCGAAGGCATTGAACGCATGTTCCAAAACGCTTCCGCCAGCGTCCAGGCGCGCTCGGCACCGAGCGCCTTTCCCCCAATAAGTCCTGCGAGCATCACGGTTTGGCCCTCGACCTGCGCCTCACCATTCAAAATGCCGTTACGCTCCTCCAGGCGATAGCCTTCAGGATAGAGTTTTGCCAGGTCTTTGCGTTCGATTTTTTCTGCGCTGCCAACTTTGTTTACCGACCTTACCTGCGCCAGTCTTGCGCCCAGCCGCACATGTTGATCGACGGCGGCATTGGCCACGTGGCTCGGTGGGAGCATCGACCCAGCGTTCGCTGCCATCACTTCTGCGCTCCCTAGCCTGGCTCGCGCTTCGCCGCTGATTGCGGCGGCAGACATCGCGTTGAAGGCATCATCGAGCGCTGAAAACCCAGCCGCTTGCGCGAGTATCGAAGGGCCGGACATCGCAAATCGGCTGTTGGTCGAATAGAGGCGTTTGTTCGCGAGGGCGGCGAGCATCGAGGCACCACCGAAACAATTCGCGCCGCAATAGGCCGTGATCGGCGCACCGGAAGCCGCAGCGCTCAGCGCCGTCCGATACATGTGCCGAAATGCGCCCAACGCTGGCAGCCCTGCCGACACGCGGGCGCCTGCCGAGTCAATATAGAGAACAAGGCTGCTCTTTTGCGCCTCAACGATCTTGAAAAGACTCGCCAATTTGTCACACTCTTTGATGCCCAACGACCCACTGGCGATTTTGTTTTCAATGATGGCGACAAAGACGGGAATGTCCGCCTCGTCAGCGCCTGCGGATATACGCCCCCGACCAATGGTGAGGTTGCCCGTTGGCTCGCCCATTGGAATAAATTCATACCGGGATTTGACCGTCGACAGGCACTCGGCAGAAAGCATGTGGTCCCCCAGGTTGCCGCTCAAAATTGGCCGAGTTTCATGACCGCAATAATTGACAACCCAATGGCCAGATTCAGCATCACACCAAGCCGAATCTGCTCAAGATGGCGCGCGGCCGCGGGCCAGTCCTGAGCATCTGCGCATTTCCCCATGCGCGCGAACGGAGCGGCGCGAATGTGAAAAAAAATAGTCATCATTGCTGCACCCAGACCGATCATCCAAAGCCACGTGACCGGCATGCTTTTCGTGCCCGACACGATGGCCATCGTTACGCCGGTCGCGAGCACGAGTAGGATCGCCACGACCACGATTTTGAAAAAACGCCCGAGCGCCGCATGCATCAATGGTATCCGCTGCGCTGGCGGCAACACGGCGATGGCTGCGGGGCGCAAACAAAATAGTGCAAAAAACATTCCGCCGACCCAGACGACGATGGCGATCAGGTGAACCAGCAGAAATACTTTGTAGAGTGTCATGCCGCAATTCTAACGCTGGAGTGCGGTTGGGTGGCCAAACACCACAGCCATTTCAGGTGCCACCGATTGAAATTTGTCGTCAGCCGCCGTCTGCCGGATGTAGCTTTGACCTTGCCTCTGCCAACGACGCATCAAAGTAGGCCCCGTAAAAATCGGGGATCATTGCCCCCACCAGTGGTTCGGTGATCAGCTTTCCTTTGGCATCGAAAAACATCACCACGGGCGCAATTTTAATTTTGTAGCGGCTTGCGAATTCGGCGTGTGTAGTGGCACGCCCGTGGAAATCCCGCATAGCGTCTTTCCCGTTGATTTCGACCTGACGAATTAGCGGACTTAGTCCCGCGTTCCCATCGCGCAAGAGCGGCAATAAATGGGAGCTTCTGACGACTTCGCAATGGGCGCATCCTTGCAAACTGACCATCACAATCAAGGGAACGCCGGTACGCCCGACCGTCCTGGCGTCGACCAACAGGTCCCGCGCGGACGGCAGGGAAGTTTCGGCCACAGATACGATTGGCCAGGCGAATAAAATCGCCGCCAAAATCAGCAACCCCAAGACAGGGCCAAGCGCGGTTCGAGTGAAAATCATTGCTTTGAAAGCGATTCTTTTTCCATCAGCAAGTACGTCCCATAGGCATTGATACGATTGGCGGCTTCGAACGCGGGCAGCCTGGCAAAGTGGCTCCAATCGGTCCGCGCATACGCTTCATCGAACGACACAAAATCCTCTACCGCCTTGCCCATCGATTGCCTGAGGTAAAGCAAATAGTCCCGCGTAAGAGCAAGGTCGGCAGCAGGGCTTCGTGACGGCGCACCGTGGCCGGTGATCATGATCTGGGGCTTGAGATCGATCAGCCGCGAAAACGTCTGCAACCAGCGTTTGCTGTCGGCTTCGCCGACAAACGGGATGCGCCCGCTAAACAGGATATCGCCCGTGAAAATCACGCCTGACTTGCCGATAACGATGATGACGTCTTCCGGCGAATGGGCCGGACCCAGATGAATGATGTCGAATTGCGTGCCGCCTAGCGTGAACGAGCGATTGCCTTCAATCCACACATCCGCCGGCACGAGCCGGGTAGCCTCGTCCACCCAAGGTGCCAATTCCGCACGCCGCTGCGCCAACCGTGCAGCCCCTTCGGTGCCATCGAGGTATTCATGCGCAGCCGCGTGCGCCCACACCTCGGCACCGGCTTTCTTGAACGCCTGCAAGCCATAAAAATGATCGGCGTGGTAGTGCGTGACAATGACTTTGCGGATGGGCTTGGCCGTGATTTTACGGATGGCAATGACCATCGCTTCGCCAAGCGTCGGCGTACCAAGTGCATCAATGACCACAACACCATCACGCGTCACCACAAATCCGGCGTTGGAATTAAAGCCGCGATTTTCTTTCGAAGCGACCCCCGCTTTACCTTGAATCAGATAGACATCGGGTGCCACTTTCTGCGGAACAAGGATGGGTAACGCCGCACTTGCAGCGCTGACAAGGCGTGCGCTCCCGGCAATTGCGATAAGCAACAGTAGCGCGCTAACTGCGGCACGCTTGTTCATCAAGCGATCCCCGCATTGCCCTTCATACCGATCAGCGTCGGCAGATTGAGTTTCTTGGGCTGAATCGTCTTCTGGTCGCGCAAGTAGTTTGCCATGACGTCCCAAATTGGCTCACCAGTGGCACCTTCAGCAACCGGTGCCCAACCTGCCACTTTGTACTTTCGGCCCGCATCAATTGGCTTACCGTTTAGCGTCAT